>JAEZIA010000153.1 GCA_023416315.1 Actinomycetes bacterium
CGTCGGGGGTGATGCCATCGGCCATGGCGCGACCATAGTCTCCGGCCCCTATGGACGTCGACCAGCTCTTCTCCGTCAGCGGCAAGTCGGTCGTGGTCACCGGCGGCTCGCGCGGGATCGGCTACATGATCGCCGAGGGATTCGTGCGCGCCGGCGCACGCGTGATCATCACCGCACGCAAGATCGAGGCCTGCCACGAGGCCGCCGAGCGGCTGTCCGCGTACGGCGAGTGCGTCTCGATGCCGTCCGACCTCGCGTCCGAGGACGGCCGCGCCGGGTTCGCCGACGCGGTGCGCGACCGCTTCGACGACACGCTCCACGTGCTCGTCAACAACGCCGGGGCGACGTGGGGCGCGCCGCTGGACGAGTTCCCGCAGGCCGGGTGGGACAAGGTCCTCGACGTGAACGTCAAGGGCCTCGGCGACCTCACGCGGCTGCTGCTGCCGGCGCTGCGCCGCGCGGCCTCGAACGCCGACCCGGCCCGGGTGATCAACATCGGCTCGATCGACGGGCTGCGCGTGCCGGCGATGGAGAACTACTCCTACAGCGCGTCGAAGGCCGCGGTGCACATGCTCACGCGGCACCTGGCGACGCGGCTGGCCGCCGATCAGGCCGGCGAAGATGATCGTCAAACCCGTCGACGCGTCGATGCCGGACAGCAGATGACCGGTCTTCGTGTCCTGCACCTTGAGCACCGACGTCGTCACCGTGACCGCGACCTCGACGGAGAGAAACGCACCGACCAAGTTCAAGATGCCGGCGAGCAGCACGGCGGTCTTGGGCTTGAGAGCACCGGTGGCGATTGACGTCGCCATGGCGTTGCCGGTGTCGTGAAATCCATTGGTGAAATCGAACGCCAACGCGGTGGCGATCAGTAACACCAGGATAATCATCTCCGTGGTCATAACCGAGATTCTGCTAGGTCGAAGGACCGTTTGACCAGCGGCCACGCACCCATGAACAGGGCAGTTGTAGACGTCCCACAGGTGTTCATCCGCTGTTAACCTTCAGTCCGTCCGGGGTTCGTCTCCGGACGCGGATCGCGGGTGTTCGAGGCCGCGACGGCACGGCTGCGGCGACTAGGCTTTGGGGAGTTCCTTCGGGCGCCCCCCGGGACGCCCAGCGCATGGGAGATGTCGCGGTGACCAACTTCCTCACCAAGATCGTGGCCTGGATCAGGGCCGGCTACCCCGACGGGGTTCCGCACCCCGATCAGGTGCCGCTGTTCGCCTTGTTGCGTCGACGTCTGAGCGAGGACGAGGTTCGCGCGGTCGCCGGTGCGCTGCTGGAGCGCGGCGCGTTCGATCACATCGACATCGGGGTATTGATCACCGAGATCACCGATACGCTGCCCACTCCGGAGGACATCGAACGGGTCCACGACAAGCTCGCCACCTTCGGCTGGCCGCTGGACGATCCGCGAGACAGTGAGGACGTCGAATAACCACTCTGCGAGCGCTCGCCATTCCACCCGGTCCGTCGGCGCAGTCCGTGATGACCGCACTCGACGGTGTTCTCGACGGCCGAGACGCACCCCTGGTGCCCATCCCCGCCGGCGACTTCCGCGAAAGCGAGTTGCTGACAACGTCTTTGCGTGTCGGCGAGGAGATCGCCGACGACGTCGCGTTGGTGGTCTCGACGTCGGGGACGACGGGGACTCCCAAGGGTGCGATGCTAACGCCGTCGGCGTTGATCGCCAGCGCCTCGGCCACCCTCGACCACCTCGGTGGTCCCGGCACCTGGCTGCTGGCGCTGCCCACCCACCACATCGCCGGGATCCAGGTCCTGGTGCGCAGCCTGCAAGCCGGCACGGTCCCGGTCGAGATGGACATCTCCTCGGGCTTCGACGTCACCCAGTTGCCAACGGCGGTCGCGCAATTGGGTTCCGGTCGGCGCTACACCGCGCTGGTCGCCACGCAGCTCGCCAAGGCGCTGCTGGACCCCGAGGCCACCGCGGCGCTCGCCGAACTCGACGCGGTGCTGCTCGGTGGCGGTCCCGCGCCGCGGCCGGTTCTCGACGGTGCCGCGGCCGCCGGTATCGCAGTCGTCCGAACCTACGGCTCCAGCGAAACCGCGGGCGGCTGTGTCTATGACGGAGTCCCGCTGAGCGGGGTGACGATCCGGCTCGACGGCGGCACCGAGGCGGGTGAGGGCCGCATCGCCATCGGCGGCCCGACGCTGGCGTTGGGCTACCGCAATCCGCCGGATCCCGACCCGTTCGCCGAACCCGGCTGGTTCTGCACCGACGACCTCGGCATCCTCGACAGCGAAGGCCGGCTCAGCGTGCTGGGCCGGGTCGACGAGGCCATCAGCACCGGCGGTCTGACGGTGATGCCCGCGCCGGTGGAGGCCGCGCTGTCCCGGCATCCCGCGATCGCCGACTGCGCGGTGTTCGGACTCGAGGACGACCGCCTCGGTGAGCGGGTGGCCGCCGCAGTGGTCCTTCTCACTGGCGTGCTCGAACCCAGCCTGGACGACATCCGAGAATTCCTCTCGCAGACCCTCGACCCCACCGCCGCACCACGTGAGCTGCACATTGTCGACGAGCTGCCGCGACGCGGAATCGGCAAGCTGGATCGCCGTGCGCTGCGCGAGCGGTTCGCCAACGGCGGTGACCTCCCTGGGGGCTACGGCTGGTGAACAATGGTTTGCACGGCCCTATAGAGGGGACAGAGAAGTATGGACGAGCTGAAGTTTCTCGACCTGCACGGTGACCGGGTGGCCTACCTGGACGAAGGCCAGGGTGAGGCGCTGCTGCTGCTGCACGGCATGGCCGGCAGTTCACACACCTGGCGCTCGGTGCTACGCCCGCTGTCTCGCAGGTACCGGGTGATCGCGCCCGACCTGCTCGGCCACGGCAACTCCGCCAAGCCGCGCAGCGATTACTCGCTGGGCGCGTTCGCGGTGTGGCTGCGCGACCTCCTCGACGAGCTCGGGGTGGCGCAGGCGACCGTGGTGGGCCACTCGCTGGGCGGCGGCGTCGCCATGCAGTTCATCTACCAGCACCCCGACTACTGCCGACGGCTGATCCTGATGAACAGCGGCGGCCTGGGGCCCGACGTGGGCTGGACGTTGCGCCTGCTCTCCGCGCCCGGTGCCGAGCTGATCATGCCGGTGATCGCGCCGCCGCCGGTGCTGGCCGTCGGCGAGAAGGTGCGGTCCTGGTTCGGCAGGGCCGGAATCCAGTCGCCACGCGGCGCGGAGATCTGGAACGCCTACAGCTCGTTCGCCGACGCCGAGACCCGACGGGCTTTCCTCAAGACCCTGCGTTCGGTGGTCGACTACCGCGGCCAGGCCGTGAGCGCGCTGAACCGGCTGCACGTGAAGGCCGACATGCCGATCATGACGATCTGGGGGGACGCCGACGCGATCATCCCCGTCGAGCACGCGTACGCCGCGCACGAGGCACGGCCCGACGTCCGACTCGAGGTGCTGTCGGGGGTGGGGCATTTCCCGCAGGTCGAGCGCCCGATGGAGGTGGTCGACCTGATCGACGACTTCATCGCGAACACCGCGGGCGCCGACATCGAGCAGCCCGCCACCCAGGCGTGACCGAGCCCGCCGACCGCTTCGCGGCCGCACCGGTGGCCAGGCTGGCGACCGTCACCCCCGACGGTCCCCCGCATATCGTGCCGATCGTGTTCGCGGCGGCCGAGTCGATGATCTACACCGCGGTGGACGGCAAGCCGAAAACCACCAAGCGGCTGCGCCGGCTGGCCAACATCGAGGCCAACCCGCGGGTGAGCATCCTGGTCGACCAGTACGACGACGACTGGTCGCAGCTGTGGTGGGTGCGCGCCGATGGGATCGCCGCGATTCATCACGACGATCCGGTGTACGCCCGCGGTTGCGAGCTGTTGCGCGCGAAATACCCGCAGTATCAGTATGTTCCGTTGGACGGCCCGATGATCGCGGTGGACGTCGATCAGTGGTCGTCGTGGGGCGGCTGAACCTACGCGGAAAATGAGGACATGAGGCACAATCGACGCTTACGACCGGCCGAGCCGGCCATCGATATACCGCATCGTCACCGGCAGTTGGTGACCACTGAACCATATGGTCGGCGGCCGGAATCTCGACGTAGCGGCCCCGGCGGTACCGGGCGGCTACGCGTCGTGCCCACTTCGGTGAGACGATCCGGTCATTTTCGGCCCCGATGACCAGCACCGGGCCGGTGACAGCCGAGTAATCGACGAGAGCGGCCCTCGCCCGGTCGAACCAGGGGAGGGCCACCTCGTAATTGATCACGCGGCCCGATTCGAAGACCCGTATATCGCACGAACGGCGGCCTCGGAGTGGGTGTGGGCGACGCCCCGGCAGAACAACCTCCACGGCGGCGGTGGAGCTGGCTTGGCCCACGGTCGAATATGCCTATTTGACAAGGCAATTCGCAGCGTTGTCGCGTTGGTGCCGACCGGGCCGACCGGTCGTCTCAGACGTCATCGTGCCGCGATCTCTCGACGGAGCTCCGCGATCTCGCGATCGGAGTAATCGAGCATGGCGATGACAGGCATCGATGCGCCAGCCGTGCGGTGCTCGGCGAATGATCTGTCGCCCAGAACTTCTCGAAGATGAGCGGTCAGTGCACCGGTTTCGGGGAAGGTCGCGGCGATGAAGGGGTTGACGGAGAAACCGGCGATGGTGGCCGCGGACTCACACCGCCCGAAACGATCCAGCATGACCGCCAGGATGGCCAGCACGTGCCGGAGGTTGTTGACGTTGCCGACGTCGTAGTACCTGTGGCTGACTTCCTCGAGCCGGTCGAGCGCGTCGAGCGGGTCGCCGTGATGCACCATGACCCGCGTCAGGTTGGCCGCCAGATGAGTTTCGTTGGCACGGTTGCCACTCTGCACCGCCAGTAACCATCCCCGGTGGGAGACATCGAATGACGCATCGGGGTCGACGTCGAACAGTGCGTATCCGCATGCCATCGACGTGAACGACACTACGTAGGGATTTCGGGTCGCCTCCGCCGCGGCCATGGCATCCGCCGCGACGACCAGCGCGTCATCGCGGCGGTTAGAACCCATGAGCGCCAAGATCAGACCGACCCGGTTCAATACCGTGTCTCCGGTGGCGGCGGCGAGCCGGGCGGAGTACCAGTCGACGGCGCGCCGGGCCTCGCCGACCGCCATATAGGCGGCACCGAGAAGCGCCTCTGTTCCGAACGGCATCGGGACCTCCGGATCCTCCAGAAGGTCTTCAATGCCCTCTTCGCAAAACTGCAGCGCATCGCTGGTGCGCCCACGCATCCAGCACTGTGACGCGACGGCCAGCAGCGCCACCCGCCGAGGATGCCGACTCTCGCGCGCGACGGGAACGAGTTCTTCAGCCCACTCCAGCGGTTCGAGATTCGCGACGGCGCAACCGAAGAACGCGGAGTAGGTGGCGATCGGCGCCGCCACCTCGAAGTTCGATGAATCCATCGCCCAGCGAAAGCCGGTCCGTAGATTGGGCAACTCGAGATTGAACCATTCGTAGGCGGCTCGTTGGTCGGGTCCGTCCCACATCGCCTCGATCTCGGCCTCCCGGCCCGCGAAGTAGGCTGCATGCTGATCGCGGACCTGGCCGGCGGATCCATCACCCACGAGCTGTTCCTCCGCGAATTGACGGATCGTCTCCAGCATCGAGTAGCGGGTCCGGCCGGAACGTCGGTGCACGACCAACAACGATTTGCGGACCAGCGCGTCGAGGGCGTCCAGGACCTCGAACTCGTCACAGGTATCGGGTGCGCCCACCGCCTGAACCGCGGCGAGGTCGAAGCCGCCTGCGAACACCGAACAACGCGCGAGCAGCTGCCTTTCTCTTCGGTCAAGCAGGTCGAAGGACCAGGCCACCGTGTGACGCAACGTCTGGTGACGTTCTATGCCTCGCCGCCCGCCGATCAGGAGACGGAAGCGTTGATCGAGCCGGTCGCGAACTTCTGATGGCGACATCGATGCCATTCGGGACGCTGCGAGCTCAATGGCCAATGGGATGCCGTCCAGCCGCCGACAGATCTCGACTGCCGCGGCCGCCTCGTCCGCATCGGCGAAGTCGAACCCTGCGACGACTGAGCGAGCCCGGTCGAGAAAGAGGTCGACCGCGGCCGAATCGGTCCCCGTGTGGAAGTCCAGCGATGGAACCGCCCACAGGCGTTCGTCGTTGGCGCCGAGTCCTTCTCGGCTGGTTGCCAGGATCCGTACCGTCGTCGTATCCGTAATGATGGCGTCTATCAGATCGGCAGCCGCATCCCGAACGTGTTCGCAGTTATCGGCGACCAGCAACAGGCACTTACCCTCCAAAGCTTCCGCCACGCTTTCGGTCAACGTCGCACCCGCATGTTGCGTGACGCCAAAGACCGCTGCAACCGCATTCGGCAGCACGGCAGGATCGGATATCGATGCGAACTCCAAAAGCCATGCCCCGTCTGGAAATTCAAATCTCAGTTGCTGCGCTACCTCCATCGCCAACCGGGTCTTACCCACGCCGCCCACACCGGTCAGTGTCACCAGCCGGTGACCACGTACTTCGTCTGCGACAGTCCGCAGTTCAGCGTCACGCCCGACAAACCTCAAGGCCGGCGTCCTTATGTTGCCGGCGGTACGGTCCAGCGTGCGCAGCGGGGGGAATTCGGTGCGCAATCCTGCCGCGCAGACTTGGAACAGACCGATCGGTTCGGGTACGTCACGCAAACGATGCGGACCAAGCTCAAGGAATTCGACGCCGGTAGTAAGGCCCGCCGTCGAATCGGCGACGACAATCTGCCCACCGTGCCCGGCGGCCATCACCCGAGCCACACGGTTGAGCACCGTCCCGAAGTAGTCGCCGTCGCGCAGTTCGGCTTCGCCGGTAGCGACGCCCATCCGGACCGGTAACTCCAATGCTCGTTGGGCCGCCACTGCCGCAAGCAGCGCCGATCGCGGCGACGCGAAGGCGGCGCAGACGCCATCACCGGTGTGTTTGAACAAGAAGCCGCCCTGGGCAGCGACAGACTCTCGGAGGACGAGGTCGTGGCGGACCAGAGCTGCCCTCATTTTCTCGGCGTCGCTCTCCCACCGACGGGTCGAGCCCTCCACATCGGTAAACAAGAAGGTCACCACCCCCGAAGGCGGCGCCGCCCCTGCGGACACACTCGGAGAATGCCACAACCAATCATCCGTACGCTGTGTTCTTGTGAGCATTGGTCGCAAGGAAGCGGTCGCGGTAACCGTTGGCGTGCTGCTGGTGGTCGCGGCGTTCGTCGTTCCGCATCTGCACCTCGGCATCGTCACCCCGCTGATCAACAGCACCCCGGCTCAGATCAAGAGCTTCGCCGACACCGCACCGATCTTCGGATGGTGGAACGCGCACGTCGGTTGGGGCACGGTCCCGGCGATCCTGATCGGTGCGGCGGCGGTGATCTGGGGCGCGGCACTCGCGCAGCGGCTGTCGTGGCGAAAGCTGACGCTGACGGTATGGGCGACGTCGTTCGCGTGGGCGTTCGCACTGGCGATGATCGACGGCTGGCAGCGCGGCTTCGCGGGACGGCTCACCGCACGCCACGAATACCTGCGCCAGGTCCCGACAATCACCGACATCGGTGATGCCGTCCGCACCTTCGCCAGCCGCATCCTCGATTTCCAGCCCAACTCGTGGATCACCCACGTCTCCGGCCACCCGCCCGGTGCGCTGCTGACGTTCGTCTGGCTGGATCGCATCGGCCTCGGCGGAGGAGCCTGGGCCGGGCTCTGGTGCGTGCTGTTCGGATCATCGGCCGCCGCAGCGATTCTGGTGGCCGTGCGCGCGCTCTCCGGTGAGCGGACCGCCCGCCTGGTAGCACCCTTCGTCGCCGTCGCCCCGACCGCGATCTGGATCGCGGTGTCCGCCGACGGCTACTTCGCCGGGGTGGCAGCGTGGGGTATTGCGCTGCTGGCCTTGGCCGTTCGCCGGACCGTGCGCTGGCCGCCCCTCGCCGCTGTCGCGTCGGGCCTGGTGCTCGGGTGGGCGATCTTCCTGAACTACGGGCTGGCATTGATGGCGGTGCTCGCCGTCGCGGTGTTGATCTGCGCGACGTCGTGGCGCGACGCCGTGCAGGCCCTCGCACCAGCCGTGCTGGGCGCCTTGGCGGTGGTCGGCGTCTTCGCCATCGCCGGCTTCTGGTGGTTTGATGGCTACACCCTTGTCCAGCAGCGCTATTGGCAGGGCATCGCACTGAACCGGCCGTTCCAATATTGGAGTTGGGCGAACCTGGCGTCGGTGGTCTGCGCGATCGGCCTCGGCAGCGTCGCCGGTATCGGCCGAGTCTTCGACATCGCCGCGATCAGGCGCCGTTCCGGCCTGCACCTGCTCCTGCTGGGCGCGTTGGTGGCGATCCTGTTCGCCGACCTGTCGATGCTGTCCAAGGCCGAGACGGAGCGGATCTGGCTACCGTTCGAGGTGTGGCTCACCGCCGCCGGCGCCCTGCTGCCGGTCCGGGCGCACCGATGGTGGTTGGGGCTCAACGTGATCGGTGCCCTGTTGCTCAACCACGTCATTCTGACCAACTGGTAGCACCCGGTCCCCCACCAGGTAGAGCAGCGCCGCGGCCCAGACCACGCCGACCGCGATCCAGAACCCGGCCTGATAGTCGCGGTCCAGCACGGTGGGGTTGTCCAGATGCAGGCCGGGCTTGCTGTACACCGGGATCGCCAGCAGCGCGAGCACGACGGTCAGCAGCGCGGCCACCAGCACCGGGGTCCACCACCTGTGCGGCAGCAATCGCCGCCCGGTGAATCCCAGCGCCACACAAACCGGAGCGAACACCGCGTCGTGCAACAGAACTCCGATCAGCGCCCACACCACGATGCGGATGATGACCTCGGTGGAGTTGTCGGCCACCAGCACGACGCCGTAGCCGCCGAGCGCCAGTCCGACCGCGATGAGGACCACCCGGACCGCGGTCACGGGACGACCTCGATTCGAGACAGCCATTTGGTCTGCAGCACACCGGGTCTGGTCGGAGCGATCAGCCGGCAGGGATAGCCGTGGTCGAGGTCGAGGGTCTGCCCGTTGAGTTTCAACGCGATCAGTGTCTGCGGATCGCGGGTATGCCGGGCCGGGAGAACCGTACGCGAGTACGGCCCCGGCGGTTCGAGCGAGATCATCCGGACGTCGGAATCAGACTTGCCGCCAACCACTTTCAGTAGATCGGCCAACACCACGCCGGTCCAGTCGGCGGTGGCGCTCCACCCTTCAACGCAGGCGATGGGCAGCTGGTGTGTGGTCTGCGGCATCGCCGCCAACTCCTCAACCGTGAACGCCTTGACCGCCGAGCCGTTGACCACCGTCAACCGGTAGTCCGGCGCCCGCGCGCTACGCAGCACACCAGCGGCGAAGGCCGACCGGTTCACCGGCACTCCCGCAGGCCCGGCACCCGACCGCGGCGCCAGCACCGATACCCGGCGCAGCCACGGAATAGTCTGCCCCGCAGTCACTATCGTCGCCGCGCCGACGGCCAGCCAGGTGCCGGCCAGCACCGCCCGACGACTGGGCCCTACCCGCAGCCCACCGGTCGGCGGCTCGTCGAGCGGTTCACCGAGGGCCCGGCGGATCACCGGCAGTTTCACGCCGATGTGCACCACCACCGCGCCGGCCGCGACATAGGCCATCGCGTAGTGGCTGGTGGTGAAGAAGAACGCGAACGCGTACCACTGTGCGATGTTCATGATGCCGGTGGACAGCTGAAAGATCATGGCGCCCACCAGAACCAGGATCGAGGCGCGCTCGATCTGGCGGACCAGGCCACCGACGATGGGGCGTTCGAACAGCTTGGGGTACACCGACCACAGCTTGACCACCAGCAGCGGGATCGCGGCGATACCGGAGATCACGTGCAGGCCCTGGGTCAGCTGGTAGAGCCAGACCGGCCGGGTCGGCCAGAAGAACCACGGCTGGGGATGCTGAATGAAGTGACTGATCAGCCCGGTGACGAAGCAGATGGCCACGGCAAGACCGAGCGCGACCCCGACCCGAGCCGTCACTGCCGTACCCCGTAAGGACACCTTGCCGGTGTTACCCATCTGCGGTGTCACCTCAGCGTGAGGGTAGCCACGACGCGCTCCCCGATCGGATGAAAACCGGCCACTGCCAGGCCGACATCGTCGGCCAATGCGGCCGCGCAGTCGACACCCACCGTGGCCCACTTGAACCACGGACCGATGGTGTGCGCAGACTCCAGCCGCACCCAACCGGTCCGCACCCCGACGGTGCCCGGATCGAACTCGGCCACGCAGCGGCCGCCCGCCCGCAACAACTCGGCGGCGCGGCGCAGGATTCGGCGCGGATCGCCGGCCAGCCCGACATTGCCGTCAGCGAGTAGCACCGTCTGCCAGCGGCCGGTGCCCGGCAGCGGCTCGAACACATCACGCACCAGCGCCGGCGCGCCGCTGCGCCGCGCCAGGCGGACCGCGGTGGCCGACTGGTCGACGCCGAGGGCCGGTATGCCGCGCTGGATCAGGTTGGCCACCAGCCGCCCTGGGCCGCAACCCAGGTCGATGGTCGGTCCGTCACACAACGCCACAACAGCGGCGTCGAACACCGTGTCGGCACCCTGGCCACCCAGCCAGCTGTGCACCGGAAGGCGATGCCGGCGTCCGTCGTCGTGGCGCAGCCAACACCGCTCACCGGTCAGCGCCTGGTCATAGAGCTGTCCCAGCATCTCAAACCCCTTGGGTGGCTTGGGTGAACCGGCTCGATGGCCGGCAGGCGGCACGGACCGCGGCGATGTCGTCGACGATGTCGACATCGCACAGCTCGTCGACGAGTACGACCGGAAGCCCGGCACGCTCCAGGGCGATACAGGTCAGCGCGCCGGTGTCGGGTCGTGACATCGGTACTTCGCGCAGACATCCGGCATGTGCGCCGTCGGCCACCCCCAGCACCCACCAGCCGCCGTCGCGCGCCATGCCGATTACGGCGGGCGAGGTGAGCAACCGTCCGGCGCAGGCGGCGAGAAGATCCGGGTGCACCTGCGGGGTGTCCATCCCGATCTGCAGCACCGGCTGACTCAGTTTCGCGGCGTCGGCGTGGGCATTGACGAGCCGGTCGGCGAAACCGTCGCCGCGCTGGTCGATCACGGTGAAGTCGGCGAGGCGTGCGCTTATCTCATCGGCCCGGCAAGCCTGCTCGAGGTCGCCGGTCATCGCGACCACCCGGTGCGCTACCGGCGTCGCGACCACCGCGTCGAGGGTGTCGAGCAGTGCGGCGGCGGCGATGTCGGCGGCGACCTGCGCCCCCACCGAAACCGCCAACCGGGTCTTGGCCAGCCCGGGCACCGGCGCCTTGGCGACCACCAACACGGTGACCGGCAGCGGCGCGTCTGTCACGAGATGACCTTCCAGAAGTCGACGGCGGCGGTGAGACTCCCTCGCACCGAGCCGCTCACCTTGGACTTCCCGGCGGTGCGGGGGCCATAGTCAACGTCGACCTCCCCCACCCGCCATCCCGCGGCAGCGGCCCGGACCAGTAACTCCAGCGGGTACCCCGACCGGCGGTCGGCCACGCCGAGGTTCAGCAGCGCGGCACGGTCGGCCACCCGCATCGGAGCGATATCGTGCACCGGCAATCGGTGCCGGGTACGCAGCCGCCAGCACACCGCCGCGGTGCCCAACCGGGCGTGCCACGGCCACGTCAGACCGGGGACCGGACGGCGCCTGCCGGTCACCATGTCCGCGCCGCGGTCGAGTTCGGCGACCAGACGCGGCAGGTCCGCGGGGTTCAGCGAGCCGTCGCCGTCGAGCACCGCGACCAGGCGCGTCCGGGCGGCCACCACACCGGCATGCACGGCCGCGCCATACCCCGGCCGGGCCTCGTGGACCACCTCGGCGCCGTGCCGCCGGGCCACCTCCGCGGTGCCGTCGGTGCTGTTGTTGTCCACGACGAGAGGGCGATAACCAGCGGGTATGGCAGTCAGAACGGTGGGAAGCGAGTCCGCTTCGTTCAGGCACGGCAGCACCACCGTGACCGCACACGATCCCATATCGACAACCTAGGCGAGCAATATGCGCTGTGCCTGTGAGGGAATGACGAAACCGTGACGTCGGTGCAGGTAGCGGCTGGTGTTGGCTAACCTTTTCCTATGCCGGCTCGCGTGTTGATCGCCGACGACGACACCGTCGTCCGTGATGTCGTGCGGCGGTACCTCGAGCGCGACGGCCTCGAGGTGGCGGTCGCCGGGGACGGCAGCGAGGCGCTGCGGGTGCTGGGAACCCAGCGCATCGACGTCGCGGTGCTGGACGTGATGATGCCCGGCCCCAACGGTCTGTCACTGTGCCGGACGCTGCGCCAGCACGGCGACTACAGCGTGCCGGTGATCCTGCTGACCGCGCTCGGCGAGGAGGACGACCGGATCGCAGGCCTGGAGGCCGGTGCCGACGACTATCTGACCAAGCCGTTCAGCCCGCGCGAGTTGGCGTTGCGGGTGCGCTCGGTGCTGCGGCGGGCTCCGTCCCCTGCGGCGGCGCTACCGCTGGAGATCACGGTCGGTGGCCTGACGGTGTCGACGGCGTCCCGGGCGGTGTACATCGACGGCACGCCGGTGGGGCTGACCAACCGCGAATTCGATCTTCTGCTGTTCTTCCTGACCCATACCGACACCGTGTTCTCCCGCGAGGAGCTGCTGGCCCAGGTGTGGCATTGGGATTTCGGTGACCTGTCGACGGTCACCGTGCACGTCAAGCGCTTGCGGTCCAAGCTCGGCGATCACCACCGGGTGCAAACGGTCTGGGGCCGTGGGTATCTGTGGCAAGGTGAAGCCGGCGGCGGTGACCGTGCCACCGCGTGATTTGGCCCAGATCGCGGTACTGGCGCTGGCCTGTTCCCTGCCGGTAGTTCTGTTGGGTGCGTTGGTGATTCGGCTGGCACGCTCGTGGTCGATGACGGTCACCATGGCCGCGCTGGTGCTGATCCCGACGCTGGCGACACTGACCGGGGTGCTGGGTGCCAGCGGCTTCATGATTACCAGCACGTTCACCTCGATTGCGGTGGTGTTGCTGATCGTGGCGATCGTGACGCTGCCGGCGGCGGTGATGCTGGCCCGCTATCAAGCCCGGCGGACGGTGTGGGAGCGGGAGATGCACGACGCCGAGCGGATGGCCGAGCAGTCCCGCCGCCGGTTGGTGGCGTTCGTCAGCCATGATCTGCGCACCCCACTGGCCGGCATCCGCGCCTTGGCCGAGGCCATCGCCGACGGCGTGGTCAGCGACGACGAGGTGCGAGTGCAGGCCAAACACATTGAGCACGAATCGGTTCGGCTCTCCGAGATGGTCGACGACCTGTTCGAGATGTCCAAGATCAACGCGGGTGCGGTTCACGCGCCGTACGAGAAGGTGGCACTCGACGAGGTGGTCGACGACGTGATCGCGGCGCACAAGATCGCCGCCGAGCGCGCCGGAGTGCAACTGTCGGCGGCGGTGCCGCCGGACCCGGTGCGGGTGATCGGCAGTGACCGTGCACTGGTCCGGGTGCTGTCCAATCTGGTGGCGAATGCGATCGCCCACACCCCCTCGGGTGGCGCGGTGACGCTGGCGTTGGGCAGCGATTCCAGCGGGGCGTGGGCCCGGGTGGATGACACCGGCGTCGGCATCGACGAAGCCGACCTGCCGCGGGTGTTCGATGTGGCCTACCGCGGATCGAATGGCCGTGTCCCGCAGGAGGATTCGTCGCTGCCGAGCGGATCGGGCCTGGGGCTGGCGATCGCCGCAGGACTGGTGGCCGCCCATCACGGCACATTATCGGCACACAACACCGCGCAGGGCGCACGGTTCGAGGTGCGGCTGCCGCTGGCCGAGTAGAAGCATCTACTCGAACTTCCGCGCCGAAACAGCGGTTTGAGCGGGGTAGCGTGGTCAGCATGACCGTAGCCCAACGCGAACGCGCCGCCCTCGTCGCCGCCCTGCGCGACGTCGGACCCGACGCGCCGACCCTGTGCGAGGGATGGACGACGCGAGACCTCGCCGCGCACTTGATGGTTCGCGAGTACCGCGTCGACGCCGCGCCCGGCATCCTGATCCCGCTGTTCGCCAAGCACACCGCCAACGTGCAGGATGCGATCGCGGGCAACACCGCGTGGGATGACCTGGTGGACAAGGTGGCGGCCGGCCCGCCGATCTATTCGCCGCTCAAGCTCCTCGACCCGGTGGCCAACGTCGCCGAGATGTTCATCCACCACGAGGACATTCGCCGCGCCCAGCCGGACTGGGAACCGCGGCCGCTCGACGCCGAACTGACCGGCAAGCTGCGCGGCACCCTCGGCCTGATGGCCCGGCTCACGCTGGCCAAGATGCCGGCCCGGGTGCAGCTGCGCACCCCGGACGGCAAGACAGTGCTGAGCGCGGGCCGCGGCGCGCCGGTGACGGTGACCGGCCCGCCCGAAGAGCTGCTGCTGTTCGCGACCGGGCGGGCGGCCCACGTCGACTTCAGCGGCGATCCCTCGGACGTGCAGGCGGTCAAAGCCGCCCCCAAAGGGCTCTAGCTCAGTCGCCGAGCGACCGGCTGAGCCGTTCCGTGGCGGCCAGATAGTCCTCGATGAATTCCAGGACCACCTCGCGAGCCGGTTTGACCTTGTTCATCAGCCCGACGCCCTGCCCGACGAAGTAGGTGGCCAGTGCCTGCGCGCCGGGATGCCCGTTCTCGGCCAGCTTGTCGATGCGCCGCAGCACCGGCTCGGCGACCATCGACTGCAGCGGCAACGGCAGCGGCTGGCGGCCGCCCTGGTTCGGCGCCCAGGCGTCGGTCCAGTCCGAAACCAGTTGCCGCGACGGCTTTCCGGTGCGGCCCGCCGACCGGATGGTGTCCCGCGACGTCGCGGCCAGAAACTTCTGCACGGTGTGCGGCGCGGTCTCGGCCTCCTCGGTGGTGAGCCACACCGAGCCCGTCCACGCGCCCGCGGCGCCCAGCGCCACCGATGCCGCCATCTGGCGGCCGGTCACGATCCCGCCCGCGGCCAGCACCGGCACCGGCTTGCCGATCGCCTCGATCGCTTCAATGACTTCGGGGATGAGCACCATCGTGGTCACCTCGCCGCAGTGCCCGCCGGCCTCGGTGCCCTGCGCGACGATCAGGTCGACGCCGGCGTTCACCTGTTTGATGGCGTGCTCCTTGGCGCCGACGAGCGCGGCGACCGGGATACCGGTCCGCTTGCCTGCCTCGATCATGTAGTCCGGCGGCACGCCAAGTGCGTTGGCCATCAACTTGATCGGATGGCTGAGGGAGACTTCCAGCAGGCTCGCACCGGTGTCGCCGCTCAGCGACGATGCCGCTACCCGCGGCTTGTCCTCGATCTCGATGTCGTGGTCCGCCAGCAGCCCGGCGATGAAGCTGCGGAAGTCGTCGGGGATGCGGTCGGCGAGCTGACCGAACGACAGGTTCTCGCCCTTGCCCTCGAACTTGGCGGGCACGATGATGTCCACGCCGTAGGGCTTGCCCTTCACCTGCTCGTCGATCCAGCTGAGTTCCTGATCGAGCTGATCGGGGGTGTAGGCGGTCCCGCCCAGCACGCCGAAGCCGCCGGCGTTGGTCACCGCCGCCACCACATCGCGGCAGTGGCTGAAGGCGAACAACGGGAACTCGATACCGAACTGGTCGCAGATCTCAGTTTTCACGACGCCAGTATGCCCTCAGCCCCCTTCCCGACCAACCATCGGGTTGGGAAGGGGGCTGAGATGCGATTACGGGATCAGGCGGTGGCCAGCGCCCCCGCCGTGAGCAGCGCCTGCGCGACTCCGGACACGATCGACGCGAGCCGGATGGCCTCGAAGATCGCCGTCCGCGACACCTCGGCGTCCCGCAGGGTCTTCTCATGGGCAGCGACGCAGTGGCCGCAGCCGTTGATCGCCGATACCGCCAGCGACCACAGCTCGAAGTCCTCCTTGGCCACGCCGGGGTTGCCGATGATGTTCATCCGCAGCCCGGCCCGAAGGTCGTCGTAGGCCCCGTCGAGCTGGCCCTTCGTGCGATAGAAGACGTTGTTCATTCCCATGATCGCGGCGGCGCCCAGCGCGGCGTGATACGCCTCTTCCGACAGCACGTCGAGGGCGTCCTCGGTGACCTCACGCAGCAGCGCCTCGGACTTGGTCGCGGCGGCGGTGGCCACCAGCGCGCCCCACAGCTGCTGCTCGGTCAGCTCGGTCGAGCGGACGATGCTGCCCAAATTGAGCTTGAGATCCTTGGCGTACTCCGGCAAGGCCTCTTTGATGTTGTCGATGCTCACGATCTACACCGCCTCGGCCAGCAGTTCACCGGCGTCGATGGTCGGGTCGCCCTTCTTCCAGTTGCACGCGCACAGCTCGTCGGACTGCAATGCGTCGAGCACCCGCAGCACCTCTTCGACGTTGCGGCCAACCGAACCGGCGGTCACCGAGACGAACTGGATCTCGTTATTCGGGTCGACGATGAACGTGGCGCGGTCGGCAACGCCGTCGGCGTTGAGCACGCCGGTGGCCAGGGCCAGCTCACGCTTGAGATCCGAGGCCATCGGGAACGGCAGCTTCTTGAGGTCCTCGTGCTGGGCACGCCACTGGAAGTGGACGAACTCGTTGTCCACCGACACCCCGATCACCTGCGCGTCGCGATCCTCGAACTCGTCGTTCAGCTTGCCGAACGCCGCGATCTCGGTCGGGCACACGAACGTGAAGTCCTTGGGCCAGAAGAAGATAATGCGCCACTTACCCGGGTTGTCCGAGCTGGTCACCTGGATGAAATAATCGTCGGGCTGCTTGGCATCCACCTTGGACAGGTCGCCGCCGACAACTGCTTTGAGGTCATAAGCGGGGAACTGATCCCCGATCGTCAACAGAGCCATGATTGTCACCACTCCTTGTATAGCTAAATTGGAACCAATCCAGATTGTGCCACTTACGGAGCGGTAAGTCAGGCCCTCCCGGGCGAAAGGTGACGATTGTCACCACATCCCGGGTCGGCGGTCCCGGCGTTCAAATACCCACGGCGCAAAGGGATTTAAGATGTGGCACGCGTCACGCCCGCAGCGGGGCGAACGCGAACTCGCGCAGACCCTCGTCCGGATCGACCTGCGCGCGGAAACCCAACGCCTCAACCGCGTGTGACGGGTCGGCGACGATGTGGCGCACGTCGCCACTGCGGTAGCGGCCGGTCACCACCGGCGCCGGGCCACCGCGCGCCTCGCAGAGCCGGGTGGCCACGGTCATGATCGAGACCGGCTGCCCGGAGCAGACGTTGGCGGCCAGGAATCCGCCACGCTCTGCGTGCACGGCCGCGACGTTGGCGGCGGCGATGTCGTCGACGTGGACGAAGTCCCGCATCTGGCCGCCGTCTTCGTAAACCTGTGGCGGCTCGCCCTTTTCGAGGGAGGACCGGAAGATGGCGGCCACGCCCGAGTACGGGGTGTCGCGGGGCATGCCGGGGCCGTACACGTTGTGATAGCGCAACGCGACCACCGAGCCGCCGGTCGATTCCGCCCACGCGAGCGCGTAGTGCTCCTGGGCAGCCTTGCTGGCGGCGTAGAGGCTGCGCGGACGCAGCGGCGCGTCCTCACCGACCAGCTGCCAGGACAGCTCCTCCCCGCCGATCGGGCAGCGGTGCTCGAACACGCCGGCATCCAGGTCGGCTCGGGTACGCGGCAGTGGGTCTACGCCACCATGTTCCGGACACCGGTATCCACCCTGGCCGTAGACCACCATCGACGACGCCAGGACCAGGCGCTGCACGCCGGCGGCGAACATCTGCGCCAGCAAGACAGCGGTTCCGTAGTCGTTGTGTCCGGCGTACGACGGCGCATCGGCGGCGTTGACGCCGGCACCCACCACGGCGGCCTGGTGGCAGACGACGTCGACCCCGGACAGCAAGGGCGCCAACGCATCCGCGTCGCGCACGTCGACCCGGTGCGTGTCGCCGGGCAGTTCAGCGCCCGGGCCGTGGGCGGCGTCGAGCATGACGTCGACGGCGACCACGTCGTACCCCTCGGCGACGAGCGCGGCCCGCACCCGGGTACCGATGAAGCCGGCCGCACCGGTGAGCAGAACCCTCACGGCAGGTCGAACGGCAGCTCGACACCTTCGTGCGCCAGGCAGTGCCCGCACACCCGCTCAGAGGCCACCTGATCGATCGCCTCCAACACCAGCTGCTTGAACGGCACCAGGTTCTTCTCGAACTCCGCGAACACGTCGACTGCCCGCACGCCGGTCCCGACGTCCACCCCGGCATCCAGGTCGGTCACCAAAGCGATTGCCGCATAACACATCTCCAACTCCCGCGCCAACACGGCCTCGGGATAGCCGGTCATGTTGATCAGGGTGAATCCCTCGCGCGCGAACCACTGACTCTCCGCGCGGGTGGAGAACCGCGGCCCCTGCACCACCACCATGGTGCCGCCGTCGATGACACCGGGAAGATCGGTGGCCGCCGCCCGCAGTGTCGGGCAGTACGGGTCGGCGAAGTCGACATGGATACCGCCGGAGTCGAAGTAGGTGTCCTGCCTGCCTCGGGTGCGGTCCACCAGCTGATCGGGGACGACGATCGAGCCAGGGCCGAGCTCGGGCGTGAGACTGCCGACCGCGCAGGGGCCGAAAACCCGGCGCACGCCGAGGGCCCGCAGCGCCCACATGTTGGCCCGGTACGGGACCGTGTGCGGCGAGAACTCGTGGCTCAGACCGTGCCGGGGCAGGAAGGCGACCTCGTGCTGCCCCACTCGACCGACGGTGATCGGTGCGCTCGGCTCGCCGTAGGGCGTATCCAGGTTCACGCTGCGCGCGTCGGATCCGAAGAAGGTGTAGAAGCCGCTACCGCCGATGACTCCGAGCATTCGACCATTGTGATGTATTGAGCTCGCCCGCCCTCACCGCATCACTGATCTGCTGGTTCGGACGTCGACTCCGGCGCCTTCAACCTGGCGCTTATCCGTCGGCAGCTATCGCCGAGGGCGATCATCTGCCGTCTGCTGAGCTTGTCGAGGAAGTGCCCGCGCACCAGGCGGGCATAGGTCTCCAACGCTGCCGACGTCAGGCCCGCCCCTTCCCGGGTGATGGCCGCGAGCACCCGACGCCCGTCGTCACTGCTGACGACTCGGCGGACCACCCGCCGCCGCTCGAGACGCTGGATTTGTTGCGTCAGAGCGCTGGGCGTGACCATCAGCATGTCGGCGAGCACGCCCATTTGGGTGGGTCCGCGGCTCTTCAAGTGCGCCAGCACCTGCACGTCGGCAAGGGTCAACCGGTGGGCGCGCACCAAAGCCCGGTCGACCAGGTTGTGCACCAGCGTGGCGACGGTCTCGAACTGCACCCAGGCATCGGCTTCGAGCTCGTCGAAGCCGAGCTTCTCCCGGCGGCGTTGAGTGGCCTCACCGCCGTCGTGCTGTGTCGACACAGAATTCCCCAATGTGCTGCCCGGATATGGCGAGTCCCCCGCCACCGGGCGGGGGACTGCCACATCCTTTAGTGAATGGTCGTTCGCACCTGCGGACTAGCGGGCGCTGTGGCCCTTACCCGCGCTGCTGCTCTTGCCCGCGCCGGCCGACGACTTCGAGCCGGCCTTCTTGCCGCTGCTCGCGTTGCGTGCGCCGGCCGCCGAAGCGCTGGTTTCGCCGGGCTCGACCTTGTTGCCGTCCTTGACCGCCGGCGTGGAGTCGGTCGCCGGGGCGTCCGCCGACACCTCCGAACCGGTTGCCTCCGAACCGCTTTCGACGGCTGCGGGCTCTACGGCGGCTGCGGTGCGTGCCCCCACAGTGCGTGCGGCGATGCGGGCCGCCCCCGGCGCCGACGCGCCCAGCGCCTCGGCGATCGACTGCGGCAAGCCCACCGCCAACGTGTACACCAGGCCCCCGAAGTCAGGGGTGAGGAAGCCAGGCAGGCCATCGGCTTCATTACCGTTGAGGAGCGCACCCAGCATGTTCGGTGCAATGGCCAGCGTCGCATTGAGCGCACCGACGGGATCACCGGCCGCAGCCGCGTCGAGCGCGGCTTGCACCGTATCGCCGAACGCCGCGTTCACGGCCATGATCGGGGCGAGCACGCCGGCCGCCAGACCGAACAGCGTCCCGACATCGGTGATCGTGTTGACCACGGCGGCGGCATTGTTGGCGATCTGGCCGGGAATCGCGGTCACCGGGAAGAACGGTAGGCCGAGCTCCAGCAGCGCGGACAGGATGATGCCGTCATTGAGCGTCCGGGACGCGTCGGCGACCTGACCGTTGGCGACCTGCTGCAGTGCGGTGCGCAGCGTCTCCGGGACGGTCACCGTCAGGTAGTTGAACGCGCCCTCGGCGACCCCGCCCAGCGCCGTCACGAAGGTCTCGGCGTAGCCGAACGTATTGGTGCCGAGCTGCCGTAGGGCTGGCGCCGGGTTCGCCAGCCAATCCTGACCGATCGCGGTCACGTTGGCCGCCGCGGCAGTGATCACGTCCACCCAGGGGGTGATCGGATCGAAGCCGGCGGTGAGGTTGACCGCGCTGGCCGAGATCGCCGGGACATGCACGTTGGCTAGCGGTGAGGTGACCGGCTGCACCGGCGACAACGCGACCGCGCCGGCTCCGACTAGTGCGACTCCGGCCGCTACTGACGACCGCACAGCAATGTGCATGATTTCTCCCATCGGGTGACTCCTGTTGACGCGGCAAAAGCTACCTGAGGAAAGACTGAGAGCCGACCTGTTTGCGTGAAGACCTTTCTGAACACCCGCTGTGAGGTCGCCGCTCGCTATCCCGGACCGCCGGAGACCCGCTGGTCGTAGGGCTGAGGCGACTTCCTGGCAAACGACTTTCAGTTTGCATTCATTTTAGAGCGCAACAATCTGCCGTCGGACTGTAACGTGTTACCGCATGCCACCCGGTTAGCTGGCTCGCCCGAAATTGGTGCCTCATCAGCTAGATTGCCAAGAGTCGGATTGCTGACGGCCATAAGGACCGATTGGCCGTCGTTACTAGCTCGCCGCGCCGACCGCAGCCGCTCAGCAATCGTCGAAACTTCCCCAAGCAAATTGCTGAAACCTCGACTTGACACGGATATCGACGGCAAACCCCCAAAAGTATTGACGCCAGCGAAGCCAAGTAGTTCGGGCGTCCAGCTACCGCGGGAGGGCGGGCGTGGCTCCGAACTAAGCAAACATCGATGCGGCAGGGCGGAGTGCACCCCGACGGCCCCCGTCGAGGTGCGTGCGACGATTGCGGACATGGCAAGCATCGCCCAGTGGGTGGAGGGAGCCCGGCCGCGCACACTGCCGAACGCGGTGGCGCCGGTGATCGCGGGAACGGGCGCGGCGGCCTGGCTGCACGGTGCCGTGTGGTGGAAGGCCCTGCTCGCGCTGGCCGTCTCACTCGCACTGATCGTCGGCGTCAACTTCGCCAACGACTACTCCGACGGCATTCGCGGCACCGATGACGAGCGGGCCGGACCGCTGCGCCTGGTGGGCTCGAAGCTGGCTACCCCGCGGGCCGTGCTGGTCGCCGCGATCGTCAGCCTCAGTGTCGGCGCGGTCGCCGGACTGGCGCTCGCGATCGTCAGCGCGCCCTGGCTGATCGCCGTCGGCGCGGTCTGCATCGCGGGCGCGTGGCTCTACACCGGCGGCTCCCGTCCCTACGGCTACGCCGGCTTCGGCGAGATCGCGGTGTTCGTGTTTTTCGGCCTCATCGCCGTGCTCGGCACCCAGTACACCCAAGCGTTGCGCGTGGATGGGGTCGGGCTGGCGCTCGCCGTCGCGACGGGCGCGCTGTCCTCGGCGGTCCTGGTCGCCAACAATCTGCGCGACATCCCCACCGATCGGGTGGCCGGCAAGCTGACGTTGGCGGTGCGACTCGGCGACGCCCGGACCCGAGTGCTCTATCAAGCGCTGCTGGCGGTGGCCGGGGTGCTCACTGTCGCGCTGATGCTCGCCACACCCTGGTGCGCAGTCGGTTTGGTGGCGGCGCCGCTGGCGCTGCGCGCGGCAGGCCCGGTGCGCCGCGGGCTCGGCGGACGGGACCTGATTCCGGTACTGCGCGACACCGGCCTGACGATGCTGGTCTGGTCGATCGCGGTGGCGCTGGCGCTCGGACTCGCCTAGTCCTTGGTGTCTTTGGGCTTCTTGGGATCCCTGGACGGCTTGCCCTCCGAACCACGCAGCCGCGCCTGCAACTGCTCGCGGTCCCGGCGGCGACGCTCGTCGACCTGCGCAATGCTGGCGGTGGCGCGCTTGCGCAGCGGAGCCAACAGCCAGATCCCCAGCGGCAGGGCGATCACGATCGCGAACAGCAACGCCACGATGAGGGGGAACTCCTTGATGCCGATCAGCTTGCCGATGAAGTAGATGGCAGCCGTCAGCGCGACGACCAGAACGATCCGCGCGAAGGTGTAGGCGACGACGTCGACCACCAAGCGGCCACCTGCGCCCCGGCTCTGGTTGTCCGTATTGTCTGACACCGCGCCGAGCCTACCGACGCGCGTATATTCGGACAAAGGAGGTTTTCGTGCTGTACCTGCTTTTAGTCCTCATCATCGCGGCCGCCGTGTATGTCGGCTGGCGGGCGGTTCGCGCTCAGGCGCAACGGCCGAAGACTCGAGTTGTCGGGCCGGACGACGATCCGGAGTTCCTGTGGCGACTGAGCCACGGCGACAACAACCCTCGCTAGGCGAACCGCTCGTTGACGTCGACGGTGGGAAATCCGTCGGCCACCACGGCCGCTAGCTGAACCAACGCCTCACGCGTCTTCGGCTGCAGCCGGTCGAGTTCGATCTCGGCGCCTTCTTCCAGATGCGGGTCGAACGGCACGACGGACACCGCGCGGCAGCGCCGTGAGAAGTGGTCGACCACCTTCTTCATATCGACCTTGCCGGACCGCGGCCGGACCGCGTTGATCACGCACACCGAGCGGCGCACCAGGTCCTGATAGCCGTGCGCGTCCAACCAGTCCAGCGTCGCCGATGCACTGCGGGCGCCGTCCACCGAACCCGAACTCACCACGATCAGGGTGTCCGCCTGCGACAGCACCGACGCCATCGCCGAATGGAGCAGGCCGGTGCCGCAGTCGGTGAGCACCAGACTGTAGAACCGCTCGAGCACCGCTAGCGCCTTGTCGTAGTCGGCGGCGCTGAACGCCTCGGACACCGCGGGATCGCTCTCCGAAGCCAGCACCTCGAGCCGGCTCGGGCCCTGCGAGGTGTATCCGCGGACATCGCTGTAGCGCTCGATGCCCTCGGCGTCGCGCAGCAGGTGGCGAACGGTCGCCGGGGTCTCCAGCGGGACCTTCTGACTCAGCGTCCCGCGGTCGGGGTTGGCGTCGACCGCCACCACCCGGTCACCCCGGATCGACGCGAACGTCCCCCCAAGGGTGGCGGTGATCGTGGTCTTGCCCACCCCACCCTTGAGTGACAGCAGGGCGATCTTGTAGCAGCCCTGCAGCGGGCGGTTCACCTGTGCGACGAGCTGGGCGTGCTGCGCAGCGCGGGCGCCCTCACCGACGTTGATCAGCTTGCCGGAGGCCAGGTACAGCCACCTGCGCCAGCCACCCGACGGCGGCGCCTTGACCTGTCGCAGCAGCGCGCTGGTGGACAGGTCCGGGTAGGGCGTCGGCGGCACGGCCGGGCGCAACGGCGGCGCCGGATGCTCGGGAACGTACTGGTTGAACAGCGGCGCGGGCGTGGGCAGCGGATCCAGCGGGATGCCGATCGGTGGCGTGGACGCCAGCCAATCGGGCTCGGATTCGGGTGCGGCGGTAGCCGGATCGGTGAACCGCTGTTCGGAGCGGAATACCGTTGTCGCATCGGTTAATTCATGGCCCTGACGGGACCCATGAGGAGTGGACACGTGCACTTCCCCCTGACATATCGTTTCGGGTCGAGTGGTTTTCGTGGGTCCTTTGAACCCTAGCGCACAGTCCTGTCAGCTCACTCCGGCGTAGGAGTGCAGGCCGACCGTCACCAGGTTGATGAAGAACAGGTTGAAGACCATCGCGACGAAGCCGACGATGTTGATCCACGCGGCCTTTTTGTCCCGCCAGCCCGCCGTCGAGCGGGCGTGCAGGTACGCGGCGTACACCACCCAGGCGATGAACGACACGGTCTCCTTGGGGTCCCAGCCCCAGTAGCGACCCCACGCCTCCTCGGCCCAGATGGCGCCGAAGATCACCCCGAACCCGAAGATTGGGAACGCGAAAATCGTGGTGCGGTAAGCGATTCGGTCAAGCGTCTGCGCGTCAGGCAGCCGCTGCACGATCCGCGCGACCGTGCCCTGCCTGCCCGGCTCGGCCAGTGGCGACATCTTCAGAAGGAACAGGATGGATGCCACACCGGCGACCAGGAACACCCCCGAGCCGAGGCTGACGACCGAGACGTGGATGGGCAGCCAGTAGGACTGCAGGGCGGGCATCACCGGCGCGGCATTCGTGTAGAGCCAGCGGCCCGACACTGTCAGCAAGATCAGCACAGGAACGAGTACGAACACCCACAGCGCGCGGTATTGGGGCTTGCGCAGCACGATCGCCGCCGCAACCAGACCGCAGAAGCTGGTGAGGTTGATGAACTCGTACATGTTGCCCCACGGCACCCGGGAGGTGGCCAGGCCGCGCAACACGATGCAGACGAACAGCAGGGCGATCCCGACGTACACCAATGACAGGCCGGCCTTGCCGATGCGTTCGTCGGCCGACCGCTTGGGGGTGTCGACGACGACGCCGGGGCGGTCGCTGTCGGCGGCCACCGCCGCTGAAACCAGCTCACGGGCCTCGACCTTGCGGCCGCGGCTATAGGCGAGTTCGACGGCCAGCAGCAGCAGCGCACCGACCAGGACGACGACCGAGGACGTGAAGGCCCAGTCGGAATAGCGGGCCAGCCCGATGTCGATGTGCTCCGCATTCATGCGCGATCCGCCTCCGCTTCTCGCTGAACGTTCACGCTCTTCATACCTTTTCCTTCGACGGCTCCGGCAGGTCCGTCAGCATTCGCTCGGTGAGCTTCTCGAACTCGCTGCCCCACCCGGAGTTGTCGGTCCGGGCCAGACCGCCCAGCTCGACGTTCACGGTACCGGGGTTACTTCCTTGGAGAATCCTCGCCCACACCCGCCGCCTGCGCACAATCAGCGACACCAGCAGCCCACCCATCATCGTCATCGCGAACACCAGCACCCACACCTGGCCGGGATCATGCGAGACCTGCAGGTTCACGAACGGCGTGGCGCCGTCGAACCGGACCACGGTGCCGTCGTCGAGCCGGACCTCTTCGCCCTGGCGCAGGTTGGTGCGCTTGACCTTGTTGAGCCGCTTCTGCTCGATGAGCCGCGGGTCCAGGGCAAACAGCGACTGCGGCCGGCCGGTGTCCAGGCCGGTGTCGCCACGGTAGATGTCGATGGCCACCGCCGGGTCGTTGGCCGCCGGATACTTCGATGACAGCAGCGTGCCGTCGAGTTCGGCGGTGGGCGCGAACAGGCCCATGATCGCCAGCTGGTGCTTGCGCCGCTCGGACGGGTCCGGGTACATGCCGGCCGGCGGGTCGACCCGGATCACGCCCGAGGACAGCAGCGTGTGCTGGTCGTCGGGACGCCACTGCAGGGTCTGCGTGCGCTGCTGGCCGTCGGGGAAGGTGACGGTGAACGTCGGGGCGTAGCCGTGGCCCTGCAGGTACACCCGATCGCCGCCGATGCGCAGCGGATGGTTGACCTCGAGTCGGTAGGGCCGCCAGGTGCCGTCGGCCAGATCGTTGCCGGCCTGGTAGTCGATGTTCGACGCGAACGACAGCGCCTGACCGTTGGGAAGGTACTGGGCCTGGAAGTCGTTCACCCGCACGCACATCGGGTACAGCGAGGTGCCGTCGACGCTGTTGCCCGCGCGGAACGAGTCGAATGCCGCCGGCGAGGCCGAGCAGAAGCCGGGGCCGCCGTTGGCGATGACGATCACGTTGCCCTCGTAGCCGAACAGCTTGCCGACCGCGATCGCCACCAGCAGTCCGAGCAGCGAGAAATGGAAGACGATATTGCCGAACTCGCGCAGGTAGCCCTTCTCGGCCGATACCTCGGTGACCTCCCCCGCCGCACGGGTGACGCGGCGCCACCCCTTCAACCGGCCGGAGATGGTGGCCGCAACCTGTTCCGGTGTTCCGGCGACCTCCGCGGTGGCGTACTTCGGCAGCCGGGTCAGGTTGCGCGGGGCCGGAACCGGCACCGCGCGCAGGCTTTTGACGTGTTCGATCATCCGCGGGGTCAGGCAACCCACCAGCGAGATGAACAGCAGGGCGTAGATCGCCGTGAACCAGAAGCTGGCGAACACGTCGAAGAACTGCAGCCGATCCAGCCACGGCCCGATCACGGTGTGCTCGGCGATGTACTGCTCGACCTTGGCCTCGTTGAGGCTGCGCTGCGGCAGCAGGGCTCCCGGCACCGCGGCCAGCGCAAGCAGGAACAGCAGCACCAGCGCGGTACCCATGGAGGTGAGCGCGCGCCACAGCGTACGGATCGGCCTGGCGAGCAGACGCAAACTCGCACCAAAACCCCTGGTTTTGGGCGATTTTGCGTCTGCTCGTGCGTCGGTGGTGGTCAAATCGGCAGCCTCACGTCGGAGACGAACGCGTCGCGCACCCACGAGATGAAGTCGTTCCACATGCCGGTGACCAGGGCCAGGCCGACCGCGATCAGCAACACACCGCCGACGACCTGAATGGTCCGGGTGTGCCTTCGCAGCCAGCCCAAACCGTTGACCGCCCACCCCGATCCGAGCGCCAGCACCACAAACGGGATGCCGAGGCCGAGGCAGTAGGCGATCACCAGCGCCACCCCGCGGGCGACGCTGGCACCATCGGTGGCCGACGCGACGGTGATCACCCCGGTCAGCGTCGGGCCCAGGCACGGCGTCCAGCCCAGGCCGAACACCGCGCCGAGCAGCGGGGCACCGGCCAGCCCGGCCAGCCGGCGCGGGGTGAACCGGGCCTGGCGTTGCAGCGCCGGGATGAAGCCGACGAAGGCCAACCCCATGACGATCGTCAAGATGCCGCCGACCCGCTGCAGCACAAGCTGATTGGTGATCAGTGCCGTGGTCATACCGAGCACCGCCACTGTGCCCAGGACGAAGACCGCGGTGAAGCCGGCGACGAACAGCAGCGCCGACCCGGCCACTCGCAGACGCTGTGTACGCACGGCCACCGGTCCGGACGTGTCGTCGACCCCGACGACCGCCGCCAGATAGGAGAGGTAACCGGGGACCAGCGGCACGACGCACGGCGAGGCGAACGACACCAGCCCGGCCAGCACGCAGACGCCCAGGGCCAACAGCAGTGGACCCGCGGCGGCGATCTCGGTGAATCCGGTCATGAGCCAGCCGGTTTCGGCTCGGCCGCCAATCGCTGCACCACCGGAAGCAGATCCTCGGCCAGCAGTTCGCGCAGGAACACCGCGGCGACCCGGTGCTCCCGGTCGAGCACGACAGTCGACGGGATCACGGTGGCGGGATACTTGCCGCCGAACGCGATCATCGTGCGCATCGCCGGGTCATAGATCGAGGGGAAGGTGACCTTGCGGTCGGTGACGAAATCCTGGGGCGCGGTGATGTCGTTGTCCCGTACGTCGATACCGAGGAACGCCACCCCGAGATCGCGGGTCTGGTCGTAGACCTGTTGCAGCTGGCCGATCTCCGACCGGCACGGGCCGCACCACTGACCCCAGACGTTGATCACGACGACTTTTCCGTCGAAGTCCTTCAGTGACAGCGTCTTCGAGGTGTCCATGAGCTCGGGTCCCGACAGCGGGCCTGGGGTGCCGCGGCTGGCCGGCGGGTCGTAGAAAATGTCGGTTTTGCCGCCGGGCGCGACGAATTCGAACGTGCCACCTTGGGCGACGGCGTCGTCACCGGTGGAGCAGCCGGCCAACACCGTCGCCGCCACCAGGAGGACCACCAGCCGCTTCACCGCCCGGCGAGCTCCGAGTATCCCCAGCCGGCGTAGTCGTCCCCGTCGAAGTAGAACGAGGTCACCGACGCGAGGTTGCACAACCGCCGGGTCGGGAAGTGGTGCAGCTGCGCCCCGGTCATCGACCGGCGCAGGGTTTCCACCGGCAGCTGATGGCTGACGCACACCACCTCGTGGCCGACGCCCTTGGCGCGGGCGCGGTCCACCGCGCGCCGCATCCGTGCCGCGATCTCCCGGTACGGCTCCCCCCATGACGGCGACCGCGGGTTACGCAGATGCCACCAGTTGCGTGGGTCGCGCAGCGCGCCGTCCCCCGGGGAGACCTTCTCGCCCTGAAACACGTTGTGCGACTCGATGAGTTCGTCGTCGGTGTCGACGGCCAGGCCGTGATGGCGGGCGATCGGCGCGGCGGTCTCCTGGGCCCGCTCCAGCGGTGAGGCCACGACGTAGACGACGTCGCGGGCAGCCAGCCAGGTCGCCACCGCCTCGGCCTGGGCCCGACCCCGGTCGGAGAGGTGGAAGTCGGGCAACCGCCCGTAGAGGATGCCGTCGGGGTTGTGCACCTCACCATGGCGCATGACGTGCACGATGGTCCGCTCGCTCATCGGGTTGCTCCCGCGGCCGCCCGAGCCGCCGCGGGCAGCGCCTCGGCGATCTTGTCGAAGGCGGCGTCGTCGAGGGCGGCTGAGACGAACCAGGTTTCGAAGGCGCTCGGCGGTGCGTAGACGCCTGCCTCCAGCAGCGCGTGGAAGAACGCCGGGAACCGCCAGGTGTCGCTGGCTTTGGCTTCGGCGAAGTTGGTGACCGGCGAGTCGGTGAAGAACACCGACAGGAAGTTGCCGGCTCGCGGAACCTGATGGACCACACCGGCTTCGGTGAGGGCGTCGGTGAGCAGCCCGGCGAGCCGGTCGGCGTTGGCGTCCAGGGCGGCGTACACCGCGTCGTCGGCGTTGCGCAGGGTGGCCAGGCCGGCAGCGACGGCCACCGGGTTACCGGACAGCGTGCCCGCCTGATACACCGGCCCCAGCGGGGCAAGGCGTTCCATGACGTCCCTGCGGCCGCCGAACGCCGCGGCGGGCAGCCCACCGCTCATCACCTTGCCGAAGGTGAACAGGTCGGCGTCGACGGGATCGATTCCGTACCAACCGCTTCGGCTCATCCGGAAGCCGGTCATCACCTCGTCGACGATCAGCAGAGCGCCGTGCTCGGCGGTGATGCGGCGCAGGGCTGCGTTGTAGCCGGGCAGCGGCGGGACGGCGCCCATGTTTCCCGGGCAGGCCTCGGTGATCACCGCGGCAATGGAGTCGCCGAACGCGGCGAACGATTCCTCGACCGCGGCGACATCGTTGTAGGGCAGCACGATGGTGTCGGCGGCGGTGGCACCCGTGACACCCGGCGACGACGGCAGGCCCAGGGTGGCGACCCCCGAGCCGGCGTCGGCCAGCAGGGCGTCGACGTGGCCGTGGTAGCACCCGGAGAACTTGACGACCTTCGAGCGGCCGGTGAAGCCGCGGGCCAGCCGCACCGCGCTCATCGTGGCCTCGGTGCCGGAGTTCACCAGCCGCACCCGCTGCACCGGCGCCATCCGGGCGACGATCTCGGCGGCCAGTTCGGTCTCACCGGGGGTGGGCGCCCCGAACGACAGACCATCGGCGGCGGCGCGCTGCACCGCCTCGACGACGGCCGGGTGGGCGTGGCCCAGGATCATCGGGCCCCACGAGCAAACCAGGTCGATATACCGGTTGTTGTCGGCGTCGGTGAGCCAGTAGCCCGACGCCGAGGTGATGTAGCGGGGGGTGCCGCCGACGGAGTTGAACGCCCGGACCGGGGAGTTCACTCCACCGGGGATGACCGCGCAGGCGTCGGCGAACAGCCCGGCTGATACCGCCGTGGAGGCGGCCTGATCCGTACTGCCCATGGCCACCAGTGTCCCAGATTGCGGAGGTGCTCAACTACAGGGTGTAGGAGTGGCGACGTGCTTCACATGCGGCCCTCGGCGGTACCGCACCGTTCGCCGCCGCGTGCCTGCAATCTTGCTGTGGCCGCATGCCCTTGAAGTGGGCCTGTCCTGGGAGTTTGATGGCGTCATGCAACTCCCCCAATGGCTGGCCCGGTTCAATCGGTACGTCACCAATCCGGTGCAGCGGTTATGGGCCGGCTTCGTCCCGACCATGGGGATCCTCGAGCACGTCGGCCGCCGCTCCGGGACGCGGTACCGCACGCCGCTGACGGTGTTCACCACCGACGACGGGATTGCGATCCTGCTCACCTACGGCCCCAACCGGGACTGGCTGAAGAACATCACCGCGGCCGGCGGCGGCCGGCTCAAACGGTACGGGCGCACGTTCGCCGTGAGCGATCCCCGGGTGATGCCCAAAGCCGAAGCCGCGGCGCATGTTCGCACAGCGTGGCGGCCGCTGTTCACGATGTTGCCGTTCGACGACGCCGTACTGCTGACCCGCTCCTGAACAGCAACCACGCACACAGCACCACTGTCGTCGCCTCGGCGAGCACGCTGATCAGAGCGTGCGGCGCCGGCTGCCAGCCGCGCTCGACGAACCCCTGCAGCCCGACCGTCCGCGACAGCACGAAGGCCACGAGAGACCCGAGCGCACCCACCAGCGCGGCCAGACGCAGCCAGCCTGGCCCGCCGACCGCGATCAACACCGCCAGCGCCACGAAGACGCTGGTCAGCGCCAGGAAGCCCGGGCCAATCGCCGCGATGTGCGCGTAGCCGTGCAGGTAGAGGTAGCCGTGGCTGGCTGCACTGGCCAGCAGTGTGGCCGCGATCACGAGATTCGTCAGCCGCGTCATTGCAGGGTCTCCTCTTTCAGCGCCAGCGCCTTCTGCCCGCGGGTGTAGCTGACCTCACGAATGCCGAGCGCATCGTGCAGCCGACCCGCTGGCAGGGTGAGCGGCTTGGGCGCGGGACCGTCGCCGGGATGCGGCAACGGGTAGGCCGTCGTGGTGGCGCTATAGAACGTCACGTTGTCTTCGGTTTTCGAAAACAATTGGTGGACATGACCGTTGAGACACGTCACCGAGGAGAACCGACGCAGATAGCTCAGCGCCTGGGTGGCGTCGTCGGTGCCCCAGCCCCAATCCGGGTACATCGCGAACAACGGGATGTGACTGAACACGATGATCGGGGTGTCCGACGGCAGCGGGGCGACATCCTTTTCGACGAACTCCAACTGGTCGACCCCGAGGTGGCCCAGCTTTCTCAAGTTCAGCGTGTTGACCAGCCCGATGACGTGGACGCCTGCGACGTCGAAGCTGTACCAGCCGTCGCCGCGGCTGCCCGCGCCGAATGCCGCGCGATACTTCTGTCCTGCGTCGTCGATCGAGTCGTGCTCGCCGGGCACGGTGAACACGTGCGCGGTGGTGAGGCTGCCCATCATCTGGTTGACCTGGTCGAACTGGGCGGGCGTGGCCAGGTGGGTGAGGTCGCCGGTGTGAATGACGAAGTCGGCCGTGTAGCCGAGGTTGTTGATCTGGCCGATCGCCCGCTCGAACGACCCCACGACATCCGGGTTGGCGGGTCCGGTGAACCCGATGTGGCTATCGCTGATCTGGGCGAACCGCAGTGTCGGCCGGGTATCGGTGGCCGCCGGTGCGCTCGCGACGTGGGACAGCACCTCACCGCCGACGACGGCCAGGCCGACCGCCGCGCCGAACCAGGCGCCGTGCCGGATCAGCTGCCGCCGGCTCAGCTGCTGCTGATCGCCGGTCACGGGTTCACCACCACGGTGCCGCGCATGAACGGGTGGATGCTGCAGATGTAGCCGAAGGTGCCCGGCTTGGTGAACGTGAAGGTGTAGGTGGCGCTGGTGTCCATCCCAGGCGAGTGGAACGAGCCGTCGTCGGCGGCGACGGTGTGCGGCTCCTCGTCCCGGTTGGTCCACGTGACGGTGTCACCGACCTTCACAGAGAGCGTGGCCGGGGTGAACGCGAAGTTCGTGATGGCCACCGCCGTGCCGGCGACGGGCGGTGCCGAAGCAGTCGTCGTGGCCTGCGCCATCGGCATACCGGGCATATCGGGCGACGACGGCGGTGGCGTCTTCGCCGGTGTCGCGCACGCGGCAACGCCGACGGCGACCGCCGCACATGCCAATGCGATACGGGTGTGGTGCATGAACTGCCTCCTCGGCTGAACCAAGTCCGCGGCGCGGACCGTCTCATCAAGAGGTAGGGCGGCGGTTACATCGACGGCTGTGTAACCCCGGTGCCTATCTCTCACTGATGAGCGGAAGGCACCCGATGATGGCGGCGGACGATCGACGCCCGAGACCAGAGCTGCGGCTGGTCCACGATGCGCGCTATCCCGATTGGGAAGCCGTGTACGACGACAACGTGACATGGGTGTACCGGATGATCTTCGGTCGCGTCGGAAACCGCAGCGACGCCGAGGATCTGACGTCGGAGGTGTTCCTGGCCGCGATGCGGCC
>JAEZIA010000158.1 GCA_023416315.1 Actinomycetes bacterium
CCTCTGCGGAGCACCGACCGGCATCAAATAGCGGGTGCCGAGAAGGAGAAGAAACACCATGCTGATCTCTCAGCGACCCACACTGAGCGAAGAGGTTCTCGCCGACAACCGCTCCCAGTTCGTCATCGAACCGCTGGAGCCGGGTTTCGGTTACACCCTTGGTAATTCGCTGCGGCGCACGTTGCTGTCGTCGATCCCCGGCGCGGGAGTGACGAGCATCCGCATCGACGGTGTGCTGCACGAGTTCACCACCGTGCCCGGTGTGAAGGAAGACGTCACCGACATCATCCTGAACCTCAAGGGCCTGGTCGTGTCGTCCGAGGTGGACGAGCCGGTCACCATGTACCTGCGCAAGCAGGGCCCGGGCGAGGTCACCGCCGGTGACATCGTGCCGCCGGCCGACGTGATGGTGCACAACCCCGATATGCACATCGCCACCCTGAACGACAAGGGCAAGCTCGAGGTCGAGCTGGTGGTCGAGCGTGGCCGCGGTTACGTGCCCGCCGTGCAGAACAAGGCCTCCGGTGCCGAGATCGGCCGTATCCCGGTCGATTCCATCTACTCGCCGGTGCTGAAGGTCACCTACAAGGTGGAGGCCACCCGCGTCGAGCAGCGCACCGACTTCGACAAGCTGATCCTCGATGTCGAGACCAAGAACTCGATCAGCCCGCGTGACGCCCTGGCGTCGGCAGGCAAGACGCTGGTCGAATTGTTCGGTCTGGCACGGGAACTCAACGTCGAGGCCGAGGGCATCGAGATCGGCCCGTCACCTGCCGAGGCCGATCACATCGCGGCATTCGCGCTGCCGATCGACGATCTGGACCTGACCGTCCGGTCGTACAACTGCCTCAAGCGCGAAGGTGTGCACACCGTCGGCGAGCTGGTCGCCCGCACGGAGTCCGATCTGCTGGACATCCGTAACTTCGGCCAGAAGTCCATCGACGAGGTCAAGATCAAGCTGCACCAGCTGGGTCTGTCGCTCAAGGACAGCCCGGCCAGCTTCGATCCGTCCGAGGTCGCCGGCTACGACGTCGCCACCGGTACCTGGAACAGCGATGCGGGTTACGACCTGGACGCCGACCAGGACTACAGCGAAACCGAAGAGCTCTAACAACAACGCCGTCCCGGCCCTACCTGATACGGGGGCCGGCCCCGAAAAGGAGTAGTCGCAATGCCTAAGCCCACCAAGGGCCCTCGCCTCGGCGGGTCGTCCTCACACCAGAAGGCGATTCTGGCCAACCTGGCCACCTCGCTGTTTGAGCACGGCCGGATCAAGACCACCGAGCCGAAGGCGCGGGCGTTGCGTCCGTACGCGGAGAAGCTCATCACCCACGCCAAGAAGGGTCAGCTTCACAACCGGCGTGAAGTGATGAAGAAGATCCGCGACAAGGACGTCGTGCACGCTCTGTTCGCCGAGATCGCGCCGTTCTTCGCCGACCGCAACGGCGGCTACACCCGCATCATCAAGGTCGAGCCGCGCAAGGGCGACAACGCCCCGATGGCGGTCATCGAGCTGGTGCGGGAGAAGACCGTGACCTCGGAAGCCAACCGGGCCCGCCGCAGCGCGGCGGCCGCCCCGGTGGCTGCCGCTGCCGCTCCGCAGGCCGCGGTCGAGCCGGAGGAAGCCGTTGGTCCCGACGCCGAGGACTCCGTGGAGGAGATCCAGGCTGAGGATTCGGCGATCGCCGACGCCCAGACCGCCGAGGCGGCCGAGGAGCAGGCGGACGAATCCGCCGAGGATTCGGACGCTGACAAGTAGAGCTGTGAATACGAACCTGCCCGTCACCGACACCGGTGGCGGGCAGGTTCGTCTGCGGCTCGACATTGCCTACGACGGCACCGAGTTCACCGGCTGGGCGGCGCAGGAAGGCCACCGCACCGTCGCAGGCGTCCTCGAGGAAGCGTTCACGACGGTGTTTCGGTCGCGGACACGGGTGTTCGGCGCAGGTCGCACCGACACCGGTGTGCACGCCACCGGCCAGGTCGCCCACATCGACGTCCCAGCCGACGCGCTGGCCCACGTGTACCCCCGTCAAGCCCGGTCCGGTGATCCCGAATTCCGGCCGTTGGTGCGCCGATTGGCCCGGTTCCTGCCGCAGGACGTACGGGTGCGTGAAATATCCCGCGCCCCAGCGGGATTCGACGCCCGCTTCGCGGCTCTGCGGCGACACTACGAATACCGGTTGTCGCTGGCGCCGTTCGGTGTCGAGCCTCAGTCCGCCCGCTATGTGACGGCCTGGGCCAGGCCACTGGACGTCGAGGCCATGGCGGTCGCATCGCGATACCTGGTGGGGCTGCACGACTTTGCCGCCTTCTGCCGGCACCGGCCGGGCGCAACGACCATCCGCGATCTGCAGCGGCTGGATTGGGTCCGCGACGACGATGCGGTGACCGCCTATGTCACCGCCGACGCGTTCTGCTGGTCGATGGTGCGTTCACTGGTCGGTGCGCTGCTGGCGGTGGGGGAGGGTCGCCGCAAGCCGTCGTGGTGTGCGGAACTGTTGACCGCGAGCGCGCGCTCCAGTGATTTCGCTGCCGCCCCCGCGCGCGGTCTGACGCTTACCGGGGTGGACTATCCGCCCGACAACGAATTGGCGGCCCGCATCACGGTCACCCGCGACCTGCGGACACTCTGAGGCTAGAGCTTGCTCGCCACGAAATCGGCGGCCTGGTTGATCATCCCGGCTTTCTGGTAGGCAGCGGCGAGGTGATCCGGCCAGTTGGTTTCCCAGGTATCCGGATCGGCCGGGTTGCAGATCGGATCGGCGCCGTGACACAGCTCGATGGTGCGGTCGGCGTATTCCGGGCTGAAGTTCGTGATCGGACCCAACCACTGGGTGCCGTTGCCGAACAAGGCGACCGCCGCGATGTGGCTGCCCGCACCCGGCGGCAGCAGTGTCTTGAAGCCCATGATCGGGATGGGAAGGGCCAGCACCATATCCGTCGCCGCCGCCCCCAGGGAGTATCCGCCGAGGACCAGCCGGGTATCCGGGCAGTTGTTGATGTTGTAGATGACGCGCTGACTGATGTCGTTGGCGCCGACGTCGATCTGGTTGTCGGCCGGATACTTCACGGCGTAGACGCCGATGTTCTTGCGGACCTTCGACCGCAGCGCGCTGACGAACGCATTGCCGATGACACCGGCGCCGGGGGCCTCCAGGCGGCCCCGCGCGAAGATCACCTCGACGTCGGGACATCCTGCGGCGGTGGCTGCCGGTGCCGACACCCACGATTCGCCCGGCAGAACCGACGGGCCCAGTAACACCGCTGCGGCCGCAACGACTGTCGCGACCGCACTGACCATCATTCGTCGAATTGCCATGGGCTAGAGCCTGTCCGCTGCGAATTGGGCGGCCTGGTCCACCAGACCGGAATCGATGTAGGCATCCTGAAGATGCGAATTCCAGTTGTCTACCAGGGTATTGGGGTCGATACCGTTACAAATCGGGTCGTTCACATTGCACTGGTCGATGGTCTTGGGGCCGTAGAGCGGGCTGTTGGTCGCCGATACCGGCCCGAAGATGCTGCGGGTGCCATTGCCGAAGACCGCCACGGCCGCGACGTGCGGCGCGACCGATGGCGGCAGCGGGTTGTTGTAGCCGAACTGGGACTGGCTCGAACCCACCACGACGTCGACCACCGCGGCGCCCAGCGAGTACCCGCCCGGCACTTGTCGGGTATTGGGGCAGTTGGCCGCCATGTACTGCATATGCCTGCTCATGTCACTGGCGCCGGGCACGATGTCCCAATCCGCGACGTAACTGACTCCGTACACCCCCACGTTCTTCGGGGTCTTGGCGCGCAACGCATCGACGAAGGCCTGGCCGATCCGGCCGACGCCCGGCGGCTCGAAGCGGCCGCGGGCGAAGATCACCTCGACATCGGGGCAATCCGCGGCGGTGGCGATCGCGGTCGGCAATATCGATGCGGCCACGGACATTAACGCGGCCACACCGCCCAACACCGCTTTGACGCGCATGCCAGACATCGTAGACGAGCTGTGACGAGTGTCGGCAGCAAATAAAATTGCGGTCCTACAGCAACCCGGCGAGGAACCCGGCGGCTTGCGCGGGGGCCGGGCCCCTTTCGTAATCGGTATGCGCGAACGGATTGCGGCCACGCGAACAGATCGGATCGCCGTCGTTGCACAGGTCGATACCCTTGCCCGCGAACGATCCGCCGGCCGACGTGATCGGAATGCTGAACTTGGTCGACGGGTTGCCGAAGACCGCCAGCCCGGCGACCCGGTTGGCCAGGTTGCCCGGCAGCGGCGGAGCCGATCCGATGTCGCCGACCTTATTGCCCAACGGCGGGATGCCGACCAGCATGTCGACCACGGCGGCGCCCTGGGAGTAGCCGCCGAGCACGAAACGGGTCGACGGGCAGGCCGCCGCCATGCTCGCGATGTGATTGGTGGC
>JAEZIA010000029.1 GCA_023416315.1 Actinomycetes bacterium
TGGCGCTGGAGCATCGCACCAGTTACACCTTCGACCGGTTGGTGGAGGTGCACCCGCACGTCGTCCGGTTGCGGCCGGCGCCGCATTCCCGCACGCCGATCGAGGCCTATTCGCTTGAGGTCGAGCCCGCCGACCATTTCATCAACTGGCAGCAGGACGCGTTCGGCAACTTCCTTGCTCGGCTGGTGTTTCCCACCCGGACACGGGAAGTCGTCATCAAGGTGGGGCTGATCGCCGACCTCAAGGTGATCAACCCGTTCGACTTCTTCATCGAGGACTACGCCGAGACGTTCCCGTTCGCCTACCCCAAGGCGCTGCGGGACGACCTCGAGCCGTACCTGCGCCCGGTCGACGAGGGTGACGAGGGATCCGGTCCGGGGGAGCTGGTGGGTTCGTGGGTGCGCGACTTCGTCGTCGCCCCCGGAACCCGCACCATCGACTTCCTGGTGGCCCTCAACCGTGCGGTCAACGGTGACGTCGGCTACAGCGTGCGGATGGAAGCCGGCGTGCAGACCCCGGATCACACGTTGCAGACCGGGATCGGGTCGTGCCGCGACTCCGCGTGGCTGCTGGTGTCGATCCTTCGTGAACTCGGCCTGGCAGCCCGGTTCGTCTCGGGCTATCTGGTGCAGTTGACCTCGGACGTCGAGGCGCTCGACGGTCCGTCCGGGCCCGCCGCCGACTTCACCGACCTGCACGCCTGGACCGAGGTCTACATTCCCGGTGCCGGCTGGATCGGGCTCGACCCCACCTCGGGGCTGTTCGCCGGGGAAGGGCACATCCCGCTGGCCGCCACCCCGCACCCGTCCTCGGCCGCCCCGATCACCGGCGCCACCGGAATCGCCCAGACCACACTCGACTTCGCGAACGTGGTCACCCGGGTCCACGAGGATCCGCGCGTCACGCTGCCCTACACCGACGCCGCCTGGGCCGCCATCAACGAGCTCGGCACCCGCATCGACCAGAGGCTGGCCGACGCCGACGTGCGGCTGACGATCGGCGGCGAGCCGACGTTCGTCTCGGTGGACAACCAGGTCGACGAGGAGTGGCTCACCGCCGCCGACGGCCCACACAAACGGGAGCGCGCCTCCGCGCTGGCGGCCCGCCTGAAGGCGGCGTGGGCGCCCGGCGGACTGGTGCAGCGCAGCCAGGGCAAGTGGTATCCCGGTGAACCGTTGCCGCGTTGGCAGATCGGCATCCACTGGCGCCGCGACGGCCAGCCGCTGTGGACCGATCCCTCGCTACTGGCCGACCCGTGGGGCGAAGCTCAGGAAGAGGTGAAACCGCAAGCCGCCCAGCAGATTCTGGCGTCGATCGCCAATGGGCTCCGGCTGCCCGCCGGCCAGGTGCGGCCGGCGTTCGAGGACCCGCTGAGCCGGCTGGCCCGCTCGGTCCGGCTGCCCGCCGGGGAGCCGGTCGAACCGGACGAAGACCTGGCGGCCGACAGCCCGGCGGCCCGGTCGGATCTGCTGGCCCGGCTGGAGGACCCGGTGGCCGAACCGGCCGCCTACGTGTTGCCGCTGCACCGTCGCGACGACGACACCGGCTGGGCCAGCGCCGACTGGCGGCTGCGTCGCGGCCGGGTGGTGCTGCTCGAGGGGGACTCGCCTGCCGGTCTGCGGCTGCCGCTGGACTCGATCAGCTGGCGGCCGCCGCGCCCGTCGCTGCCCGCCGACCCGATCGCGACCGGAGGTCGCGAACTGCCCGCCGACCCCCAACCCGGGGAGGCCGCGCTGGATGAGCCCGACACCGCGCCGACCACCGCGATGGTGGCCGAAGTGCGGGACGGTCTGCTGTACATCTTCCTGCCGCCCACCGAGGAGCTGGAGCACTTCGTCGACCTGATCGCCAGGGTGGAGGCGGCCGCGGCGGCGGTCGGGTGCGCGGTGGTGATCGAGGGGTACGGCCCGCCGTCCGATGCCCGGCTGCAGTCGATGTCGATCACGCCGGACCCGGGGGTCATCGAGGTCAACGTCGCCCCCACGGCGAGCTTCGCCGAGCAGCGTGACCAGTTGCAGACCCTCTACGAGGAGGCCCGGCAGGCCCGGCTGTCGACCGAAACGTTCGACTTCGACGGAACCCATGGCGGCACCGGCGGCGGCAACCACATCACGCTCGGCGGTATCACCCCGGCCGACTCGCCGCTCTTGCGCAGGCCCGACCTGCTGGTGTCGCTGCTCACCTACTGGCAGCGCCACCCGTCGCTGTCGTATCTGTTCGCCGGTCGCTTCATCGGTACCACCTCGCAGGCGCCGCGGGTCGACGAGGGCCGCTCGGAGTCGCTCTACGAACTCGAGATTGCGTTCGCCGAGATCGCGCGCTTGACGGCCGAGGGGGCTGCCAAGCCGGGACATGGTCGCTCCGCCAGCGTCGCCCCATGGCTCGCCGACCGCGCCCTGCGCCACCTGCTGACCGATATCACCGGCAACACCCACCGCGCCGAGTTCTGCATCGACAAGCTCTACAACCCCGACAGCGCCCGCGGCCGGCTCGGCCTGCTCGAGTTGCGCGGGTTCGAGATGCCGCCGCACTTCCAAATGGCGATGGTGCAATCGCTGTTGGTCCGCGCCCTGGTGGCCCGGTTCTGGGATCAGCCGCTGCGGGCGCCGCTGATCCGCCACGGACTCAACCTGCACGGCCGGTACCTGTTGCCGCACTACATCATTCACGACATCGCCGACGTCTGTGCCGACCTGCGCGCCCATGACGTCAACTTCGACACCAGCTGGCTGGACCCGTTCACCGAGTTCCGCTTCCCGCGGGTGGGCACCGCGGTGTTCGACCATGTGGAGATCGAACTGCGCGGCGCCATCGAACCGTGGACCACCCTCGGCGAGGAATCCACCGGCACCGGCACCGCGCGCTATGTCGACTCCTCGGTGGAGCGGATCCAGGTCCGCACCGTCGGCGCCGATCGGCAGCGCCATGTCGTGACCTGCAACGGCTATCCGATCCCGATGCTGGCAACCGATAACCCCGACGTGCAGGTCGGCGGGGTTCGTTTCCGGGCATGGCAACCGCCGAGCGCCCTGCACCCCACGATCACCGTCGACGGCCCGCTGCGTTTCGAGCTCGTCGACCTGGCCACCGGCACGTCCCGGGGTGGCTGCACGTACCACGTCGCGCACCCCGGCGGTCGCGCCTACGACACTCCGCCGGTCAATGCGGTGGAGGCGGAGTCGCGCCGCGGCCGGCGCTTCGAGGCCACCGGGTTCACCCCGGGCAAGGTCGATGTCGCCGACATCAGGGAGAAGGTCGCGCGGCAATCCACCGATGTGGGTGCGCCGGGCATCCTCGATCTGCGACGGGCCCGCACGGTGCTGCAGAACTGATGCGCACCACCGACCCGAATATGCTCGGGGCGGGTCATGCAGAAGCGAGAAGCGCCGAATCAGGAGGTGGGCCGTTGTCGCTGTCCGCCGCCGGTTCGGGCTTGAGCCGGCCCAGCCATGACCCCGACCGCCTGCTCGCCGGTTACCGGGCCGCCCGCGCTCAGGACGCCCTGTTCGACCTGCACGGCGGGGCGGGGGCGTACGGGAGCACCGGATACGACGAGTTCGTCGACGCCACCGGAACCATCCGCCCGTGGTGGCAGGAGCTCGGTGACCTCATCGCCGAACGCGGTCGCGGGGGACTCGAACGGCTGCGCGGTGTGGTGCGCGGGCTGGTCGACAACGACGGCATCACCTATATCGAGATCGACCACCGCGACGGCGAGGCCGTCGCGACGCCGGGCACCTGGCACCTGGACGGGATCCCGCTGGTGGTTTCGGCTTCGGACTGGGAGACGTTGGAAACCGGTGTGCTGCAACGCTCCCGGCTGCTCGACGCGGTCCTGACCGATCTGTACGGCGCGCGCCGCGCGATCACCACCGGAATCCTGCCGCCGCAACTGGTGTTCGGTCACCCGGGTTACCTCCGGGCTGCGCGCGGTATCGAGAATCCGGGCCGGCACCAACTGTTCATGCTCGGTTGCGATGTGAGCCGGGCCGCCGACGAGCGATTCGTGGTCAACGCCGACTGGGCTCAGGCGCCGTCGGGAGCCGGGTACGCGCTCGCCGATCGGCGGGTGGTGGCCCATGCGGTACCCGACGTCTACGAGCGGATCGGCCCGCGGCCGGCGTCGCCGTTCGCCCAGGCGCTGAGGCTGGCCCTGATCGAGGCCGCCCCGGAGGCCGCCGAAGACCCGGTGGTGGTGGTGCTCAGCCCCGGCATCCACTCCGAGACCGCGTTCGATCAGGCCTACTTGGCGTCGGTGCTGGGTTTCCCGCTGGTGGAGAGTGCCGATCTGGTGGTGCGTGACGGCAAGCTGTGGATGCGGTCATTGGGCACGCTGAAGCGGGTCGATGTGGTGCTTCGCCGGGTCGACGCCGATTTCGCCGACCCGCTGGATCTGCGACCGGATTCGCGCCTCGGTGTGGTCGGGCTGGTCGAGGTGCAGCGGCGCGGTGCGGTGACGGTGGTCAACACCCTCGGTGCCGGGATTCTGGAAAGCCCTGGGCTGCAACGCTTTCTGCCTCAGCTGGCGGAGCGGTTGCTGGGGGAGAAGCCGCTGCTGGACACCCCGCAGCTGTACTGGGGCGGCTTCGAGCGGGAGCGGTCCCACCTGCTGGCGCGGCTGAACAGCCTGCTGATCAAGTCGACGGTCGGCGGTGAGTCGATCGTGGGCCCCGCGTTGTCTGCGGTGCAGCGCGACGAGTTGGCGGCGCGGATCGAGGCGCAGCCCTGGCAGTGGGTGGGCCAGGAACTGCCGCAGTTCTCCTCGGCCCCCACCGACCACTACCCGGGCGGATTGTCCGCCGCCAGTGTCGGCATGCGCTTGTTCACCGTGGCCCAGCGCGGCGGTTATGCCCCGATGATCGGTGGTCTCGGCTACGTGCTGGCGCCCGGAAACGCCGCGTATAACCTGGAAACCGTTGCCGCCAAAGATGTCTGGGTGCGCCCGCCGACCCGCGCCATGGCCGACACGATCACTGTCCCCTCGGTGGAGCTGCCCAGCGGTACCCGGTCGATCAGTTCGCCGCGCGTGCTGTCGGACCTGTTCTGGATGGGCCGCTACGGCGAGCGGGCGGAGAATCTGGCCCGGCTGCTGATCGTGACCCGCGAGCGTTACCACGAATACCGCTACCGCCAGGACATGGACGGCAGCGAATGTGTGCCGGTGCTACTCGGTGCGCTGGGCGCGCTGACCGGAATCGAGACCGACGATTCGGCGTCCTATGCCGACACGGTCGCCACCGCCCCGCGCACCCTCTGGTCGCTGACCGTCGACCGGCAGCGGCCGGGATCGCTGGCGCACTCCGTCGAACGGCTGGGCCTGGCTGCCCGCGCGGTGCGCGACCAGATGTCGAACGACACCTGGATGGTGCTCGGCGCCGTCGAGCGGGCGTTGGCCGAGCAGGCCGGCTCGCCGCGCGGGGCGCGGATCGACGACACTCAGCTGGCCGCCGCGCAGCAGCAGACGTTGGCCGGCATGCTCGCCCTGTCCGGGGTGGCCGCCGAGTCGATGGTCCGCGACGCCGGCTGGACACTGATGGACACCGGTAAGCGCATCGAGCGCGGGTTGGCATTATCGGCGTTGCTGCGGGCCACGCTCACCACCGTCCGCAGCCCCGGCGCCGAACAGACGATCACCGAATCCGCGTTGGTGGTGTGTGAATCCTCGGTGATCTACCGCAGGCGCACCCTGGGCAAGGTCAGCGTGGCGGCGGTGGCCGAGCTGGTGCTGTTCGACGGGGAGAACCCGAGATCGCTGGTCTATCAACTGGAACGGCTGCGGTCGAACCTGCGCACGCTACCCGGCGCGTCGGGCTCGTCGCGCCCGGAGCGGCTGGTCGACGAGATCAGCACACGGCTGCGGCGGCTGGACCCCGCCGAACTCGAGCACGTCGACGACGAGGGCCGCCGCTTCGAACTGGACGGATTGCTGGCCGGCCTGCATGCCGCGCTGCGAGAGCTCTCCGATGTCATCAGCGCCACCCAGCTGTCCCTGCCGGGCGGCATGCAGCCACTGTGGGGGCCGGACCAGCGGCGGGTGATGCCATGACCGGCGAATCCAGGACGTACGAGATCACGCACCGCACCGCATACGGCTACTCCGATGTGGTCACCAGCTCCTACGGCCGCGGCCACCTCACGCCGCGCGACACGGCTGCGCAGCGCTGCCTCGCATCCGATCTGCACATCGATCCGGTCCCGGCCGACCGCTCCACCAGTTTGGATGTGTACGGCAACATCAGCTCGTACTTCCACGTCACCGAACATCATCAGGCGCTGACCGTGACCAGCCGCTCGATCGTCGAGGTCGACCCGCCACCCGCCGAGCTGTATCAGGCGGGCTGGGCGGTGTCGCCATGGGAAGCCGTCCGGCCGGTCGGCCACAACGGGGCACTGGCATCGGAGTTCAGCCTCGACCTGCGGCCGCCCGAGATCACCGACGCGGTACGCGAGTACGCCGCGCCGAGTTTCGAGCCGGGCCGCCCGTTGGTCGAGGTGCTCCGCGACCTCAACACCCGGATCTTCTCCGACTTCACCTACAAGTCGGGATCGACGACGGTGTCCACGCAGGTGAGCCAGGTTTTACAAGCCCGAGAAGGGGTATGTCAGGACTTCGCCCGGCTGGCGATCGCCTGCCTGCGTGCCAACGGATTGGCGGCGAGTTATGTGTCGGGCTACCTCGCCACCGACCCGCCGCCGGGAAAGGAACGAATGTACGGCGTGGACGCCACCCATGCGTGGGCCGCGGTGTGGACCCCGCAAAACGACTGGCTTGGGCTCGATCCCACCAATGATCAACTCGTCGACGAGCGCTACATCACCGTCGGGTGGGGGCGCGATTACGCCGACATTCCGCCGCTGCGCGGCATCATCTATACCGATTCCGAGCACAGCGTCATCGACGTCTCGGTCGATGTGGCCCCCTACGAAGGTGGTGTGGTGCATGCGTGACTTCATCTGCCCGAATTGCGGCCAGCACCTGGCGTTCGAGAACTCGGTGTGTCTGTCCTGCAACAGCTCGGTCGGATTCTCGTTGGAGGACATGGCCTTTCTGGTGATCGCCTCGGGTGAGGAGAGCGAACACGGGGGAGCCGTCGACGCTGCGGAGTACCAGCTGTGTGCCAATCTTCACCTCGCCGAATGCAATTGGCTGGTCCGGGTGCAACCGGTCCGGCAGCTGTGTGCGTCCTGCCGGCTCACCCGCACCCGACCCAACGACAACGACCCCGCCGCGCTGGCCGCCTTCGCGGTGGCCGAACGCGCCAAGCGCAGGCTCATCGCCGAGCTGCACGAGCTCAAGCTGCCGATCATCGGCCGCGACGAGGACCCGGATCTCGGCCTGGCCTTCGATCTGTTGTCCAGCTCCAACGAGAAGGTGTTCACCGGCCACGACAGTGGCGTGATCACACTGGATCTCGCCGAGGGCGACGACGTGCACCGTGAACAGCTGCGCATCGCGATGGAGGAGCCGTACCGCACGCTGCTCGGACACTTCCGTCATGAGATCGGCCACTACTACTTCTACCGGCTCGTCGACACCTCACCGGATTACCTGGTGCGGTTCAACGAACTGTTCGGCGACCCCGACGCCGACTACCAGGCCGCGCTGGACCGGCATTACAGCGAGGGGGCGCCCGCCGGTTGGGAAGAGAACTACGTGTCCTCCTATGCCACCATGCATCCGGCTGAGGACTGGGCCGAAACCTTCGCGCACTACCTGCACATCCGCGACACCCTGGATACCGCCGCCGCGTTCGGGATCGCCCCGGCCAACGCCACCTATGAGCGAAGGGTGTTGGGGCCCAGTGGGTTCGACAACATCCTGGAGATGTGGCTGCCGCTGGCCTGGTCGCTGAACATGGTGAACCGGTCGATGGGTAAAGAGGACCTGTACCCGTTCGTGTTGCCGGTTCCGGTGCTGGACAAGATGCGGTTCATCCACACCGTGATCGATGAGGTGGCCTCGTCGCCGTCCGCGACGCTCAGCGGTCAGCAACAACAGCAGGGTTGAGCCGCAGTAGGCTCTCGGCCGTTGCGGTGACCGCATCGGCCGCTGAACGGGGGCGCCAGCCCAACTGAGTGATCGCTTTGGCGTTGGTTATGGCCTTGGGCGCGCCCAGCAGAGGGTCAGTTCGCGTAGCAGCGGCACCGGTTGGCCGGCCGCGGCGAGATAGCGCTGTCCCGCCGCCGCTGCCCACAACCGCGCCTTTGCGGCCACGTAGCGCCGCCGCAGCTCCAAGCGCTCAATCTCGTCGGCGAGGCGGGTGGCGTGGTCGGCGAACAGTTGACGCTGGTCGCCTGCGGCGTCCACGCCGCGGGCCATGTTGTCGACGTACGCACGCATATCGCGCACGCTCATTCCGGTGCTGCGCAGGCAACTCAGCGATTCGATGGCTTCGACGAGCGCGGGCGGGTAGCGGCGATGCCCGCTGCTGGGGTCGCGCGGCACCGGGCCGATGAGGCCGATCCGCTCGTAATAGCGCAGCGCCGACTCGGTGAGGCCGGAGCGGCGGGAAACCTCCTGGACGGTCAGGTCTCCGTTCAGCGGTGTCAGTGGCATAAAGCCACTATGACGAACTTGAAGCGCTTCAAGTCAAGTGTGCGTGACGTCACGGACCTCCGCGTCGTTCTTGATCTGCTTTAGCGTGGCCCGCAAGATGTGCGCCACGAACGGCCGCACCAGCCACCAATACCTGGCGAAGCTTCGTCGAGAAGCTGGATCCGTTGTAGCCGTGCGACATTCGTACGTGACCACGGTATTGCCTGGTCCGTGTGAGAACATCGAGAAGCCGGCAGCAATCTTGCCCCACCCGGGTTCGGCGAAATGGGCGAACTCGTCGGCGTCGACGGTCCGCCAGTCGATGACAGGACGCCAGAACCGTCCCACTGCGCCCAACACGATCTCAAGTCCCTCGCGCTCGCCCAGCACCAGCCAGCCCGGGATGCCGAGCCCATCACCGACCACGACCGGTGACGAGGGTGGCGCCGCACGCCCGGTCAGCCTCATCGGCAACTGCCGCACCCACATGGCGGCGTCGAGGAGTGGGGTATGCACCCGCAGTAGGTCCAGACTTCGAGTGGCGCGATATGTGGTGTCCGAGTCTGCATGGACCACAGCATGTTCGGCGATTGTCACGTCGTAGCGTGGCATCACCAGGTCGATAAGAGTGCTGTCCGTGCCGGTAGTCACCACTCAATGGTCGCGACATCCGGCTGCGCGAGTAAGAGCCGGATTGCCTTCGATACAGGGACGATTGCCCCGAGTCCGCCTGGCAGTGCCAACTCACGTGGATCGCTGTACAGGTGAAATCCGAACCTGTTCATCACATAGGCGAGCCACATCGGCAGCCGGGTTTGCTCAGTCCCAGCGAGGACGTGGTGTCGACTTTAAGGACCCTGTCACGACGACCACCTCGGACAGGAACCAGCCCAACGTAATTGCGTGATAGCCGCGCCGGGGTCAGCGCGCACAGGCCGGCTTGATGGGCCAGCAGTTGGCGGACCGTCACCTCGCCCTTGCCGGCCTGGGCGAACTCCTCCCTTTTTCCGGCAGGATAAGCCGACGCGCCGCGCGGCAGGGCCGCATTCGCACACCACGGCCCTAGGATCGCCGGGTGGCTGATCGCTATGGCTCCGACGTACTGGCCAACAACCCGCATAAGTCAGGGCGTGTCCGCTCCACCGAGCAGGCCGTCGAACTCGGAATGGTCGTCGAGGACCCGCAATCCGGGTTCGTCGGCGCGGTGGTGGGCGTCGAGGGAGGCCGGGTCGAACTGGAAGACCGCAGGGGCAGGCGGCGGGTGTTTCCGCTCGGACCCGGCTTCCTGTTCGAGGGCAAGCCGGTGATTCTGACCGGGATGCGTTCAGCACCCGCAGGCCCGCAGCGCACCAAGTCGGGATCGGTGAAGGTCGCCGACCACCGAGCCAAGGTGGCGCTGGCCAGCCGCATCTACGTCGAGGGCCGTCACGACGCCGAACTCGTCGAACAGGTGTGGGGCGAGGACCTGCGGGTCGAGGGCGTCGTCGTCGAGTACCTCGGCGGGGTCGACGACCTGGCCGACATCGTGGCCGAGTTCCGGCCCGCGCCGGGGCGGCGGCTCGGTGTCCTGGTCGACCATCTGGTGGCCGGCTCGAAGGAGGCGCGCATCGCCGACGCGGTGCGGCGCGGGCCGGGCGGTGAGCACACGCTGGTGGTGGGCCACCCGTACGTCGACATCTGGCAGGCGGTCAAACCCGAGCGGCTGGGGCTGACGGCGTGGCCGTCGATTCCGCGCGATGTGGAGTGGAAGCACGGAATCTGTGCGGCGCTGAAGTGGCCGCACCGCGATCAGGCCGATATCGCGCGGGCCTGGCAGCGCATCCGTTCCTCGGTGCGGGACTGGACCGACCTGGAGCCCGCCCTGATCGGCCGCGTCGAGGAACTCATCGATTTCGTGACGCAGCCGGTTGTGTGACGAATGTCGCAGCGGGGATCCGCAGGCTTTCGGTGTACAGTCGTTCACCGTACGAGATTTACCGCCGACTGCAGTCTGGCCGTTATAGCGGCTGACGCGGTACGACTTGATCCGGAGCTTGCACCGCCATGACCTTCTCCCTTGAACTGCCTGAAGAAGTCGTCCACGTCCGCGACTGGGTGCACCAGTTCGCCGCCGACGTGGTGCGTCCCGCGGCCGCCGAATGGGATGAGCGCGAGGAAACCCCCTGGCCGCTGATCCAGGAGGCCGCCAAGGTCGGCCTCTACACCCCGGAGCTGTTCGCCGAGATGTCCACCGAACCTTCTGGTCTGGGCATGCTGACCGTGTTCGAGGAGCTGTTCTGGGGCGACGCCGGGATCGCGCTGTCAATCCTGGGAACCGGGCTGGCGGCGGCTGCGCTGGCGGCCAACGGCACCCCCGAGCAGCTCGGGCACTGGCTGCCGGAAATGTTCGGAACCCCCGGCGATCCGCACCTTGCCGCCTTCTGTTCGTCCGAGCCGGGCGCCGGATCGGATGTGGGCTCGGTGCGCACCCGCGCCCGGTACGAACAGGCCACCGACGAATGGGTGCTCGACGGCACCAAGACCTGGGCCACCAACGGCGGCATCGCCAACGTCCACATCGTGGTTGCCTCGGTGTATCCCGAACTCGGGACGCGCGGTCAGGCCACGTTCATCATTCCGCCGAACACCCCGGGCTTCTCGCAGGGGCAGAAGTTCAAGAAGCACGGCATCCGCGCGTCGCATACGGCCGAGGTGGTGCTGGACAACGTGCGCCTGCCCGGCAACCTGATTCTGGGCGGGATGGAGAAGTTCGAGCAACGCGTTGCCCGCGCCCGGGAGGGCAAGCGCACCTCCGGGCAGGCCGCGATGGCGACGTTTGAGCGCACCCGGCCGGCCGTGGGCGCGATGGCGCTGGGCGTGGCGCGCGCCGCCTACGAGTATGCGCTCGAATACGCTTGCCAGCGTGAGCAATTCGGCCGTCCGATCGGCGACTTCCAGGGTACGGGGTTCAAGCTCGCCGACATGAAGAGCCGCATCGACGCCTCTCGGCTGCTGATCTGGCGAGCCGGCTGGATGATGCGCAACAACAAGCCGTTCGCCTCGGCGGAGGGTTCGATGGCCAAGCTGTTTGCCAGCGAGACCGCGGTCTACGTCACCGACGAGGCCATTCAGATTCTCGGCGGCAACGGCTACACCCGCGACTACCCGGTGGAGCGGATGCACCGCGACGCCAAGATCTTCACGATCTTCGAGGGCACCAGCGAGATTCAGCGCCTGGTGATCGCCCGTGCGCTGACCGGTCTGCCGCTGCGCTGATCCGGCGCTAATCCAGGTCCGGCGCCCAGGCCACCCCGTTGATGTGGCCGCCGCCGTCGGCGAACAGTGTGTTGCCGGTGAGGTAGCGCGAGCCCTCGCTGGCCAGAAACACTGCGACCGGGGCGATGTCGTCGTACGGGTCGCCCATCCGGCCCATTGGGTTCGCCGCGTCGGCGATTGCGGCGATCTCGGGATGCTGGGCCGCCACGGCCAGGAACGCCTGACTCTTCGCCGCGGGACAGATGGCGTTGACGGTCACCCCGGTCGGCGCCCACTCCCGGGCGGCGGTGCGGGTCAGTGTGCGCAGCGCTTCCTTGGCGGCGTTGTACTCCAGGGTGCCGACGTGGGCGTTGACGCCGTTGAGGCTGCACATGTTGATCACCCGGCCCCAGCCGCGTTCCTTCATGTGGGCGAAGGCGGCCCGCATCGCCCAGAACGGACCGTAGTAGCCGACCGCGAGGCCGTGCGCCAGTTCGTCGTCGGTCTTGTTCTCCACTCGGCCGAGCGCGCCGCCGCCCCAGGCGTTGTTGACCAGCACATCGATCGAGCCGTACTCGGAAAGCGTTGCCGCGACGGCGTTTTCCACCTGGTCGCGCTTGGACACGTCGGTGGGGACGAACAGCCCGCCGATTTCGTCGGCCACCGAAGCGCCTGCTGTGGCGTCAAATTCGGCGACGACGACCCGAGCGCCTTCGTCGGCGAACCGCCGGGCGATGCCCGCGCCGATACCTGCCCCGGCCCCGGTGACCAACGCGACCCGCCCGGCAAGGGCGCCACTCACCGGGCGAACCCTTCGGTGATCAATGCACGAGCCTGGCCGCTGCCGTCGAGCTGGCGGGCGGTGCGACTGACGATCTCCCAGCCGGTCTCGGTTCGTTGCAGGTGGATCAGGTGCACGCCGGCGCGGGCCACGGCGAAGCCGTGCGGCTCCCGGCGTACCAACAGCATGGACTGGCAGATCGCGACGGCCTGGTCGCCGTCGACCGTGACCGAGGGCGGGCCGAAGAAATGGCAGCAGCCGCGGGCAATCAACCCCTGGTGTTCCTTGGAGCGCACCATCGCGGCGACGTCGTCACGGCTGGACATCGTCCAGTCACCGGTGTCGTAGCCGCCGTCGACCGCCCACAACGCGGCGACCGCGTCGGGGTCACCGGAGTCCACCAGTGGTCCGTAGGAGGCGATGAGCCGGGCGATGTCCCGCTCGTCCTCAAGGGCTTTCAGGCGTCGCTCGAGGTTCTCCAGGGTGTCGCTCACGGCGGTGTTCCTCTCTACAGTTCGGCGGTCAGATCCTTCAACGCCGCGAGCTGCTCGCAGTAGTGGCCGGGGGAGTCGGCCGCCACCGAACAGGTCACGGCGGTGGCGCCGACGTCACGTAACGCGCTGAGGCGCTTGATGATCCGATCGGGATCGGCGGTCGGGTCGACGGCGTGCCCGGTCGATAGCACGATCTGGAATCCGGGCGGGGTGTCGACCTTATCCAGCATTGCCGCGATCTCGGCGGTGGACAGGCCGAACGGTATCCAGCCGTCGGCCAGGCGAACAGCACGGCGCAGCGAGCGCAGGGTGCGCCCGCCGACCCAGATCGGCACCTGCTCCTGGACCGCGCACGGCTCGACGGCGAAACCGTCGAACTCGTAGTGAGTGCCCCGGTAGGCAGGCCGGGTGTTCGACAGTGACGCGCGTAGTGCCCGGATCGCGTCCTCGGCGCGTTCGCCGCGGCCGTCGAAGGCGGCACCGAGCAGCTCGAATTCCTCGGCCAGCGATCCGACGCCGACGCCGAGCACCAGCCGGCCACCGCTGAGCCGGTCCAGGGTGCCGAACCGCTTGGCGATCTCCAGCGGGTGGTGATAGCCGAGGACGACGATCGACGTCGTCAGCGAGATCCGGCTGGTGTGGGCGGCCAGGAAACCGAACGTCGAGAGCGGATCCCAGTAGGTCAGGCCGCGCTGGTTGCCTTCGCCGACCGGGACGGCGATGTGTTCGGCGCAGGTGAGGTGGTCGAAACCCAGCTCGTCGGCGGTCCGGGCAATCTGTGCGAGGTCGGCGACTTCTGCGGTGCGCTCCCACTCCGAGGAGACCCCGGGCAGCCGCATCACCATCGGTGTCGACAGTCCGATCCGCACCGTGCTGTTCTAACCGTCGCCACACCGACCGAATGCTTGCGTCCCGGTCATCGGGACCGCTACGGTGCGGTAGAACGAATTCTCGCCACGTGGACAGGAGTGCCGATGACAGCGGCTCTGAGCGACACCGCTCCCGCCTCGATGCTCGACCGGTTCACCGCCATCATCGACGCGTTCGATGACACGTCAGCAGGGCTGACGCTGGACCAGATCGCCGCGCGGGCACGGCTGCCGCGCTCGACCACGCACCGCATCCTCGACCAGCTGGTCCGCCTCCAGTGGCTGACGCATTCCGGCCGCGGCTATCGGCTAGGTGCGCGCACGTCGGCGTGGGGCGGGGGCGACAACGCCGATGTCCGGCTGCGCTCGGTCGCGGCGCCGGTGCTGCACGAGATCCAGGTGCGCACCGGTGCGGTGGTGCATCTGGGCTTGCTCGACCGCGGCGAGATCGTGCACCTGGACAAACTGGGCGGGCCGTCGGCGCGCCAGGTCCCGACCTCGGTCGGGGTGCGAATCCCGGCGCATCGGGTCGCGCTCGGTGTCGCTGCGCTCGCCGGGCTCTCGCCCGAGGATGTCGTCGCCGAGCTCAGTCACGTCAGCAACTGGGAACCCGACGCGACCTGGTGGGGCGAGCTGCACAAGGTTCGCAGGCGAGTCGTCGTGCGCCACGGCGATTACACCGGAGCGATGGTGTCGGTGGCGGCGACGATCGGTTCCCGCGCGGCGATCGGGATCGTCACCTCGGATCGGGTGCTCGCGCAGCGCTGTCAGCCGCTGGTCGCCGCGTCGGCGGCGCGGATCGCCCGCGCGCTGGCCGGCGCCAACAACTGAGACCTCTACCCGGCTTAGGCCGCGTCGTCCGCGCCATCGGGCGGTGGGTCGTCGCCCAATAACCGTTCGGGGTGGTGGTAGTCGTTGGTGCCGCCGTGGAGCATGGGTAGGTCGGGTGGGGGGATCCATTCGGTGGAGCCGTCGGGGAGTATGCGGGTGCTCCAGCCGCCGGTTTCGACGAGTTGGTTATCGGGTGGGCAGGCCAGGGTGAGGCCGTTGATGTCGGTGGTGCCGCCGTGTTTCCAATCCTTGGCCGCGTGGTGCAGCCCGCTGTGGTAGCCGGGTGCGTCACAACCCGGCCGGGTACAGCCACGGTCTTTGGCGTGCAACACAATCCGTTGGTCGGCGGTGGCGATGCGTTTGGTGCGACCCAACCACAACGCCCGACCGTTGACTCCGTCGAACAGCGCGAGGTAGCAGTAGGCGTGACTGGCCATCCGGATCAAATCGGGGATCGGCAACACGGTGCCGCCGGCGGTGACCGCCTGCCCGGCCTGGGCCTGTAGGTCCTGGATGGTGGCGGT
>JAEZIA010000302.1 GCA_023416315.1 Actinomycetes bacterium
GCCCGCCACCGGCGTCGTGCTCGAGGTGATCAAGCCGACGTTCAACGTCGTGGTCAACAAGGATGCCAGTCGCCGCATACTGCGGCTGCGCGTCGAACGCCCGGACGGCACAACACCTTACGAGGCCGGCGTGACCGCGACGTTCACGTTGGGTGAGCTGCCCGAGGCCGATGACCGGGTCGCCGTGCGCGTCGACCCGACCCGGCCGGACCACATTGAGCTCATCGAGGACGAACCGATCGTCCGGGCCGCGCCGCAACCCGAAGACCTGCCCGCCGAGGTCGCCGAGCGGCTGCAGACCCTGAAGACCATGCGCGACCGCGGCGACCTGACCGATGCCGAATTCACCACGGCCCGAAAGCGACTCCTCGACTCACCCGCCGAGTAGTTCACGCAGCCGCAACGCGTTGCGCACGGCGTTGCCCTGACCGTCATTGTTGAAATAGACCAGCACGCGCCGATCCTGGTCCTGCCATTCGCCGATCCGATCGGCCCACCAGCGCAGGTCGTCCTCGGTGTAGCTGCCCGCATAGATCGGCGCGGTGTCGGGTCCGTGCATCCGCACATAGACCAGATCGCTGGTGGCGCGCAGCACGCACGGCATCCCGGGGCCGCTGATCACGACGTACGCGGCGCGGTAGCGCTCGAGGATCTCGTAGACCTTCCCGTCGTCCCACGACGGGTGGCGCATCTCGAGGGCCACCCGGATCCAGTCCGGGATCAGCGACAGGAAATGCACCAGCCGGGCGTCGTCGCGTTCGAGGTCGGGATGCAGCTGCACCAGCACCACCTCGCGTTTGTCGCCGAGCGCGCGCTGGCAGCGCTCGATGCGGTCCACCCACGGTTCGGGGTCGTTGAGCCGGCGATAGTGGCTCAACCCGCGGTGCACCTTGACGGTTATGGTGAAGCCCTCGGGCAGCCGGGTGCGCCAGCCTTCGAACGTGGCGTCCTTGGGCCAGCGGTAGAAGCTGGCGTTGAGTTCGACGGTGTCGAACACCTCGACGTAGCGGGCCAGGCGTTTGGCCACCGGCAGCCCGGGCCGGTACAGCACCGAGTCCCAGTGGTCGTAGGACCACCCCGACGTGCCGATCCGGACGGTCACGGTCAGCCTGCGATGCGTTGACGCACGCCCTCGTCCAGGGAGGCCCGCACCAGCGCGGCGGCCAGGGGAGCGACCACCCGGCCGGTCAGGCTGGCCAGCTTGTCGGGGTCGCGGGGGAGTCCGAGTTGCTCGGCGCTGTCCAGGGCGCGTTTGTCGAAATAGGGCCGCACCCAGGGCCAGACGTCCTGCACCTCGCGCAGGAAGATGTCGGATCCGGTGTCGCCGATCCCGGTGAACTGTTTGAGTGCGTGCCTGGCGGTCCTGACGTCGGGCTTGCTGATCCGGGCCAAGGTGCGCAGATCGTTGCGATAGTCGTCGTTGACCCGGGTCGCCAGCTCGGTGAGCCGCGTCGCCGAACTCTCGTCGTAGCGCACGTATCGGGCGCGGCCGAACGCGTCGATCATCGTCTGCCGGTTGGCGGCGAGCACCGCGCGCGGCGTGCGCAGTCCGGCCCGGAACAACTCCCTGGCGGCCTGCATCGCCACGGCGGCGTCGATCGGCTTACTGGCAAGCATGCACAGCACCAAGAGCTGAAACAGCGGCATCGGGGTGTCGCGCAAGGTGATTCCCGCTTCCGCGGCATACGTCCTGCCGGCCTGCTGGCGCAGTCGCTGTATGAGGCGTCTGGCCTCCGAATCATCCATCCGCCACGCGATACCCGCCGGACGCACAGCCGAAACGAAGCCCAGCGCGATCAGCGCTTGGTGTCACGCCAGTCGACCATCTTCTCCACGGTGGACAGGTCGTACTTTCCCTCGGACGCGCGGACTTCGGTGTGGAACAACGTCGCGCCCGCACCCAGGTACTCATCGGCCGACTTCGGGTCGGTCCAGAACGTCGACCGCTCGATATCGCTGTCGGCGCGCCCGAATCCGGCGGCGAGCTCGGCGACACGGGCGCTGGCCTCGCGGTAGGAATCCACGGGCAGGAAGGTGTGCCAGATGTCGGCATGGCGGGCGACGGCGGGCAGCGTGCGCTTGGGGCCGGATCCGCCGATCAGGATCGGGATCTTGCGCAGCGGCGCCGGGTGCAGCAGCCCGAACCGGCGCTCGATGCGCAGCAGCCCCTCGTCGAACAGATCCGCCCGGGACTTGACCGTGCCGAAGTCGAACCCGTAAGTGGTGTAATCCTTTTCGTACCAGCCCGCGCCGACGCCGAGGATGGCCCGGCCGCCACTGATGTGATCGACGGTGCGCGCCATGTCGGCGAGCAGGTCAGGATTGCGGTAGCCCATCCCCGACACCAGCAGCCCGAGTTCGGCCCGGGTGGTGATCTCACCCCAGGACGCCAGCGCCGTCCAGCCTTCGAAGTTGTTGACGTCGGGCTGCACCTGCGCCAGCACCGGTTTGGCGTCGACGATCGCATCCAGGAACGGAGCATGGAAGTGGTCGTAGCCGAAGATCACGTCTACGCCGATGTCCTCGGCGCTCACGACGGCCTGTCGCCAAGTGGCGTAGTCAGGAGTGTCGGCAGGCTGGATCTGAACGGCGATGCGCACGGGATGGGTCATTCACCCGACAAGTGACGCCGCGCGCGATTTATTCCGGGTCACTTCGCGGGCAGGGACTTCGCGTGCTCGACGCCCAGGCGGACCCAACTGGTGAGCGCACGGGTGGTGCGCACGCCGGCGTCGCCGACTCGGATCCAGCCGCGAGTTTCCCGGCCCGCCATGATCATCGGTCCGGCGTGCTCGCGGGTCAGCAGCGCGGCGGTCTCCTCGGGCGGGACCCGTACCATCAGGCCGCCATGCCCGCTGGCCGCGACCGCCATGTTGCCGTTGATCAGGAACGCCAGGCCGCCGAACATCCGCTTCTCGTCGACACCATGCTCGGTGGCGAGCAGTTCCCGCAGCCGGTTCGCCAGGTCTTCGTCGTA
>JAEZIA010000366.1 GCA_023416315.1 Actinomycetes bacterium
GTCGACCGGCCGCCGCGCCCTTGTGGCGTAGGAGTTTAGCGGTATATAACTTCACTGAGTTTTACACCACTAAACCCTGAGGACGGAACATGAGTCTGTACGCGGTGGTCGACCCGAAGTCCGGTGAAGTCGTGCGGGAGTACCCGACCGCAACCGACGAGCAGATCGAGCAGGCCCTGGCCTCGGCGTCCGCCGCGTACCGGGACTGGTCGAAGACGTCGACCCTGGCCGACCGGGTGGCGTTGATCCGTCGGGTGGCCGCGCTGCACAACGAGCGCAGCGAAAAGCTCGCCGAGATCATCCACCGGGAGATGGGCAAGCCGATGGACCAGGCCATCGGCGAGGTGGAGTTCAGCGCGGCGATCTATGAGTACTACGCCGACAACGCCGAGAAGTTTCTGGCCGACGAGCCGATCGAGTTGCTCGACGGCGAGGGCAGCGCGGTGATCAAGCGCGGCCCGGTCGGCGTGCTGCTGGGCATCATGCCGTGGAACTACCCCTACTACCAGGTGGCCCGGTTCGCCGGACCCAACCTGACCCTTGGCAACACGATCGTGCTCAAGCACGCACCGCAATGCCCGGAATCCGCCGAGGCCATCCAGCAGATCTTCGACGACGCCGGCTACCCCGCCGGTGCCTACGTCAACGTGTATGCGACCAATGAGCAGATCGCCGAGGTGATCGCCGACCCGCGGGTGCAGGGCGTGTCGCTGACCGGATCTGAGCGCGCCGGCGCCGCGGTGGCCGAGATCGCCGGCCGCAACCTCAAGAAGGTGGTGCTCGAACTCGGCGGCTCCGATCCCTTCATCGTGCTGTCCAGCGACGACCTGGACGCCACCGTCGAGGCTGCGATGGCGGGCCGCTTCGAAAACACCGGGCAGGCGTGCAATGCGGCCAAGCGATTCATCGTGTCCGCCGACCTCTATGACGAATTCCTCGACAAGTTCACCGCCAAGGTCCTCGATGCCGCCGACGGATTGGCGCCGCTGTCGTCACTGGGTGCGGCCCAGCGTCTGGCCGAGCAGATCGACCGCGCGGTGGCCGACGGCGCCAACCTGGTCTCGCAGGGCGAGCGCAACGGCGCCTACTTCCCGCCCGGAGTGCTGACCGGGGTCACGCCCGATTCGGCGACCTATCGCGAGGAACTGTTCGGCCCGGTGGCGATGGTGTTCAAGGTGAACTCCGAGGACGAGGCCGTCGAGTTGGCCAACGACATTCCGTTCGGTCTCGGTTCGTACGTGTTCACCACGGATGAAGAGCAGGCCAAACGGGTAGCCGACAAGATCGACGCCGGAATGGTGTTCGTGAACGTGGTCGGCGCCGACGGGGTCGAGCTGCCGTTCGGCGGAGTGAAGCGCTCCGGCTTCGGGCGGGAGTTGGGCCGGTTCGGCATCGATGAGTTCGTCAACAAGAAGCTGATCCGGATCGGATAACCCATGAGCACCACCACCGCCGCACCCGCCAAGAAGGACGTCTACAGCCCGCTGGAGTTGTTCGGCACCGACCGCCTGCTCGACTCCGACGAACGCGACATCGCGGCCACCGTCCGCAAGTTCGTCGACACCCGGCTTCGGCCCAACGTCGAGGACTGGTTCGAATCCGCAACGTTGCCAAAGGAACTCGCCAAAGAGTTCGGGCAACTCGGGCTGATGGGAATGCACCTGAAGGGGTACGGCTGCGCGGGCACCAATGCGGTCAGCTACGGCCTGGCCTGTATGGAGCTCGAGGCAGGTGACAGCGGCTTCCGCAGCTTCGTCTCCGTGCAGGGCTCGCTGTCGATGTTCTCCATCTACCGCTACGGCTCCGACGAGCAGAAGAACGAATGGCTGCCCAAGCTCGCCACCGGCGAGGCCATCGGGTGCTTCGGGCTGACCGAACCCGACTTCGGGTCCAACCCGGCAGGCATGCGCACCCGCGCCCGGCGGGACGGGAGCGATTGGGTGCTCGACGGCACCAAGATGTGGATCACCAACGGCAATCTCGCCGACGTCGCGACGGTGTGGGCACAGACCGACGATGGAATCCGCGGCTTCCTGGTGCCCACCGACACACCGGGATTCACCGCCAATGTGATCCACAAGAAGCTGTCGCTGCGCGCATCGGTGACCTCCGAACTGGTACTCGACAATGTCCGACTGCCCGCGTCCGCGCAGTTGCCGGAGGCGACCAGCCTGGGCGCGCCACTGTCATGCCTCAACGAAGCGCGGTTCGGCATCGTGTTCGGCGCCCTGGGGGCGGCCCGCGACAGCCTGGAGACGACGATCGGCTACACCCGCGAGCGTGAGGTCTTCGACCGCCCGCTGTCGAGTTTCCAGCTGACGCAGGAGAAGTTGGCCAACATGACCCTCGAGTTGGGCAAGGGCATGCTGCTGGCGGTGCACCTGGGTCGGATGAAGGACGCCGAAGGAGCGCGTCCCGAGCAGATCAGCCTGGGCAAGCTGAACAACGTTCGGGAGGCACTGGCGATCGCCCGCGAGTGCCGAACCCTGTTGGGCGGCAGCGGCATCACCCTGGAGTACTCGCCGCTGCGACATGCGAACAACCTCGAGTCGGTGCTCACCTACGAGGGAACCTCGGAGATGCACCTGCTGTCGATCGGCCGCGCCCTGACCGGCCAGCCGGCGTTCCGCTGAGATGGCCGAACTCCGGCAGCTGATCGCCGGCCAGTGGCGCGGGGGCACCGGCGATTCGCTGGCCAGTGTCAACCCCGCCCGACCGAGTGTCGTTGTGGCCGAAGGTAACTGCGCGACTGTGGCCGACGTGGACCAGGCCGTCGCCGCGGCCGGGGAAGCCCGGTCGACCTGGGCCCGCACCCCGATCCATCAACGTGGCGCCATCCTGCCTCGAGGCCGCCGACGTCGTCGAGGCCAACGCGGCCGACTGGGGACTGGAGCTGGCGAGCGAGGAGGGCAAGACCAAAGCCGAGGGCATCGGCGAGGTCCGGCGGGCCGCCCAGATTCTGCGGTACTACGGCAACGAGGGCGACCGGCAGGCCGGCGAGATCTATGCCTCGCCCCGAGCGGGTGAGCAGATCCTGGTGACCCGCAAGCCCCTTGGTGTCGTTGCGGTGATCACGCCGTTCAACTTCCCGATCGCGATCCCGGCCTGGAAGATCGCGCCGGCGCTGGTGTACGGCAACACGGTCGTGTGGAAACCGGCCACCACGGTTCCGCTGCTGGCGATGCGGCTCGCAGAGGCGCTCGACGCCGCCGGGCTGCCCGCCGGCGTCCTCAATCTGGTGATCGGGGAATCGCCGATCGGCCAGGCACTGGTCGACCACGATGGTATCGACGCGATCAGCTTCACCGGATCGACGACGGTGGGCCGCGCGATCGCCGCCGCCGCCGCGGCCCGCGGCGTTCCGGTGCAGGCCGAGATGGGTGGCAAGAATGCAGCCGTGGTCCTCGATGACGCGGACATCGAACTGGCGCTCGACCAGGTCATGCTGGGAGCGTTCCGCTCGACCGGGCAGAAGTGCACGGCGACTTCACGTTTGATCGTCACCGAGCGCATCGCCGGGGAGTTCCTCGAGAAGCTGTCGGAACGGGCCCGGGCGCTGGCGGTCGGCGATCCGACCGACGACGCGACGCAGATGGGACCCGTCATCACCGGGACCGCGCAACGAAACATCTACGGCGGCATCGGCACCGCGATGTCGCAGGACGCCGAGGTACTCGCCGGCGGCGAGCCGTACTTCAAAGGTCCACTGGCCGAGGGCTTCTTCGTCGCACCCACGATTGTTGAAGTGTCGTCGCCTGCCGATATCTGGTCGCAGGAGCTGTTCGGCCCGGTGCTGGCGGCGCGGCGCGCCAGCGACGCCGAGGAAGCGTTCGCCCTGGCCAACGACAGTGAGTTCGGGTTGTCGGCGGCGGTGTTCACCACCGACCTGTCCCGCGCGCTTCACGCCGTCGAACACCTCGATGTCGGTGTGCTGCACGTCAATTCCGAATCAGCGGGAGCGGATCCGCACGTGCCGTTCGGCGGGGCGAAGAAGAGCGGGCTCGGCCCCAAGGAGCAGGGCACCGCGGCCCGCGACTTCTACACCCACACCACAACGGTCTATCTGCGTTGATTGAGCGTTGAGGTCACGGATTTCTGCAACTTCTCAGCGCTGCTACTCACTCAACACAGAGACGCTCACTTAGCTCGAGCCGCTTTTCTCGGCGGCCCGCGCCTGCTGACGCTTCTCCTTCTCGACGTCGGCGAGCTCGGTCACCCGGTTGGCATCGCTGCGCAGCGAGGCGGCCTCACTGCGCTTGTCCTGGGCGTCTTCGAGTTTCGCCTGCGCCGCCTTGGTCACCGTCTTCTCGGCCGCACCGATGCGCGACTTCTCGGTCTCCTTGGCATTCTCCACCGCGGCGGTGCGCTGCGACGCAGCCTTGTCCGCCTGCTTCTTCTGCGCGGCGGCACGTTCGGCGGCGTTCTGGGCGGCCTCACGCTTGCGCGCCTCGGCCTGCTGGCGGGATTCTCGCACCGTCTTCTGTTTGGTGGCTTGCGCGTTCTGCTGCTGGCGGTTCGCATCCTCGCGTCGCGCCTTGAACTCCTGGCCCGCCTCGCGGACCTCTGCGCCGGCTTCGGCCTCGAGCTCAGCCGCCAGCCGCAGCGCTTCGCTGCGTTCGGCCAGCGCGGCACCCCGCTCGGCGATCCGCTGGTCGCCGAGCAGATTGCCGACGGTGACATCGAGCGCCCCGAAGGAACGCTCGTAGATCAGCCGCGCCGGCGACTCGTTGTTCAGCCGGGCCACGACCTGTTCTTCCACGATCTGAAGCGGCGCCCGGGCGGCGCGATACTGCAGCCGCAGGATGGCAAAGGGTACGTCGGAGATTTTCATTGAATTCCTCTTGGTCCGATAGTCGTTGTCACTCAGGCAGATCAGCGTCTTTGGTCAGCTCGTCGGCTTCGCTTCTGAGCCGGTCGGCCTCGGCGCGGGCTGCGGCGGCATCACGAACCGCGTCCTGGTGATCGTCGACCGCCGCCTCGACCTTCTCCTTGGCCTGCTCGGACTCGAGCCGGGCCCGGGCCTCTGCGCTGGTGGCCTGGCGCTGAGCGTCTCGCTCTGCCTGAGCCGATGCGACGGCCGCCTGCTGGTTGGCGTTCTGCTCGGCGGCTCGCTTTTGGGCGGCCGCCTCGTTGCCGATGGCCTGTTCGGCGGTCGCGGCACGTGCGGTGACCTCGGCGCGGGCCTGCGCGGCCTCCGCGGTGGCTTCGGACTTCTGCTCTCTGGCTTCGGCTGCCTCGGCATCGGCGATCGCCTGCTCGGCGTTGGCCTCTTTGCGATGCTTGGCACCAATCTGATCGAGCTGACCTTCCGCGGTCAGCGAATCGTTACCGGTGACGGCGCCGACGACCTCTTTGGCTTTGCCCTTGATCGAGTCGATCAGACCCTCCCGGGCCTGTTCAGCTTTGTTGTTCATTCGATCCCCTCGTTGGCGTGCGTACCCCTAGTACGTTCCACACGAGGGCAGAATGAAACCCCTTCGGTGCGAAGGGCGACGTGAGCTGGCTTACGGCTCGACGGTGACCTTGATGGCTTCCCCGCTTTTGACGATGCCGAAGGCGTCTAGCACGTTGTCGAGCGAAATATGGCTGGTGATCAGGTCTTTCACTGGTACCTGGCCGGTCGAGATGTACTCGAGTGCCCGCTTGTTGTGTTCGGGCGCCGAACCGTTGGCGCCGTGAATGTGCAGCTGGCGGTAGTGCACGACATTGGAGTCGCAGGTGATCGTCGGGTTGGTTTTGGGCAGCCCACCGAAGAATGAGATGCGGCCGTTGCGGGCGGCCATCGCGATCGCCTGCTCCTGGGTGATGTTGGCCGCGGTCGCGGTGATGACCACATCGGCACCGCGACCCTCGGTCAGCTCCATGACCCTGGCCACCACGTCGACGTCGGCGGCGTTGATGACCTCGTCGGGGTGGACAGCGTCGGCGGACATCTTCAGCCGACTGTCGTTGACGTCGACGAGATAGACCGGGCCGCAGTTGTGCACACCGCGAGCGATCCGGATGTGCATGCACCCGATCGGGCCCGCGCCGAACACGACGACGGTGTCGCCCTCCTCGATCCCGAGGAGTTCCTGGGCGTTGATGGCGCATGCGAACGGCTCGGCGGCCGACGCCTCGTCGAAGCCCACGTTGTCGGGGATCCGGTTGAGCCCGTCGACGGCCAGCACCTGCTTGGGCACGATCATGTACTCGGCGAATCCGCCGTCGTACTGGTAGCCCACCGAAGTCTGGTTCTGGCAGACCGCCATCCAGCCCTTGCGGCATTCGTGGCAATGCCCGCACGGCACTGCGGCGATCACCTGCACCCGGTCGCCGACCTGCCAGTTACTGCCGTACGTCTGGTTGACGTCGCTACCGACCTCGACCACCTCGCCGGCGATCTCATGCCCGATCGTGCGGGGCGGGGTGAGGTTCTGGTGACCGTTGTGAAAGATCTTGACGTCGGTGCCGCACGTCGAGCAGTTGCGCACCCGGATCTTGACCTCGTCGGTACCGCAGGTGGGCTCGGGAACGTCCTCGAGCCGGACGTCCTCGGGCGCGTAGAAGCGCAGGGCTTTCATGGTGATCGTCCTTCCCAGTCGGTGAGCCAACCCACACCCTATCGGCAATCCGGGCAGAAAACCACAGATTTCTCTGCCCATTTGTGACCGAATGCTTGCACTCATGCCCGGTTATGCGTTTTACTGGTCGGCAGATGTGACAGGCATCACCCGAGACGGGAGGCCCCGAGTTGACCACCACCGAGACGAAGCCGCGGACCGGCGCCCGGGTTCACGTTCAGAAGCTGGGCACGTCGCTGTCGAACATGGTCATGCCCAATATCGGGGCATTCATCGCCTGGGGCCTGATCACCGCGTTGTTCATCAAGGCCGGCTGGCTGACCGGGCTCTTCGCCGGCCTCCGCAGCCCGGACGGCTGGGTGGCCAGGATCGGCGGCTGGGGTGACTTCGCCGACGGCGGCATCGTCGCGCCGATGATCACCTACCTGCTGCCGATCCTGATCGGCTCCACCGGCGGCCGGATGGTCTACAGCACCAGGGGCGCGGTGGTTGGCGCGATCGCCACGATGGGCGTCATCGCCGGCTCCGACGTGCCGATGTTCCTCGGCGCGATGATCATGGGCCCACTGGGCGCATGGGTGATGAAGAAGATCGACGCACTGTGGGACGGCAAGATCAGGCCCGGCTTCGAGATGCTCGTCGACAACTTCTCCGCAGGCATCGTCGGGCTCATCATGGCGGCGTTCGGCTTCTTCGGCATCGGCCCGATCGTGTCGGCATTCAGCCGCTCGGCCGGTCACGTGGTCGATTTCCTCGTCGACCACAACCTGCTGCCGCTGACATCGATCTTCATCGAGCCGGCCAAGGTGTTGTTCCTCAACAACGCCATCAACCACGGTGTGCTGACTCCGCTGGGCACCACCCAGGCACTCGAGACCGGTAAGTCGGTGCTGTTCCTGCTGGAGGCCAACCCCGGTCCCGGGCTGGGAATCCTGCTGGCCTACATGGCATTCGGTCGTGGGGCGGCGCGTGCATCGGCGCCCGGCGCGGCGATCATCCACTTCTTCGGCGGTATCCACGAGATCTACTTCCCGTATGTCCTGATGAAGCCGAAGCTGATCGCCGCCACCATCCTCGGCGGTATGACAGGCATCTTCGTCAACGTGCTCTTCGGGTCGGGTCTGCGGGCGCCGGCCGCGCCGGGGTCGATCATCGCCGTCTACGCCCAGACCGCCACCGGAAGCTTCGTGGGTGTCACGTTGTCGGTATTCGGCGCTGCCGCAGTCTCGTTCGCGGTGGCCGCGCTACTGCTCAAGACCGACCGCTCCGGCGATGACGGCGACCTGACCGCCGCGACCGCCGAGATGGAGGCCCTGAAGGGCAAGAAGTCGAGCGTGTCCGCGGCCCTCGTGGGCTCAGCGGGTCGGGGGCCGATCACCAGCATCGTGTTCGCGTGCGACGCCGGCATGGGCTCCTCGGCGATGGGCGCCTCGGTGCTGCGCAAGAAGATTCACGCGGCGGGATTCACTGACGTCACGGTGACCAATCAGGCGATCTCGAATCTGACCGATACCTACGGGTTGGTGGTGACGCATCAGGACCTGACCGATCGGGCCCGCCAGAAGACACCGTCGGCCGCCCACGTGTCGGTCGACAACTTCATGAACGCCCCGCAGTACGACGAGATCGTCGGGCTGCTCGGCTCGAGCAACAGCGCGGCGGATTCCGGCAGTGCGCCCGTCGACGAACCAGGGAGCGAAACACCCACCCAGGAGGTCCTCACCGTCGAGTCCATCGTGCTGGCCGGCACGGCCAGGACACGCGACGACGCGATCGAGGAGGCAGGCCGGCTGCTGGTGAACTGCGGCGCCGTCGAGCCGACCTACGTCGAGGCCATGCACGAACGGGAGGGCTCGGTGTCCACCTATATGGGCAACGGCCTGGCCATTCCACACGGCACAAACGAGGCCAAGGACTCCATCCGCCGCACCGGGATCTCGTTCGTGCGGTACGCCGAGCCCATCGACTGGAACGGCAAGCCCGCCGAGTTCGTCGTCGGCATTGCCGGTGCGGGCAAGGACCACATGGCCTTGCTGACCAAGATCGCCGGGGTGTTCCTGAACTCCGGCGAGGTGGCCCGGCTTCGTGACGCCACGAGCCCCGACGAGATCCGGTCTGTGCTCGGCGGGACCGGCGGGTGAGAATACCGAGGTGGATTCGGAGACCCGTCAAGCTCGCATCGTCGAGTTCGCCCGCACCAGGGGGCGCGTCGAGGTTGCCGCGCTGGCCGAGGAACTCGACGTCGCGGCCGAGACGATCCGCCGTGACCTCAAGGTCTTGGCCGGCCGCCGGATGCTCAAGCGTGTCCACGGCGGCGCCATCCCGCTGGAGACCGCGGCGTTCGAATCAACGGTCGAGTACCGCAGCCAGGTCGACCTCGCCGAGAAGCACCGAATCGCCGGGGGTGCCACCGACTTGCTGCACGGGGCCGAAACGGTCTACCTCGATGAGGGTTTCACACCGCGTTTGATCGCCGAGCGGCTCGCCGACCAGGAGCTGACGGTGGTCACCTCCTCGCTGCTGGCCGCGGAGGCGCTGGCGCACAGTGAGTCGGTCACGGTTCTGCTCCTCGGCGGGCGGATGCGGGGCCGCACCCTGGCCACCGTCGACCACTGGGCGACGGATATGCTCGGCAGCCTGGTGATCGACATCGCTTACCTTGGTACGAACGGCATTTCGCCGGAACACGGACTCACCACTCCCGATCCCGCGGTCGCCGCGGTCAAACACACCGCCGTCAAGGTCGCCCGCCGCCGGGTTCTGGTCGCCGCGCACACGAAGTTCGGTGTCAGCAGCTTCTGCCGCTTCGCCGAGGTGGCTGACTTCGACAGCATCGTGACCGGCACGGAGCTCTCCGTCTCCGCGGCCCGTCGCTACGAGGAGATGGGCCCGTCCGTGGTTCGGACCTAGTCGCCGAGACCCCGACGCGTCAGACGGTGATCGGGTGCCCGACGCGCGTTTCGACGGAACTCAGTGCACACCCTCCATCAGCCGGCTGACCCGGGGGGCGAACACCCATACGACGATGCCGATACCGATCGCGACGACACCGAGGATGCCGAAGTACGCGAATTCGCGGTCCGGGTGGTAGTAACCGGACAGCACACCCGACATCGAGGTACCCAAGCCGACCGAGAAGAAGTACAGCGCCATCATCTGGGCCCGAAACGCGTTGGGCGCCAACTGCGTCGTGACCGACAGCCCGATGGGTGACAGCATCAGTTCAGAGATGGCGAAGACCGCCAGGATCGCCGCCACCGCCAGTGCGGGCACGCTGCGCCCTGTGGTGCCGGCCATCGGCAGGAACAACAGGAACGCCGCGCCCATCCCGATGACACCGTAGGCGAACTTGCGGGGGGTGGTGGGCGCGCGACGGCCCAGCTTGGTCCACATCGTCGCGAACACCGGCGAGAGCAGGATGATCCAGACCGGTTCGATGGACCCGATCCAGTTCGACGGTGCGCGCCACCCGAAGATAGACCAGTTCATCCGTTCATCGGAGTAGACGGCCAACACCGTGAAGATCTGTTGGAACAGCGACCAGAACACCGCGTTGGCGATGAACAGCGGGATGAACGCGCGGACCCGGGTCCGTTCCGGCGGCTCGACGTGGCGGCTGGTCAGCATCACCACGAAGTAGCCGATCGAGGCCACGACGATGACCCCGGTGGTGACGTGGGAGAGGTTAGCCAGGGTGATCAGGCCGATGACGAAGGCAACGACGACCAGCACGACGACAACGAGGGCAATGCTCGCGGTGCGGGTGAATTCACTGCGGGACAGCGGATTCGGCACCCTGCGGCCGTGATCGCCGAGGTTGCGACGGAACACCACGTACTGGGCCAAACCCAGCGCCATGCCGAGCGCCGCGGCACCGAAGCCGTAATGGAAGCCGATCTTGGTCTGCAACAGCCCGGTGATCAACGGGCCGATGAAGGCACCCAGGTTGATGCCCAGATAGAACAGCGTGAAGCCGCCGTCACGGCGCGGGTCACCATCGGGGTAGAGCGTGCCCAGCAGCGACGACGCATTCGCCTTCAACGCACCCGAGCCCAGCGCGATCAACACTAGGCCGACCCCGACCCCACCCAGTCCGGGCAGCACAGCCAGCGCAATGTGGCCGACCATGACGACCACCCCGCCGTAGAACACGGTTCGCTCCATGCCGAGCAACCGGTCGGCCACCCAGCCGCCCAGCACCGTGGACAGGTACACCAGGCCGCCATACGCACCGACGATGCCGGTCGCCGTCGTCTTCGGCAGGGCCAGGCCCCCGTCGGTCAGTGAGTAATACAGGTAGTAGCCGAGGATGGTGAGCATCCCGTAGAAGGAGAAGCGCTCCCACAGTTCGACGCCGAAGAGATTCGCCAGGCCGACGGGATGCCCGAAGATGGTTCGTTGCGCGGGCAGTTTCCCGGTTCCGACACCGTCAGCCATGGATTTCACCATGCCACAGTTGGCCGGTCACCAGAGCAGGATGAGGGTCTCCGTCTCGCGTTCGTCACCCTGACCTGCCGGCTCACTTTCGCTGGCGGCACACACCCGCGGCAACTCGAGGACGTCGGCGAGGCGTGGTTCGGCGTGCGGGGAAGTCACAGCGCCAGTCTGGCCGGGCGGGCACCCGGTGTCACGAGTAGCCACTACCCGAAATCGGCCGGACGCTAGGCCCATTGCTCCCAGGGGACACTCCAGTCCCCGTTCTGCCATAACTGCAGTGGTTTGCCGCCGGTGTTGCGCACCTCGACAACGTCACCCGGCACCGAGAAGTTATAAAACCAGATTGCGTTGTCGCGGTTCAGGTTCAGACACCCGTGGCTGGTGTCGGTGTTGCCCTGGGCCCACACCGTCGCATCCAGTTCGTGCAGATACACACCGTCGGTGCTGATGCGGACCGCGTACGGAATGGATTCTTTGTAACCCAGATGGGAGTTGATCGGGAGTCCATACGTCGACGAATCCATCACCACCGGATTGCTTTTGTCCAGGACGGTGTAGACGCCGGGCTGTGTCCAGAAGCTCAAGGTGGTGTTGCCGACCTTCTCGGTGCCGCCCCGGCCCATCGAGGTGGGCATGGTGCGGACCAGCTTTCCACCGTCGAACACCGTCACCTGCTTGGTCGCATCGTCGGCGATCGACACGTGTGAAGCGCCGATGGTGAACGTCAGGGGTGGTCCTGGCCCCGGGGTGACGGTGACGACGGTGCCCGGCGGGTAGTACTGCGGCGGGCGCCAATGCATGGTTCGGTCATCGACCCAGTGCCAAGCGCCGTCGACCGGCGGTGAGGTGTCGACCTGCAGCGCCTGCTCGGCTAGACCATGGTCACCGACGGGGGCGTCAAAATGCGCGACGATCACGATGCCGATGCCATAGGTGCCGCCGTTCTGCAATGGGGCACCGGAGGTGGTGGTGAACGCCACCGGCGGAAGGACCTCGTCGTCGGCATGCACGGCGAAAGCCGGCCCCAATTGGATTGCCAGCAGGGCGATCACCACCGACAGCGCAGCCCGAACCCTGCGACCCACATCCGCCATTCGCACATCTCCACTCGAGAAACCAGCCGAGTGTCATTATGCCGGGGTGCTTGCTGTGACAATCCTGTCAGCGTCGGCGTAATGGCTCGGCGGCGGACAGCACGGCGGCGGTCAGCGTCTGGATCAGCGGGCTGTCGAGCTTCCAGCACTGCCAGAACAGGGGGACGTCCAGATGGACGTCGCAGACTTGGATGAACGAACCGTCGGCGAGCGCCGAAGCGGCCGACTGCTCGGGGTACATGCCCCAGCCGAGTCCGGCGCCCACCGCCGCGCCGAAGCCCTCGGAGGTCGGCACGTAGTGGACCAGCCGGTCAATAGATCGACGAAACACCTTGCGCACGAGTGCATCCTGGAGCGCATCGTCGCGATTCCACGCCAGGGACGGCGCTTGTGCCACGGCGTCCGCAGTGAAACCCGCTGGCAGGTAACGTGTTACGTAAGCCGAGCTGGCGACCGGGAGATACCGCATCACCCCCAGCGGCTGCACCCGGCAACCCGGCACCGGCGCACGCTCGGTGGTGACCGCACCCATGACGACACCTTCCCGCAGCAGCCGGGCCGAGTGGTCCTGGTCTTCGATACGGATGTCGAACACCGCATCGGACATCTGTGCCAACACACCGGCGAACCAGGTCGCCATCGAGTCGGCATTGACCGCAAGTGCGATTCTCGGATGGGGTGCCGATGCACCACCGCCGGCCATCTCCGCGATGGCCTCCGCCTCCAGCATTGCCGTCTGGGCGGCCAGCCGAAGCAGCGGTGCACCCGCAGTCGTTGGTACACAGGGCTTTCCACGGACCACCAACACCTGGCCGACCTGCTTTTCCAACGCCTTGATGCGCTGACTCACTGCCGAGGGCGTCACATGGAGATAATCGGCGGCTGCCTCGAAACTTCCGAGCTCGACAATCGCGGCGAACGCCGCGAGCTGACCCGCATCCAGTCGGGCCTCACCGAAGGCGCTCAGTTGCAGGGATCCGAACCGGGCGGGTAGCACGCCGGTTGACCGGCCGCCGCCTGTGCCGAGACGCTCAACAGCGCCGTTGCCAGGTTCTTCATCGTCAGCACTTCCCCTCGTGAGACAGCGACTCCGATTATCGCCGGTCGGGTTCGCTGCCGCGGCGAATCACGCGAGGGAGTACCGGATCGGCAGGTGTTTGATACCGCCGACAAAGGTGGTGGCCATGAGCTCGGGCTCGCCGGCCAGTTCGATGGACTTGATCCGCGGGACGAGCTCGGTGAAGAAGCTGTTCATCTCCATGCGGGCCAGGGCGGCACCGAGGCAGAAGTGCACGCCGTAGCCGAATGACAGGT
>JAEZIA010000132.1 GCA_023416315.1 Actinomycetes bacterium
TTCGCCGCGCTCGCGGCGGTGTTGGTGTCCGGCCGAGTCTCCGACGTGGTCGGCCGCAAGCCGGTGCTTGTCGGCGCGCTGATCGCACTGATCGCCGGGCTGGGTATCTTCCTGATCGCCGACAGCATCGAAATGCTGTTGCTGGCCCGCACCATCCACGGCGCGGCGGTCGGCTCGATCGTGGTCGCCGCCGCGGCGGCGCTGCTTGACCTGCGCCCGAACCACGGTGTGCGCTCGGGTCAGCTCAGCGGCGTCAGCTTCAACATCGGCATGACGGTGGCGATCGTCGGCTCGTCGCTGCTGGCGCAGTACGTCGCGCACCCACTGCGCACCCCGTACGCGGTGGTCGCGGTCGTGTGCGCGATCGTCGGTATCGGCGTGGTGGCCCTGCGGGAAACCCACACCGGTCGTACCGGCGGTCGCATCCGGTTGAGCAAACCGGCTGTGCCGCAACAGATTCGCGACGACTTCTGGTTCTCCGCCCTCGGCGCGATGGCGTCCTGGTCGGTGCTGGGCGTGTTGCTGTCGCTGTATCCGTCGCTGGCCGCGCAACAGACCCACGTTCACAACCTGGTGTTCGGCGGCGGTGTCGTCGGAGTGACGGCGTTCGCCGCGGCCATGGCCCAGCTGGTGGCCACCCGGGTGCCGGCTCGGCGCTCGGCGGTGATCGGTGATATCGGCATGGCCGCTGCACTGTTGCTGACGATTCCGGTGCTGCTCACGCATCGCTGGCCATTGGTGTTCGCCGCCGCCGCACTGCTCGGCGCGACGTTCGGGCTGGGCTTCGGCGGTTCGCTGCGCCACCTGTCCGATGTGGTGCCGTCGAACCGTCGCGGCGAGACGATGTCGGCGTTCTATCTGCTGGCCTACACCGCGATGGCGCTGCCCACGATCGCCGCTGGCTGGGCGGCCACCAAATGGCCTCTGGCGCAGGTGTTTCCCTGGTTCGCCGCGATCGTCGCAGTGGCGTGTCTGGGTGCCGCAGCGGTGGGCGTCATGCTGGCGAAGCCGTCGCCCCAGGCGTCTTGATCTGGGCGGCCAGCCACGGCAACGCATCGGAGAATGCCCGCTCGGCGAACTGCCAGGTGTGGAAGCTGATGATCCGGTGCACCGAGCAGGAGATGCCGACGCTCGTGGCCGTCGCGCACAGGTCGTCGGCCGCACCAGCCTCGTCGGAGTCGCGGAACTCGTCGTGCCCGCCGAAACCCGACGGCGCGTCGGACTGGGGCCGGTGCCCACCGCCTGCGCCGTACGGTGACGCGGTGTTGGTGGGCGTGACGGTGTCCTCGAACCAGCCGGCGAGTCCCTGATAAGGCCCGTGCCGCAACATCACTGTGCGCGGGTCGAACTCGTCCCATGCGGCGGCGTCGCCGCCGTAGAGTCGGCTGATCGTCTGGTCCTTGGTGCCTGCGGTCGGGCCGTGGTCGCCGGCGATGTCCTCGAAAGTGCTGAACAGTTCCGGGTGCATGACACTGAGGTCGATCGCGCAGGTGCCGCCCATCGACCAACCGACCACCGCCCAGTTGGCGGCCTGGTCGGAGGTGCCGAAATGCTGGACGAGGTAGGGTCGCACGTCTTTGGTCAGATGGTCGGCGGCGTTACCGCGGGGACCGTTGACGCACTCGGTGTCATTGTTGAAGCTGCCGCCGGAATCCACGAACACGAAGATCGGCGCTTGTCCGCCATGGCTTTTCGCGTAACTCTCGATGATTGGCATCGCGTCACCGGTGCGGATCCAGTCCGCCGGGGTGTTGAACTCCCCCGCGATCATCATGATCACCGGTAACCGTGCCGGCGTCGGACCCGCGAACCAAGCCGGCGGCAGATACACGTACTCGCTGCGGTGCTTGAATCCGCTTGCGGTATTGGGGGTGTCGACCTCGACCAGCTTGCCGCTGGTCTGCACGGTGTTACGCAGACCGGGCAGATCGGCTGCGTCGATCTGGTTGGGCAGCGGGCCGGCGGTCAGTGCGCCCCAGGCGGTTTGCACGCTCGGGTAGTAGCCCACCCACTTGTTGAGCGCGACCAGCGCCGCCAGCAGCGTCAGCGGAATCGCCAGCAGCGCAACGGCCCGCCGCCACCACGACGTGCCGCGCCAGCCCAGGACCGCCACCGCGACGCCGCCGGCGAACACCCCGATCCAGATCCACAGATAGAACGGCGCCGGGTCGGACGCCAGGCCCTCGGCGTTGACGTAGGTCCGTGCGGCGTATGCGCCGAGCACGCCGATGACCACGCAGACAGGCAGCCACAGCAGCCACCAGCGCCGGGTCCGGCGCCACCCGATCGCGACGATCAACGCAGCGGCAGCGACGATTTCGATGGTCAGCGGCAGCCAGCCACCCAACAGCGAGACACCATGGGCGTACTGGTGAAGGTCGGGCGCGGGCAGCTGCGGCAGTGGTGCCGGCGGTACAGGTGACGGCGACGGTGTCGGTGTTGGCGGCACGGACCCCATTGTGGGTGCCGTTTCTGTGCCTAACCTTTGAGCCTTCGGGCAGAGGCGCCCAGGCGGCTAGGCCAGCTGCCACTGCCAGTCGTCGGCACCGTCGGGATTGTTATAGGTGCCCACCGAGTTCTTGACGACGATGGGGTCGCCACTGCCGAAGTTGTCGTAGAACCACTTCGCGTTGTCCGGGGACAGGTTGATGCAGCCGTGGCTGACGTTGCGTTTGCCTTGATCACCCACCGACCACGGCGCGCTGTGCACGAACGCCCCGCTGTTGTCGATGCGCACCGCCCATTGGACTTTGAGCTTGTAGCCTTCGGCGGAGTTCACCGGGACCCCGTAGGTGGACGAGTCCATGATGATGTCCGGGAACTTCTCCAGCACGTAATAAGTGCCGTTCTTGGTTTCGTGCTTACCGTCCGGCTTGCCCATCGAGACCGGCATGGTCTTCTCCACCTTGCCGTTTCGCGTGACGGTCATCTGATGGGTCTTGTCGTCGACGGTGGCCACCAGGCTGTCGCCGACGCGGAAGCTGGACTTGGCACCGCTGGCGTCGATGTTGACGATCGTGCCCTGGGGCCAGAAGTTGTAGGGCCGCCACCGCACCTGGGTGTCGGTGGTCCAGTAGAACGCGCCGGGAACCGGCGGTACCGACGAGATGTGGATCGCCGATTCGGCCAACGGCCGGTTGGCGATCGGGCGGGCGAAGTTGATGATGATCGGCTTGGCCACCCCGACCAGCGCGCCGTTCACCGGGTTGAAGGACGGCGGCGCGAACACCGGGTCGCCGGTGTAGGGCGCCGGGTTCTGGCCCTTGACCGGGCCCGCGGCCGCAGCAGCGGCCTGCTGGGCGGGCACCGGGTCGACCGGCGGAGGTGGCGGCGGGGCGAACGGGTCGGGCGGGGGCGGCGGAAGAGCCGGATCTGCCACCGGCGCGGGCGGCGGGAACGCCGCCGGGTCGACGGGAGGCGGCGGCGCGAACGGATCGGGCGCGGGAACCTGGGCGGGCGCAACGTCGACGACCCCGGGATCCACGGGCGCTTGGTCCGGGTCGGCCAGGGCAGACCCGCTGCCGAGGCTGATTCCGGCGGCCACCCCGACCACGCACAACGTGGCGGCGATCGCCCCCTTCACTCGCAGCGTCATAACCAAAACTCCCTCGATCCCTGCTTCGACCCAGTCTGGCATAGCCCGCTGGGTGCGCCGTCGGAGTTCAGCCGGCAGCGAACCGGACACCACACCTCGGCACCGCCCTGAACTGTGCAGATCGTCGGCAAGCCGGTGACAAGCGTTACTTTTCGCTGGTGACCGGGCGGACCGCGAACAGTCCCCGGCTGACCGCCACACACCCCAACGCGGTGAGCATCAGCACGCCGGACGCGGTGAGCATCGCGGCCACCCCGGCACGCTGATAGAGCAGGCCGCCGCTCAGCGATCCGGCCATGATGCCCACCTGGAACGCCGCGACATACAGTCCGGAGGCGCCGTCGGGGTCCCGCGGCGAATGCCGCATGGCGGCGGCCTGCAGCATCGGCGGCATCGCGTTGGCCGTCGCGCCCCACAGCACGATCGCCGCCGCTCCGAGGAGCGCGACGGCAACGGTGTGCCAGCCGATGACGCCGAGGACAGCCAGCACCGCGAAGGCCGCCGACGACCCGGCCAGGCAACCCACCACCGCGGTCTTCGGGCGCCGATCCCCGGGCTTGGCCAACACCGCCATGCCGGTTAGCCCGGCCACCCCGTAGGCGGCGAGCAGCCACGCCTGGTGTGCGCCGTGCACACCGACCACGTCGCGGATGATCACCACGATGAACGTGTAGGAGATGAAGTGCGCGGTGACTCCGACCAGCGTCAGCACGCTCAGCATCACCAGCGGCCGGTTGCGGTGATGCTCGCCCGCCCGACCGCCGTCGGCAGCGTCGGTCATCGGCATCACCGGCAGCGTCATCCGCGCCGCCCCCAGGACCACCACCGACGCGACCGTGATCGCCCCGACCGCGAGCCGCCAGCCCCACAGCTCGCTCATCGCCGCGGTCAGCGGGCTGCCGACCACCAGGGCCAGGCCGGTGCCGACGTAGACGGCCATCGTGGCGCGACCGGCGTGGCTCGGGGGCACCAGGCGGGCGCCGATCGGGGCGATCACCGACCACATCAGTCCGTGGGTCAGTGCGCACAACACCCGGCCGACCGCCAACACCGCGAACGTCGGCGCCAGCGCGGAGATCAGCTGCGACACCGACAGGCAGACCAGCGTGCACAGCAGCGTGCGCCGCCGCGGCCAGGTCGCCGTCCACCGCACCAGTGGCATCGTTGCCGCCGCCGCGACCAGCGCGTAGCTGGCCAGCAGGGTGCCGACGACGGCCTCGCTGACGTTCAGGTCGCGGGCGATCGACGGCAGCGCACCGACCGGCATGATCTCGGCGGTGACATAGATGAACGCGGCGGCGGCCAGAACTGCCAGCGCTGCCGCGACCCTCGGTGTCCACGGGCCGGTGCGATTCGGCACGGAGGGCACGGGTTCACGGTATCGGCTTCCGCGCCGAGATCGGCGCATCTGGCCGGCTTAGGGCGCCCGGCGTTGCTCCGCGCCGACGGTCAGGACCGGACCAGGCGGGCGATCGCGGCGGAGGCCTCGGCGAGTTTCTTGTCTGCCTCGTCGCCACCCTCGGAGACGGCATGGCTGACGCAGTGCCCGAGGTGCTCGTCGAGCAGACCCAGGGCGACCGACTGCAGCGCACTGTTGACCGCACTGATCTGGGTCAGCACGTCGATGCAGTACTTGTCCTCGTCGATCATCTTGGCGATGCCGCGGACCTGGCCTTCGATTCGGCGCAAGCGTTTGGCGTAGTTGTCCTTGCGCGCCGAATACCCGTGTGCACCAGTCATTCAGCCTCCCAGCATCTGCTTCATCTGGTCGATCTCGGCCTGTTGCGACGTGACGATGGACTTGGCCATCGTGGTCAGATCCACGCTCTGCCCCTTGGCGATCTCGGTTTTCGCCATCTCGATGGCGCCCTGGTGATGAGCGATCATCGACTGCAACCACAGTGTGTCGAACTCGGGGCCGTTCAGCGACTTGAGCTTGGTCATCGTCGCGTCGTCGACCATGCCCTGCATGGCGTTGCCGCCGTGCATGCCGTGGTCGCCCATCGTGGGGTCGGCGCCCCACTGCACCAGCAGCGCCTTCATCGTTTCGATCTCCGGCTGCTGTTCGGCCGAGATGGTGTTGGCGAGCTTCAGCAGGGCCTGGTTGTCGGTGCGTTGCGGAGTCAGGTCCGCGAGCTCGATCGCCTGCTGATGGTGCGGGATCATCATCTGCGCGAACATGACATCGTCGGCGTTGTGGGCGGCCGCGGCCTGCGCGCTGGTGCTGGTGGCCGACGTGGCGTGCTGGCTGTGGTCCTCGGATTTGCTACAGGACGAGACGACGACGGCGGTGGTCAGGGCGGCGGCGACCGCGACGATGCGGACGGGCATGGAAGTCATGTCCCCACCGTACCCGAATACCCCTTGGGGGTATCAAAAGTAATTTGGTGACCACCCGCGACCACGGCATACTTGACCGGTGAGCGAAACGCCCGATCTCAAGCCCCGCAGTCGTGACGTCACCGACGGTCTGGAGAAAGCCGCCGCCCGCGGCATGCTCCGCGCGGTAGGCATGGGTGACGACGACTGGGTCAAGCCGCAGATCGGCGTCGGCTCGTCGTGGAACGAGATCACCCCGTGCAACATGTCGCTGCAGCGCCTCGCGCAGGCGGTCAAGGGCGGCGTGCATTCCGCGGGCGGCTACCCGCTGGAGTTCGGCACCATCTCGGTGTCCGACGGCATCTCGATGGGCCACGAGGGCATGCACTTCTCGCTGGTGTCCCGGGAGGTCATCGCCGACAGCGTCGAGACCGTCATGCAGGCCGAGCGCCTGGACGGCTCGGTGCTGCTGGCCGGCTGCGACAAGTCGATCCCCGGAATGCTGATGGCCGCGGCCCGGCTGAACCTGGCGAGCGTCTTCCTCTACAACGGCTCGATCATGCCGGGCGTCGCGAAGCTCACCGACGGCAGCGAGAAGGAAGTCACGATCATCGACGCCTTCGAGGCGGTCGGCGCGTGCGCCCGCGGGCTGATGTCGCGGGAGGACGTCGACATCATCGAGCGCGCGATCTGTCCCGGCGAGGGCGCCTGCGGAGGCATGTACACCGCCAACACGATGGCCAGCGCCGCCGAGGCACTGGGCATGTCGTTGCCGGGCAGCGCTTCTCCGGTCGCGATCGACAACCGGCGCGACGAGTACGCCCGCCGTTCCGGTGAGGCTGTGGTGGAGATGCTGCGCCGCGGGATCACCACCAGCGACATCCTCACCAAGGAGGCGTTCGAGAACGCGATCGCGGTGGTGATGGCGTTCGGCGGCTCCACCAACGCGGTACTGCATCTGTTGGCCATCGCCTCGGAGGCAGGAGTCGAGCTGTCGCTCGCGGACTTCACCCGCGTCGGCCAGAAGGTGCCGCACCTCGCCGACGTCAAGCCGTTCGGCCGGCACGTGATGAAGCACGTCGACGAGATCGGCGGGGTTCCCGTCGTGATGAAAGCGCTGCTGGATGCCGGTCTGCTGCACGGGGATTGCCTCACCGTGACCGGCCAGACCATGGCCGAGAACCTCGCCCACATCGAGCCGCCGGACCCCGACGGCAAGGTGTTGCGCGCGATGAACAACCCGATCCACCCGACCGGCGGGATCACGATCCTGCACGGTTCGCTGGCGCCCGAGGGCGCGGTGGTCAAGTCGGCCGGCTTCGACTCCGACGTGTTCGAAGGCACCGCACGGGTTTTCGAGCGCGAGCGGGCCGCGCTCGATGCGCTCGAGGACGGCACGATCACCCACGGCGACGTCGTCGTCATCCGCTACGAGGGGCCCAAGGGCGGTCCGGGTATGCGGGAGATGCTGGCGATCACCGGCGCGATCAAGGGCGCGGGCCTTGGCAAGGACGTGTTACTGATGACCGACGGCCGGTTCTCCGGCGGGACCACCGGCCTGTGCGTCGGCCACATCGCCCCCGAGGCGGTCGACGGCGGGCCGATCGCGTTCGTGCGCGACGGTGACCGGATCCGGCTCGACGTCGGCAAGGGCACTCTCGACATCCTGGTCGACGATGCCGAATTCGAGTCCCGCAAGGTCGGTTTCGAGCCGCTGCCGCCGGTGTACAAGACCGGCGTGCTGGCCAAGTACATCAAGCTGGTGGGCTCGGCGGCCACCGGAGCGGTCTGCGGGTAGGCCACTCGCCGACTGTGGGTCCTGTGCACGGAAATCGCTCAAATTCCGTGCACAGCACCCACACTCGCGGAGTGCCCGGCTAGCTGGCAGCGCGCTTGGACCCGCCAACACCCTTCTTGGTCGACGGCTTCGGCGCTGAACTCTTCTTGCTCGTCACCGAACCTGGCTTCGCCGACGGCTTACCGGACTTCGCGGTGATGGACGTCGTCCTGGCGGACGCCGTCGGCGTGCTGGCTGCAACAGCCGCAGGCTCAGGCGCGAGATCGGGCAGCGTACCGAGCACCGGCGCATGCGGATCCGGGGTGTTCGGTGCCGAGGTGGACTTGCCGGACAACACCACCCGGAATCCGTTCACCAACGCCTTGACCACATCGCCCGGTACCGCCGCCCACTCCTGTGCTGTCAGCGTCGCCTGCGACAGGAACGGAACATAGTGCGCAGACTGGTCATACGTGCGGTTGTAGGTGCCGCCTTCACTCGGTGTCTGCACATCGGTGTAGCCGATGTTGACCAGGATCTCCAGCGCGGGCTGCAGCGCATCGGCCAGCGGCGTCCCCAGCGTGATCGGAATCTTCGCCTGCTTGAAGACCTCGTTGAGAATGCGTGACGGCAGCCGCAGCGGCTCCAGCAGCGGCAGGTCATTGGGGGCGAACGTGCTGTAGGACGTGCTCGTCACGCCCAGGCTCAGCAGGGTGCCGAGGTTGGTGACGATCGTGTCGGTGCCTGCGCCCTTGATCGTTCCGCCATCGAGCAGGTACGTCGGCAGCAAGCCCGCCACAAACGAATTGGCAAGCGAGAACGGGTTCAACGTCGCCGGGAAGTCGGACAGGAAGTCGTAGCCGAGCGCGATGTTGATGATCGCGGTGTTCAACTTGATGCCGGTGCTCGATCCGGACTGCGCATTGGGGCTGACGGGGTTCTGCCCGAACAAGTTGAAGATCGGCGCGAACCGCGCGTACAAACCACCGTTGGGCGTCATCGGGTTGCGAATCAACGCAATTGGCAGGTTCGTGACGTTGTATCCCTGCTGGCAGGTGAGGCCACTGCTACAGGGCGATCCGGAGATGTTCACCTTCCCGGATGCATCAAGCGGGGTGTAGCCGGCCGGGGTATTGCCGTTCGCGCTCGCCAACAACGCCTGATACGCCGCGATCGCCGCCGGCACGCCGGTACCGATGGCGACCAGCACCGGACCGGTGCCCCCGGTCGCGAGCAGATTGGGCCGGGTGAACGAGTAGTTGATCGGATTGAACGGGCCGAACGCCGGCGAGTTGATCGCGTTGTACAGCGCGACCGGGTCGGCTTTGGTCCAGTCCAGGTTGATGTTGATGTTGCCCAGCACCGGCACGTCGGGGATCGCGATGCTGTCCACGCCAAGCTCGTTGATCAGCCACAGCAGCGGCCCGGTGGTGGTCGCGTCGAGGGTCAGCGCGTTTGCCGACGGTGTCACCGGCTCGGCGACGGTGCCCATCGTCATCGTGACGGCGGTGGCTGCTGCCGCCCCGAATAGTGCGGCCTTGCGGATCCCACCCTTCGATCCCCGCCGGATTCTATTGGTCAGCGCTCCAGCTACCATTGACCCCACCCCTCTGCCCGGCCCTTGAGACTCTCTCCGAGAACATATCGCCTCAGGTCGGCGGCGGTGGAGATTTGGCTATCTCGATACGCGGCGACGTCGCGAATCACGCCTCAGCGAACTCAGCGTAAATTTTCGGGAGGAAGCCCGCGAGGTGGTTCATCTCTTGTGCGCAGTGCACCAGCAGGTCCCGCGGATCGGGCAGCTGATGGGCGGCGATCGGGCGGATTACCGAGTCGGCCAGTCGGTTGCCGCGGCGCACGCCGATATAGGGCCCACCCATCCAGAACCGCGACCGCATCTCCGCCCCGCCCGGGGTGGCCCGCACCTGGTGGACGAACCAGCCGATGTCCACCGGCACCTCGCTGGAACCCAGCCGCGCACACACCGCGATGTCGGTCCCGAGCCGTGCCGCATCCAGGCCCAACACCGACGGCTCGAGGAACGAGATCGCCGCCTTGGCGTACGCCGAACCCAGGTACTCCTCGATGATCGAGGTCCGGCCCACCCAGCTGCCGTCGCCGCCGTCGTCGGCCCAATGCGCCGAGGCGTGGGCGCGCGGGTGCCACAGCTTGTAGCGGGTGGACTCGCTGCCGTGCCAGCCGAACCACCAGTCCCACATCGCCGGGGTGACGCCGGGCATGTCGGTGCGGACCGCGACGTGAAAGCCACCGCCGCGCAGAGTCCCGTAGCCGTTCTCGGTCTGGTGATAGCCGTCGTCGAGAAGCGTTGCCGCCGAATCGAATCCGAGCAGCACCTGATCGGCCTGCGGCCCGTGTTCGAGTGCGACGACGGCGTGCCGCGGTAGGTCTGCCAGCTGCGGATCGAAGTACTTGCCCCAAGCGGTGTCGCCGTCGCCGGGGCGGTATCCCAGATAGGTCTCGGCCATTTACAGTCGTCCCATCCAGCTGTGGAACCGGCCGTCCGGGTCGTACTCGGCGCGCACCCGATCGAGCTTGGCCATCGCGGCGTCGGTGGCGAACCTGGCCGGACGCCGACCGAGATTCTCGTCGGCGAGCTGGATCCCGGCCGCCAACGGCGCCATCGACGCCATGTTGGATCGTGGCCAGTCGCCGTATTTTTCGTCATCTTTCGCGTCCATCCAGCCGGCATACAACGCCAGGTAGATCTCACTTTCCAGGCTGTAGGCCATGTCCTGGCGCTGGGGCGACGGCCCCCAGTTCAGCCAGAGGAAATGCGAGGGGTGCGGCGGCAGGGTGTCGAGGATGCGGTGGATGCCCGGCAGCAGGTCCGCGGCCGAGGCGTTGGTCCACATGTTGTCGGCGGTGTACCGGTGGTCCTCGAGGTAGTTACTCATCACGGCGGTGTACCAATCCGCCAGGGCCATCGGCGCATACGGGAACGCGGCCAGCGCCTTGTCGACGACGGGACACCGGTCGAGAAGGCCGAACGCCTCCCTGGCTTGCGCCTCGGTGTCGGCGAACGCCGGTGAGGCCATCACGATCGCCGGCTGGTCGATGCCGGCGTTGGGCACGCTGCTGGTGGCCACGATCTGCAGCTCGACGCGACGGTCCACCTCCGCGGAAATGTTTCTGGCCCAAGTGAAGATCTCGTCGGCGAGCTCGATGGGGTAGGCGTAGAAGCTGCTGCCCAGCACCGCGGGCTTGGGGTAGAGCTTGAGGTGGAACCCGGTCACCACGGCGAAGAAACCCGGTCCGGCCCCGCGGGCAGCCCAGTACAGATCGGGATGGTGTTCGGCGTCGATGTAGATCTGGTCGCCATCGGCGGTCACCACGTCCAGGCCGATCACGCTCTCGCAGGCCGGCCCGACCACTCGGCTGTTCCAGCCGTAGCCGCCCTGCAGCAGATAGCCGCCGATGCAGACGCCCTTGCAATGGCCGGCCGGGAAGAACAGGCCCACCGCGTCGAGCTCGGCGGCCAGCACACTGCCGCCCTTGCCGGGGCCGGCGACCGCGACCATCGCGGCGGTGTCGATGCTGGTGTGGTCGACTCGGCTCATGTCGAGTAACACCGCACCGTCACGCAGATGGCTGGCCGCCCAGCTGTGCCCGCCGGATTTGATGCTGACCTGCTTGTCATGCGCCGTGGCGTAGCGCAGCGCGGTGACCACGTCGTCGGCGTCGACGGCTTGGACGATCAGATCCGGATAACGGTCGGGCACCCGCTGATTCCAGACCGTGGCGCGGCGTGCGTTCTCGTAACCGTCGTCGCCCCGGAAGAAATGCCGACCCTCGGGAAGTGACCCCATCGAACCTCCTTCGGTCCGCTATCCGAATCGCTATGATCCGTAATGCGGCACGATACCGCTCTGGGTCGGCCGAGGGAAGGGATCGAGTTGACTGAGGCGAAAATTTCCGTCGCAGACGCCGGACGGGCGTCAACCGCTCGTGACGACGGTATTCAGGTGTTGCGCCGCGCCGCGGCCGCCCTCGACGAGATCGCCACCGCGCCCGGTCGGCTGCGCCTGGTCGACCTGCACGGCCGGCTGGGGCTGGCCAAATCCACCACGCGCCGCCTGCTGGTCGGTCTGGTTGAGGTTGGCTTCGCCGCGGTCGACGACGACGGCCGCATCGCGCTGGGCGAGCGACTGCTGGGTCTGGCCAACGCCGACGCCGCCCACATCACCGCCGCGTTCCGGCCCACCCTGGAACGGGTGGCCGAGGCGACCGGGGAAACCGTCGACCTCTCGGTGTTCCGCGGCGGCCAGATGCTGTTCATCGACCAGATCGAGTCGTCGCAGCGACTGCGCGCCGTCTCGGCGATCGGCGGCCGATTCCCGCTGGCCGACACCGCCAACGGGAAGGCAGCACTGGCACTGTTCGACGACGGCGACGTCGACGCCGTGCTCGCCGACCTCGATCCGGCCGCGGCCGAGCGGGTGCGCGCGGAGGTTCGGGCCGTCCGCACCGACCGGGTTGCTTTCGACCGCGACGAACACACCGTGGGGATCTCGGCCGCCGGCATCGCGGGCCGCGCGGCGGGCGGCAATATCGTCGCGATCTCGGTGCCCGCCCCGACCGAACGCTTCAACACGCACGCCGAGCGCATCGTCGCCGCGCTGCGCGCTGCCCTGGATTCCCCCGCCTGGGACGGCTGATCTGACCATCCGGTTGGTCGGGCCTTGCCACCGGGTCGGCCGCAGAGCACAGTGAGCATCATGAGCCGCACCGCTTTGCGTATCTGCCCGCTGTGCGAGGCCACCTGCGGGATGGTCCTCACCATTGACGACGACCGGGTCAGCGCCGCGCGCGGCGACCGGGACGACGTCTTCAGCCACGGCTTCATCTGCCCGAAGGGTGCCAGCTTCCCGGAATTGGACAACGACCCCGACCGGTTGCAGAACCCGCTGGTCCGCCGTAACGGAGAACTGGTCGAGACCACCTGGGCCGAGGCGTTCGCCGCGGCGGCCGAGGGCTTGCAGCGGGTCATTGCCGATACCGGCGGTTCCTCGGTCGCGGTGTACCTGGGCAACCCGAACGCGCACACGATCGCCGGGTCGCTCTACGGCCCCGTCGTGATCAAGTCGCTGGGCACCCGGCAGGTGTACTCGGCCAGCACGTTGGATCAGATGCCCAAGCACGTCTCCTGCGGTTACCTGTTCGGCAATCCGGTGGCCTTCACACTTCCCGACCTGGACCGCACTGATTATCTCGTGGTGATGGGCGCAAATCCGTTGGTGTCCAACGGTTCTCTGGCTACGGCGGCGGATTTCCCCGGTAAGCTCAAGGCACTGCGCCGCCGCGGCGGCAAGCTGGTGGTGATCGATCCCAACCGGACCCGCACCGCGGAACTGGCCGACCGTCACCTCGCGCCCCGCCCGGGCACCGATGCCGCGCTGCTGTTCGCGGTCGCCCACGTGCTGTTCGACGAGGATCTGGTGGAGCTGGGCGGGCTGGCCGAGCACGTCAGCGGGTTGGAGCGGGTGCGGGCGGCAGCGCTGGAGTTCCCGCCGGAGGCGGTGGCCGAGTACTGCGGGTTGGATGCCGACGAAATCCGAGCGCTGGCACGGGAACTCGCGGCGGCCCCGAGTGCCGCGGTTTACGGCCGGATCGGTACCTCTACGGTCGGGTTCGGCACGTTGACCAGTTGGCTGGTGGACGTGGTGAACATTCTGACCGGCAATCTGGACCGGCCCGGCGGCGTGATGTTCGCGCACTCGCCGATCGCCGGGGCTCCTCGGCCGCCGCGACCAGGGCGGGGTTTCACGACCGGCCGCTGGCGCAGCCGGGTGTCCGGCCATGCCGAGGTGCTCTCCGAAATGCCCGCGGTCGCACTGGCCGAAGAGATCGAAACACCCGGCGACGGCCAGATCCGGGCGCTGATCACGATCGCGGGCAACCCGGTGCTGTCGGCCCCGGACGGTGCCCGGCTCGCCGATGCCCTCGGCCGTGTCGGCTTTATGGTGTCGGTCGATCCGTATCTCAACGAGACCACCCGGCACGCCGACGTCATCCTGCCGCCGCCACCGCCTTCTCGCGCAGCGCATTACGATCTCGCGCTCAGTGGGGCCGCGGTGCGCAACAACGCCAGGTACTCCCCGCCGGTGCTGCCGCTGCCCGACGGCAGGCCCGACGAGTGCGAGATCCTGGCCCGGCTGGCGTTGATCGTGCTCGGGATGGGCCCCGATGCCGACCCCAAGCTGGTGGACGACCAGGTGATCGCGACGACGTTGGCCAAGGAGGTCGCCGACGAGCACTCCCCGGTCGCCGGGCGCTCCGTCGAGGAACTGACCGCGATGCTGCCCGAGGGCCGCGGGTACGAGCGGCGTCTGGACATGATGCTGCGACTCGGCCCGTTCGGCGACGCCTTCGGCGCCAACCCGGACGGGCTCACCCTGCAGCGGCTGAAAGACGCGCCGCACGGGGTGGACCTCGGCGCGTTGACCCCACGGATTCCCGAGTTGCTCCGGACACCCTCGGGCACAATCGAATTGGATCCGGATCCGATACTGGCCGACATTCCCCGCCTGCAGGCCGCGCTGACATCACAGGCGGGATTCCTGCTGATCGGCCGTCGGCATCTGCGGTCGAACAACAGCTGGATGCACAACCTGCCCGCGCTGTCCGGCGGGTCCAATCGCTGCACCCTGCAGATCCATCCCGACGACGCCGCACGCCTTGGTCTCGACGAGTTGGCCCTGGTCACCGGCCCTGGCGGGAAACTCGAAGTGCCCGTTGAGATCACCGATGCGATCCGGCCCGGTGTGGTGTCACTGCCGCACGGGTGGGGCCACACCGAGCCCGGCACCCGGATGCAGGTGGCGGCTCAGCATCCCGGGGTGAACGTCAACAACCTCAACGACGGCACACTGCTCGATCCGCTGTCGGGGACCGCGGTGCTCAACGGGCTGCCGGTGGAGGTAACGCCCGCAGGCTAGTACAGCAGCTTGCGAATGCTGTCCTCGCTGTAGCGTTCCTCGAGTTCGGCCTCGCTCCAGTCGTACCGCAGCGCCTTGGCCAGCTGCGCCACGCTGGGCAGTGCGGTCGGATTCCACGTGTCCGGCTTCCAGGTATCCGAGCGGAGGAACGCCTTGGAGCAGTGGAAGAACACCTCCTCGACGTCCACTTCCAGCGCCAGCAGTGGCCGTTTGCCCTTCACCGCCATGACATCGAAGTAGTCGGCGTCGGCGAGGATGCGGGCCCGCCCGTTGATCCGCAGCGTGTCACCGCGCCCCGGGATCACGAACAGGGTTCCGACCTGGGGACGTCGCAGCACGTTGCGGTACCCGTCGAGGCGGTTGTTGCCCGGGCGGTCGGGGATGGCGATCGTCCGGTCGTCGATCACATGGACGAAGCCCGCCGGATC
>JAEZIA010000055.1 GCA_023416315.1 Actinomycetes bacterium
CCGAGCGCCGCGCCTCTTTCGCGGTCGGCACGGTGTAGAAGCGCATCAGCACGTGCGGCAGGCCCGCGGTGCCGAGCACCAGCGCCAGGCCCAGCGACAGCAGGTTGATCTTGCTGGTGGTGTTGGCGCCGTACTGCGCGCCGGGGGCCAGCACGTCCCGGTCCGCCAGGCCCTTGGTGGTGGCGTCGTGCACCATCTGCTGCGCCGAGCCGAGGATCTCGGAGAAGTTCAGCCCGAACTTGAACAGCACCAGCAGCGTCATGATCGCCGCGCCGGTGATCAGCAGCACGGCCTTGATGATCTGCACCCAGGTGGTGCCCTTCATCCCGCCGACCAGCACGTAGACAATCATCAGGACGCCGACCACCGCGATCACCAGGGACTGGGCGGCGCGGCCGTGGACGTCGAGCAGCAGCGCGACCAGGCCGCCGGCGCCGGCCATCTGGGCCAGCAGGTAGAACAGCGACACCGTCAGCGTCGAGGTGGCCGCGGCCACCCGCACCGGGCGCTGCTTGAGCCGGAAGCTCAATACATCGGCCATCGTGAATTTGCCGGTGTTGCGCAGCAATTCGGCGACCAGCAGCAGCGCGACCAGCCAGGCCACCAGGAAGCCGATCGAGTAGAGGAAGCCGTCGTACCCATACACCGCGATCGCGCCGGCGATACCGAGAAAGCTTGCCGCGGAAAGGTAGTCACCGGCGATCGCGATGCCATTCTGCGGTCCGGAGAAGGCACGCCCGCCGGTGAAGAACTCGGTGGCGTTGGTGTTGGTCCGCCCGGCGCGGATCACGATGAACAACGTGATGAGCACGAACGCCACGAAGATGCTGATGTTGACGATCGGATTGCCGATCCGGCTGGCTTCGGCGAGGACGGTGGTGGTCACCGGGCATCACCTTCCATCTCGGCGCGGATGGCTTCGGCGCGCGGGTCGAGCTCGCGGTTGGCGAACCGGACATACAGCCCGGTGATGAGGAACGTCGTCAGGAACTGGCCGAGACCGATCAGCAGGCCGACGTTGATGTTGCCCCAGACCTTGATGGCCATGAAGTCGTGGGCGAACGCGCCCAGCAGGACGTAGCTGGCGTACCAGATCAGGAAGAACGCCGTGGTGGGGAAGACGAAGCGGCGCAACGTGCGGCGCAGCTCCTGGAATTCGGGGCTGGCCTGCACGGCCAGGTACTGGGCGCCGCTGGGATGTACTTCCCGTTGCGGCAATTCGGTTGCGGGCACCGCATGCTCCTCAGCTCAAAGGGTGTGAACTCCGATCTATTCGCCAGGCTATTGAGAGGTGGGTCACAGCCCTAGAGGTCCCGGCGGTGCCTGCGGTGAACGGTTGTCCGCCCGCGCCGAGCGGTTGAACGCCTGCCGGGTCAGCCGCGGGGGAGGCGTTCCACGCCCATGCCCAATCGCTCCGGCACGTGCATGCGGGCGAAAATCCGTGCCACGTCGGGCGGGACATCCGCGCGGGTGAGCCTGCTGACGAGCGCCATAGTCGCGAACGCCAACGGGACGGTGACCGCGGCCGGATAGCCGATCAGCGTCGTGGCCCAACCGCCCAGCACTGCGTCGCCCACCCAGCCGGTGACCGCGACCAGGGTGGCCAGGCCGGAGCTCAGCGCGCCGACCGCCAGGCCGGCGATCGCGCCCGCCGCGGTGAGCCCGCGCCACCAGATGCCCAGCACCAGCAGCGGGCACAGGGTCGAGGCGGCCACTGCGAAGGCGAGGCCGACGCCGCGGGAGAGTTCGAGCACCGGGCTGATCACCGAGAGCGGAATCGGGATGAGCCCGGCGATCAGCGCCACGATCCGGAAATCCCGGACCCGGCCGCGCAGCACGTCGGTGGACAGCGCGCCCGCGATGCTGACCAGCAGGCCCGAGGAGGTCGCCAGGAACGCCGCGATCGCGCCGGCCGCGACCAGCGCGCCGAGCAGTTCACCGGGCAGCCCGGCAATCGCGGCCGACGGCAGCAGCAGCACCGCGGCATCGGCCTTGCCGGTGATGAGCAGCTGCGGAACGTAGAGCCGCGCGAACACGCCCAACAGGACGGGGAACAGATAGAACAGCCACAGCAGCGCAATCACCGAGAGTGCGGTTCGCCGTGCGGCGCGTCCGTCCGGGTTGGTGTAGAAGCGGACCAGCACATGCGGCAGACCCATGGCACCGAGGAAGGTCGCCACCATGATCGAAAACACTTGGTAAAGGGGGTGTTGGCCGCCCAGTCCGCGGCCGCTCTCGATCCACTCCGCACCGCTGTCCGGGGCGCCCACGACCACCGGTGTGTGCGCGCCCGCGGCCAGCGTCAGGGTGGTGCCCTGCGGGAGGTTGTACTGGCCCGGCCCGGGCAGCGCCCCGCTGTGGCCCGGTCCGCTGACCGTCAGACCGGCCGGGTCGGCGACGGTGACGACCACGTCGGTGTCGATGGTGACGACGGTCTGCTGGTCGACCGTGGGCGGCAGCGGGCCGCCGAACTCCGGATGCTGGTGCCCGGCGTGCATCAGCAGCGCCAGCGCGGGCACCGCGACCGCGGTCAGCTTGAGCCAGTACTGGAACGCCTGCACGAACGTGATCGAGCGCATCCCGCCGCCGACGACATTGGCGATCACGATTCCGCCGACGACCAGCGGACCCACCCAAACAGGAACGCCGAGAAGGGCTTTGAGGGCGATCCCGGCACCCTGGTACTGCGGCACGAGGTAGAAGATGCACACCGTGACGACCACCAGCATCGCCACCCGGCGGACCCGGGTCGAGTCCAGCCGGAACTCGGCGAAGTCGGGCACGGTGTAGGCGCCGGAGCGACGAAGCGGGGCGGAGACGAACAGCAGCAGGCCCAGATAACCGGCAGTGAATCCGACCGGATACCACAGTGCGTCGGCACCGTACTTGGCGATCAGCCCGGCCACTCCGAGAAACGAAGCGGCCGAGAGGTATTCACCGGATATCGCCGCGGCGTTCCAGCGTGGGCCGACGGTGCGGGAGGCGACCAGGAAGTCGGAGGTGGTGCGCGAGAGCCGAACGCCGTAGGCGCCGACGGCCACCGTCGCGACCGCGGCGGCCAACAGGCCACCGGCGGTCAGTGCCGTCGCCGTCGGTTCGCTCACCGAGGCGGTGCCTCGTCGTCGACCACGCCGATGAAATCGCGCTCGTTCTGTTCGGCCAGCCGGATGAACAACCAGCCGACCCCGTAGAGCGCGGGATAGACCAACAGCACCAGCGTCACCCAGTTCAGCCGGACCCCCAGCACGGTGGCCGCCGACAGTTGCGGGAACACCGCGTTGATCAACGGCAGTGCGGCCATCCCGCCGGCCACCACCGCCGCCAGGCGCAGCGCCAAGCCGAGCTGAGCCCGCACCAGGCCGCGGACCAGGGCGTCGCCGACTCCGGTCTGCTCCTGGACCTCGACGCGGGTGTGCACCACCCGGGTGCCGCGCCGGTGCGCGAGCACCACGCGCTCGCGCTGCGGGCGGCCGGGCCTAGTCATTGGTTCCCGGCCGGAAGGTGCGCATCGGGTCGCGGATCAGCCGGTCGCGTAGCTCGCGGGCCTGGCGGCGGCTCACCGGCAGCTCGACGGGCGCCGACGCGCCGTTGGCGCGCAACCGCACCATGGTCGAGGCGCCCGAGGTGCGCAGGCCGGTGACCATGTTCAGCGCGACCAGGTAGGACCGGTGCACCCGTTGAAAGCCGCGGCTGCGCCACCGATCTTCCAAGGTGCTCAACGGGATTCGCACCAGGTGTGAGCCGGAGGCCGCGTGCAGCCGGGCGTAGTCGCCTTCGGCCTCGACCCAGCCGATGGTGTCGAAGCGCACCAGCTGGGTGACGCCGCCGAGCTCGACGGGAATGGTGTCGGCCTGCGGTTCGTCGGCGGGCGGGGCGGGCTCGGCGGCGCGTGCGGCCACCACCCGGCGGACGGCTTCGTCGAGGCGCTCCTTGCGGATCGGTTTGAGCAGATAGTCCAGCGCGCCGACCTCGAAGGCGGCCAGCGCTTTGTCGTCGTGTGCGGTGACGAAGACGACCGCCGGCGGGTGAGCGAAATTGCCGAGCACACTGGCTAATTCGAGGCCGGACAGGCCGGGCATGTTGATGTCGAGGAAGATCGCGTCGACCGTGCGCTCGTTGATGATGCGCAGTGCGGAGGTCGCGTCGCCGGAGCCGGTCACCTCGGCGACGTCGGGATGCTCACCGAGCAGATAGGTGAGCTCGTCGAGCGCGGGGGCCTCGTCGTCGACCGCCAACACCCAGAGCCGTGCCATCACACCTCCTCAAACCCACACGCCCGCGCGGAACTTGGGTACCCGCATGATCACCTTGGTGCCCGCACCCGGCGCGGTCTCGACCACCAGACCGTAGTCGTTTCCGAAGGCCGCGCGTAGTCGATGGTCGACATTGCTCAACCCGACGTGGGCGGCCTGTTCACCGTCGCCGAGGACGTCGGCGGGTCCGGAGCGCAGCGCGTCGGGGTCCATCCCGATGCCGTCGTCCTCGACACTGATCACGCAGTCGGAACCTTCGTTGCGCGCGACGATTTCGATCGAGCCGGACTGCCGCCCGGCGAGGCCGTGGCGTACGGCGTTCTCCACCAGCGGCTGCAGCGCCAGGAACGGCACCACGACCGTCAGCACCTCGGGGGCGATCTGCAGGGTCACCGCCAGGTTGGGCCCGAACCGGGCGCGTTCCAGCGTCAGGTAGCGGTCGATGTTGCGCAGCTCGTCGGCCAGCGGGGTGTACGGCCCCGCGGAGCGGAACGAATACCGGGTGAAGTCGGCGAACTCCAGGATCAGGTCGCGAGCCCGGTCGGGGTCGGTCCGGACGAACGACGCGATCGTGTTGAGCGCGTTGTAGATGAAGTGCGGGCTGATCTGAGCGCGCAGTGCGAGCACCTCGGCCCGGTCGAGGCGGGCCCGGGACGCGTCGAGCTCGGCGAGCTCGAGCTGGCTGGCGGCGTAGCGCGCCACCTCCGCGATGGCACCGAGCATGCCCGGCGACGGCTCGGCGGCGTTGACGACGACGAGCACGCCGATCGCGGTGTCGTCATCGTCAAGCAAGGGCTGGGCCACCACCACCGGGGTCTGGTCGCGGGCCAGCACGCGGCGCTGGCCGGTGACCGCCTCGGCGGCGGTGTGCTGACAGATCTCCAGAATCGCCGGCGTCCACAACGCGTCACCGGACGGGTCGAGAGCCAGCACATCGGTGTGACCGTCGTAGAGGGCGACGCCGTCGGCACCGGTCAGGCCCCGCAGGTGCGGTGCGGCCTCGGCCGCGGAATCGGCGTCCAGCCCCTTGCGTAGCGAGCGGGCCGCCAGCGAGGCGGTATGCAGGGCGGCGTGCACGGTGCGCTCCGCCGGTGTGCTGACCACTCGGCGGGTGAGCACGGCGGCGGCGCCGACGATCAGCGCAACCGCGGCCAGGGCGACCGCCAGTGCGAGCGCGACCGCACCCGACATTCGTCTACTCGCTTACTGAACGGGGCAGGCGTACTTCCGGGCGACGTCGAACACCCGTTCCTGTGCGCCGGGACCGATGACGCCCTGGGCCGCGAGTTCCAAACCGATGTATCCGGGGATACCGCCGATGCAGGCCTGATGGGCGACCCGCCATGCGGTGTCGGGGTTCAGGTTGTAGCCGTTGCGGGCCAGGCCCTGCAGGTAGAGGTCGAACTCCGGGGTGCCCTGGTCCGGGATCGCCTGTGCGGTGCCGGCCAAGGCTAGTGCGGCGACGACCGCCGCAACAGCAGGTGCAATCAGCCGTCGCATGTCCGTCTCCTAGGGCCTCGTCCGCGCGGGAGTTTCAGGTTCGCATATCCAGCTGGGATAGATCGGCGAACCGATCCGATCGTCGTCCTAGACTCATCCCATGGCGAGACTGCAGCTCACCCAGGATCCGGCAGCAGATGACCTGCTGAGTGAGGATCCGTTCGCCCTGCTGACCGGGATGCTGCTGGACCAGCAGATCCCGATGGAGACCGCGTTCGCGGGCCCGCGCAAGCTCCTCGAGCGGCTCGGCGGGATCGACCCGAGGCTGATCGCCGAGTACGACCCCGAGAAGTTCACCGAGGAATTCTCGAAAACACCGGCCGTGCACCGCTTCCCGGGTTCGATGGCCAAGCGGGTCCAGGACCTCGCCCGCGAGATCGTCGACCGCTACGACGGCGACGCCGCCAACCTGTGGCGCGACGGGGATCCCGACGGTGCCGAGGTGCTGCGCCGGCTGAAGGCGCTGCCCGGTTTCGGTGAGCAGAAGGCCAAGATCTTCCTCGCGCTGCTGGGCAAGCAGTACGGCGTCACGCCGACCGGGTGGCGCGAGGCGGCCGGCGATTACGGTAAGGCCGGCACCCACATGTCGATCGCCGATGTGGTCGACAAGGGGTCACTGGACGAAGTCAGGGCGTACAAGAAGAAGATGAAGGCTGCAGCGAAGGCGAAGGCCTGAGTCGTAGGGTTAGCGAAGGCGAACGCCGGATAACGGAGGCACCATGAAGACGCACATCAACTGCCCGTGTGGTGAGGCGATCAGCGCCAAGGACGAGGACGAGCTGGTGGACCTCACCAAGCAGCACCTGGCCGCCGCGCACCCCGGCATGGACTACGGCCGGGACGAAATCCTGTTCATGGCCTACTGAGGACCGACTGCATCGAGTCAGGACTGAGAGCGATTTTTCGCCAGATTCTTCGCCCTCACGTCTATCTCGATGCGGGAACGCCGACCGAAGCCTCCAGTTCCGCCAGCGCCTTCTCGGTGAGCGGAACCAGGCTTTCGATGTCGGTGACCACGTCCCGGTCGGCGACATACCCAACGCCGATCCGGTCGGCGTAGGAGCACAACGTCACGTTGAGCGCCATGCCGTCGTAGGCCACCGACACCGGATAGATCTCGTCGACCCGCGCACCGTTGTAGTACAGCTGGGTGCGCGGTCCGGGCACGTTGGAGATCGGCAGGTTGTAGCTGGGCGGCACCCACGAGGTGAACGGCAGCTGCGGAAGCAGCACCGTCGGCGCGATGGCGGGCATCAGCACCACCAGCGTCGCGCCGGGCCCCTGAGCGGCGACCTGCTGCTTGACGTTTGCCATCGCGTGGTGGATCAGGCTCAGCCGCTGCGCCGGGTCGGCGATGGTGGTGCCCAGCGGGCACATGCCGAGACCGAACTGGTTGCCGTGCCGTTCCGACCCGGCGGAGTCGCGCTCGCGCACCGTCACCGGGCACAGCGCCACCAGCGATCGGTCGGGCAACTCGTCGCGCTCGATCAGCCAGTGCCGCAGTACACCGGCCACCAGCGCGGTCGCGACGTCGTTGGCGGTGACGTCGGCGGCCTCCTGGATCGCCCGAATCCGGTTGCGGTCCAAGCTGGTTGCCGCGAAAGCGCGGCGGGGCCCGAGTTTGGTGTTGAACCGGGTGTGCGGCGCGCCGAACGGCGGCACCACAGTCGGCGTGGTCAGCGCGCCGATGATGTTGGCCAATTCCGCGGTCGCGACGTTTCGCGCCAGGCCCAGCCCGGAGACCGCGGTACCGGCGATATCGCGCGCCGCCGTCAGCGGGTTGAACCGGCGGCCCGGCGATGCGGGCTCGCCGCGCGCGGAGTTGGCATAGAACGGCGGCATCCCGCGCCGGTCGGGGTCTTCGGTGAGCGAGTCGCCGATCATCTGCAGGCCCGCGACACCGTCGACGACGATGTGGTGGACCTTGATGTACATCGCGAACCGGCCGCCGTCCAGGCCATCGATGAGATAGGCCATCCACAGCGGTGCCGAGCGGTCCAGTCGCTCTTCGTGCAGTTCGGACACCAGGTCCCACAACGCCGTGTCGGCCGACCCGCGGGGCAGCGTCCGGCGCTGAAGATGCCGGCGCACATCGAGGTCGTCAACCTCGCGCCACACCCACAGACCTCCGGTGTCCACGCCGCGGTGCGGCCGCCGTCGCAGTCGCGGGTCGACGGGATCGGGTGCGGTCAGCGCCTGCTGATAGAGCTCGTCGACGAATTGTGAACTATCGGTGCCCTCGGGCGGACTCATCACCAGCACGACCGCGACGTGCATCGGGCTGGCGATCAGTTCGCCGGTGAGCATCAACGCGTCGATGGGGTCGAGCGTCTCCATGAAAGGCCGACTCTCCGTTGAGCGGAACAGGGATTCCCAAGCCTAACGCCGCTTTTCGAACCGGTCAGTCGAGCGTCTAGATCTCCCACTCGTAGGACAATTTCTCGACCCGCAACACCAGCGACGTATCGATGGCCTGGACACCCGGCAGCTGCGCGAGGCACTCGTCCTGGAATTCCAGCAGATGGTCGTGGTCGGTGAAGAACGTCTCCATCAGGATCTGACCCCGGGCCAGCATGCGCCCGAGATAGCGCACCTCGGGGCGTGGCTTGAGCACCTCGACCGCGGATTCGACCGAGGCCGGCAACACGCTCACGGTGATGAACGCGGAGATGGTGGCGTCCTTGGCTTTTGGCGTGATCAGCGCGACCATCTCGATCAGTTCTTCTTCGAGCAGCCGGCTGACCCGGTTTCGGATGGTGGTCTCGGTGACCTTCAGGGCGCGGGCGATCTCGGTGTTCGGCATCCGCGCGTTGTTCTGCAGAAATCGGATGATCTGGCGGTCGAGCCCGTCGAGCACCGGCTTGCGGTCCGCGACCGTCGGCGGGCGGCTCGCGGACCGCTTGGCCGCCTCCGCCTCGACAATGTCAGCCATCACGCTCCCCTTCGTGGATTCGATATTCAAAGTGTAACGGGGCAATCGGTTCGTTTTACGACTTGTTCACGCTTACGAAATATGGATCGCCCTAGTATTTACGGACTTCACCGTTGTACTTCGACTCAGACTGCAGGTGCCTCACGCCATGAAAACCTTCCACGACAAGCAAGCCGAGCACGCGGCGCTGGCCACCGAGCTGGCCGACAAGGGCGTCCAATTCGCCATGGCCGCATGGGTCGACGTCACCGGGCGGCCGAAGAGCAAGGTCGTCCCGATCGGCCACCTTCCGGACATGCTGGCCGGCTCGGAACGCTACACCCCGCGCGGTGTCGGCGGACTGGGAGCGATGAATCCCGCCGAGGACGAATGCGTGGGCCTGCCCGACGCGGACACCCTGCGGATCCTGTCGTGGGATCCCCGCATCGCCTACTTCAACGCCGATCTCGTGCAGGGCGAATCGCGGGAGCCGTTCGAGAACTGCCCCCGCTCGGCGCTGAAGAAGGTCATCGCCAAAGCCGCCGACATGGGCTTCGCGATGAACCTCGGTGTCGAGACCGAGTTTTACCTCTACCGCACCAGCACGTTGCCGGACCTGGTACCCCGGTTCGCGTCGTCGGTCATCGAACCCACACCGGCCTACGACGCACGCGCGGTGATCGACTCACTGGAGTTCTTCTCCGAACTGGTCGAGCACATGGACGCGGCTGACTACGGCCTCTACAGCTTCGACCAGGAAGGTGGTGAGGGCCAGTACGAGCTGGACTTCTCCTACACCGATGTTCTGGGAATGTGCGACCGGCTGACCCATCTGCGGCTGATGTTGGCCTCACTGGCCCAGAAGATGGATGCCACAGTCACTTTCATGCCCCGGCCGGAGACCCGGTCGTGGGGGTCGGGCGCGCACATGAACACGAGCCTGGTGTCGACGACCACCGGCGAGAACGTCTTCGTGGAAGCCGACGGAAGCTGGAGCAAGACGGCGTTGTCGTTCGCCGCCGGCGTGCTCCGGCACGCCCCGGCGCTCTCGGCGCTGACCTGCCCGACGGTGAACTCCTACAAACGCCTCACCCCGAAGCTCGCTGACGGGACGGTGTCGTGGGCACCGGTCTGGGCGCGCTACGGCACCAACAACCGCTCCTGCATGCTGCGGTTGCCGGGCAACCGGCCGTGCATCGAGAACCGTTCGGTGGACATGATGGCCAACATGTATCTGGCGGCGGCCTTCACGCTGGCGGCAGGTCTGGAAGGCATCGAGCTCGGACTGGACCCCGGTGATCCGGTCACCGACGACGCCAGCGACTGGGACCGCACCGCCGGAGCCGGGGAACGTCTGCCGCGCACCCTGCTCGAGGCCATCGAAGCCTTCGCCACAGATCCCTTGGTGGCCACCACATTCCCGCCGGGATTCGTCCGCGACTACCTCGCCATGAAGATCGAGGAGTGGGACAGCTACCACAGCGTGGTGACCCAGTGGGAGGTTGATCGCTACCTGCTCGACGTCTGATGCCGGCCCCCGACCAGAAGGTGACACTATGACCCGACGCCATCCCCTTACGATCGCCGCCGCGGCCACCGGCGCCTGCCTGGTTGCCCTCACCGCCGCATGTTCGAGCTCGTCCGACACAGCACCGTCGACCACCGCCGCTGCCGCCACCGGTGAGGAGATCGTGATCGGCACCTCCGGTGACTTCCCGCCGGT
>JAEZIA010000402.1 GCA_023416315.1 Actinomycetes bacterium
CGTTCGAGGACAGCTCCGACACCACGGTGCGCTATGCCGTCCAGTCGCCGACCCACGAGCCGGGTTCGCTGACCACGATCATCACCGGGGCCACCGAACATCTCGGGGTCGGCATCACCCTGTCGACCGCGTTCGAGCACCCGTACTCGATGGCGCGCCGGCTCTCCACCCTGGACCACCTGTCCGAGGGCCGGATCGCCTGGAACATCGTCGGCTCCTACTCCCCTTCGGAGTTCGCGGCCTACGGCCAGGAAATGCCGGACCGCACGACGCGCTACGAACGGATCGAAGAGTACGTCGACCTGTGCTGTGAGCTCTGGGACTCCTGGCAGCCCGACGCCGTCGTCGCCGACCGCGAAAGCGGTATCTATGCCCATCCGGAGAAGATCCGCGAGGTCGACTTCCACGGCAAGTACTTCCGCTGCCGGGCACGGCATTTCGTGGCCCCCTCACCGCAGGGCAGGCCGGTGCTCTGGCAGGCAGGGTCCAGCTCCCAGGGCCGCGACTTCGCCGCCGCCACCGCGGAGGCGATCTTCGCGGTGCACCCCACGGTCGAGACCATGCGCGACTACGCCCGGGATATGCGCTCCCGCATCGCGGCGGCCGGCCGGGAGCCGGGATCGGTCAAGCTCTACTTCGGTGTGCAGCCGATCGTGGCGCTGTCCGACGAAGAGGCACAGGCCAAGGCGACCTATATCGAATCGCTGGTGCGCTCGGAGGCGAAGCTGGCGATGCTGTCCGGCCAGCTGGGGGTGGACTTCTCCCAGTTCGATCCCTCGACGCCGCTGGCCGACATCCCGGTGCCGGGCATTCAGGGCGTCAAGGATGCGTTGGTCGCCAGCGGCGCCGACGAGCGCGTCACCGTGGAGCAGGCGGCGTTCACCTACTCGTTCCGGTTCGCCATGCCCCAACTGATCGGATCGCCGGCTACGGTCGCCGACGAACTCGAGCGGTTCATGGACTCCGGTGAGGCCGACGGTTTCATGCTGCTGGCCACCTACACCCCCGGGTGCTTCGAGGAATTCGTCGACATGGTGATCCCCGAGTTGCAGCGCCGGGGCCGCTACCGGACCGAATACCCCGGGCGCACCCTGCGTGAGAACATCCTCGCCGACTAGATCCCGTCCAGCGGGAACCGCGGACCGCGACCGCCGCCGCGCACTAAAGTCCTGGACATGGCGGCGCGGTCATCCCTGGAGACCCTGAACCTCGACGACCTGACCGACCCGGTGCTGACCGACACCCAGCGCCAGATCCTGGACTACACCGAATCCCGCGAGGTCGTCTTCGACCTCGACGAGATGCTCGCCGAAGCCGTCGAGCAGGCCGGGGCCGACGACCTGGCCGACGACGACGGGTTTTCCGAACGGCTGGCCGCGCACGTCGCCGCTATCGAGGCCGACACCGGCCTGCGCCAATTGATCCGAAGCAGCTTGCGCGCCAGGGTCGTTCGCAAGCTCCGCAACCGGCTGTCGCTGACCGATCTACTCAAGCGCTATCCCGAGATCGCCTCGATTCCGATCGAGGCGCCGCTGATCGTGGTGGGCATGCCCCGCTCGGGCACCACCCATCTGGTGAACCTGATCGCCGAGGATCCGCGCAGGCGCGCACTGCCCTACTGGGAGAGCGAAGATCCGATACCCGCACCCGGGCAGGGGCCCGACACGTTCGGGGTGGACCCCCGCTACACCCGGGTCAAGGCCGAGCACGACGCGCTGATGGCCAGCACCCCGTACGTCGCGGCGATGCACGACCGCTTCCCGGAGGCCATCGAGGAAGAGGTGGAGCTACTCGACCTCGACATGGCCGGTTACGTCCTCGAGTGGCACGCCCGCGTTCCGAGCTGGCGCGACTTCTACCTCGGACTCGACCACGTCCGCCACTACGGGTACCTCAAGACCGTCCTGCAGGCGTTGACGTTTCTGCGCGGGCCGCGAACCTGGGTGCTGAAATCTCCGCAGCACGCCGAGCAACTCGGACCGCTGATCACCACCTTCCCCGACGCCACGGTCGCGTTCACCCACCGCGACCCGGTCGCGGTGATCCAGTCGGCGATCACGATGATGGCCTATTCGGATCGATTGCGCCGCACCAGCATCGACCCGGATTGGCTGGTCGACTACTGGAGTGACCGGATCCACCGGCTGCTGAGCGCCTGCGTGCGCGACCGGGAGCTGGTGGCGGCCGACCGCAGTGTCGACATCGGCTTCCATCACCTGGGCGGTAACGAGATGCCGGTGCTCGCCGAGTTCTACCGGCGGGCCGGAGTCGACATTCCACCGAAGGTGGCCAAGCGATTCGCGGCCTATATCGACGGTAACCGCCGTGGGGCCAAGGGCCGCATCCCCTATGACCTGAAACGCCATTTCGGCGTCGAGCCGCAGGAGTTGCGGTCCCGGTTCGACTTCTATTTCGACCGTTTCGACGTCCGACCCGAGATATAGAGGTGTCTGTGGAACCCATCTACCGCAGCAGGCCCGGGGCAGACGCGATGGCGCCTGCCGCCGCCGAGCGCGCCGAGGAGGTCGCGCCGGGCATCTGGTGCTCCCCCGGACTGACGAACTCCTACCTGCTGACCACGTCGCAGGGCCGGGTCGTGGTCAATACCGGCATGGGTTTCGAGGGCCCGGTGCACCGCGCCAACTTCGATGCCGTCGACTCCGCACCGGTGCGCTACATTCTGATCACCCAGGGCCACTACGACCACGTCGGCGGTTTGGACACCCTGCGCGATCCGGACACCACAGTTGTGGCGCAAGCCAATTGGGCGCAGTGGCGCGATGACAACGAGCGACTGCTGCCCTACCGCGCCAACCGCAGCGCGTTCGCCTTCGCCGGCCGACTCGCCGCCGGGATCGCCGCGATCCAGCAGCGCTTCGGCAAGAAGCTACCGGCCCAGAGCACCGCCACCGCCGACATCGTCGTCGAGGACCGGTTGGCGCTGAGCGTCGGCGACCGGCGTTTCGAGCTCATCGCGACGCCAGGCGGCGAGACCACCGACTCGATGGTGGTCTGGCTGCCCGACGAGCGGATCTGTCTGTGCAGCAACACCTTCGGTCCGGTCTTCGGCCACATCCCGAACCTGGTCACGATGCGCGGCGACCGCTACCGGGATGCGCTGACGGTGATCGACACCATCGAACGGGTTCGCGAACTACAGCCCGAGGTGCTGCTCACCGGGCACTTCGACCCGATCCGCGGAGCGCAGCGGATCGACGCTGAGCTGAGCCGGCTGCGCGACGCCGTGCAGTACCTGCACGACGAGACCGTCGCAGGCATGAACGCCGGCAAGGACATTCGCACGCTGATGCGTGAGATCACGTTGCCCGCACACCTCGACGTCGGCGAGGGCTACGGCAAGGTGGCCTGGGATGTCCGGGCGATCTGGGAGAACTATTCCGGTTGGTTCCACCACAATTCGACCACCGAGCTGTATGCGACCGGCCCCGAGGCCGTCAGCGCCGACCTGGTGGACCTCGCGGGCGCCGAGGCGCTGACCGAGCGCGCCCGGTCGCATCTGGCGGACGGCCGCCCGCTGGAAGCCATCCACCTGGCCGAGCTCGTCACCCACGCCACCCCCGGGGACGCCGCCGCCCGCGCGGTGCTGAGGGCCGCCCACGAACGACTTCTGGCGGACAGCGCCAACTTCTGGGAGAGCGCCTGGCTGACCAAGCAGATCGAAAGGTACACATGACCGCCGAGCTCAGCTTCGACTTCACCGGCGCCCGCGCACTGGTCACCGGGGCCACCAGTGGCATCGGCCACGCCGTCGCAGTGTTGCTGCGTGACGCGGGCGCCGACGTCACTGTCACCGGCACCAAACCGGCGGCCGTCGACTACGCCACCGACCTGTCCGGGATGACGTATCGGCAACTTGTGCTCACCGACAACGCATCCATTGACAGCCTGGCAGAGAGCATCTCCGCACTCGATGTCCTGGTGAACAACGCAGGCGCGAACTTCCCCGGCGGTCTCGACGAGTCCACCCCCGACGGGTTCGCGGCCTCCGTCGCGCTCAACCTCACCGGGCCCTACCGGCTCACGGTCGGGTTGCGCCGCGCCTTGACGGCGTCCAGCGCCGCCGGCGGCGCCAGCGTGGTCAACCTCGCCTCGATGTCGGCACTGCGTGCGGTCACGATGGTGCCCGGTTACGGGGCGGCCAAGTCCGGTGTCGTGAACATCACCCGCAACCTCGCGGTCAAGTGGGCCAAGTACGGAATCCGCGTCAACGCCGTCGCGCCGGGCACCATCGACACCGCGATGACCGCGCCCATGCAGGCCGTGCCGGAGATCGTCGAGACCGAGTTGGCGCACATCCCCGCCGGGCGGATGGGCACCGTCGACGAGGTCGCGCCGGCGATCGCGTTCCTATGCACGGCAGGAAGCAGTTACATCAACGGCGCGGTGTTGGTGGTCGATGGCGCCTCGGACTGCGTGTAGTCAGGATCCTGCCGTACCGTATGCGGGTGGCCCGTCAGGTTCTGTTCATCTACAACGATCCGATCGCCCCCGAAGCGCTGCTCGGCGAGACGTTCACCGAGCTCGGTTTCGACGTCAACACGTTCGAGGTGGTGCCCGCCGAGCGCGCCGACGACCCGGTGATCGAGGTCACCTTTCCCGACCCCACCCGCTACGACGTGATCGTGCCGCTGGGCTCGCGGTGGGCGGTCTACGACGAGCGGCTGCCGTGGGTGGCCGGTGAGATCGACGCGGTACAGCGGGCGGTCGACGCGGGCGTCGGCGTGCTCGGGGTGTGCTTCGGCGGCCAGCTGGTGGCCACCGCACTCGGCGGCTCGGTGCAACGGTCGACCGATCCCGAGGTCGGCTGGCGTCAGGTGCACAGCGCCGACCACGAACTGGTGCCCGACGGGCCATGGTTCCAGTGGCATTTCGACCGGTTCACGCCGCCGCCCGGCGCGAACGTGATCGCCCGCAACGACTGTGCGTCACAGGCTTTCGTCGACCGAACGGCGATGGGCCTGCAGTTCCACCCCGAACTCGACCACAAACTACTCGAGCAGTGGATCGACGACGACCGCCACCGCGACGGCGGCGGGGACCTGGTCCAACTCGGGCTCACCGCCGACGGTCTGCGCGACGACACCACGACGTACGTCGACGATGCCGCCCGCAGGTTACGGCTGCTGGTGCGAAGCTTCCTGAATAAGGTTGTTGGCTAGCGACCATGGCCGCGGCCAGGTCCACCGTCGCCACAGCGCTGATAGCTCTGCTGGTGGCGACAGCGTGCGGGGCACCGGGCAAGCCGTCGCCGGATGCCGACGCGATCGCGACGATCGTGCGCGACACGATGGCGCAGAAGCATCTCCGGTCGGTGCTGGTGCGGGTCACCGTCGACGGCAAGGAGGTACTGACCCGCGCCGACGGCGAGTCGATGACCGGGGTACCGGCCACCACGGCGATGCACTTCCGCAACGGGGCCGTCGCGATCTCGTACGTGGCCACCCTGCTGCTGCGGCTGGTCGACGAGAACAGGGTCAGCCTCGATGACCCGTTGGCGAGGTGGCTGCCCGACGTGCCCCACGCCGACCGGGTGACGCTGGGCCAGCTCGCACAGATGACATCGGGCTACGTCGACTACGTCATCGGCAACGAGCCGATGAACGCCGAACTGTATCGTGACCCGTTCCGGCAGTGGACAACCGAACAGCTGCTGGGCTACGCACTCGACAAACCGCTGCTCTACGAACCCGGGGCGAACTGGAACTACGCCCACACCAACTACGTGCTGCTGGGTCTCGCGCTGGAGAAGGCGACCGGCCAGGACATGCCGAAGCTGTTGAACGAGAAGGTACTCGGTCCCCTGCGCCTGAAGAACACGGCGAACTCATTCACCCCGGACATCCCGGCGCCGGTCCTGCACGCCTTCTCCTCGGAACGTCGCCAGGCCCTGGGCATCCCGCCGGGCACACCGTTCTACGAGGAGACCACATTCTGGAATCCGTCCTGGACGATCACTCACGGCGCGATCCAGACCACCAACATCTACGACCTGGCGGCCACTGCCGAGGGGATCGGTTCGGGCCGGCTGCTCTCGCAAGACTCCTACCAGAAGATGATCTCCCCGCAGCTGCGCGGCAAGACCACCGCGCTGCCCGGCTGCACCACATGCGCGCCCCAAACCGAGCTGTACACCTACGGATTGGGGATCGTGATCTCCGGAAACTGGGTGCTGCAGAATCCGATGTTCTCCGGCTACGCGGCGGTGGCGGCGTACCTGCCGAGCCGCCGGATCGCGATCGCCGTGGCCGTGACCTACGACCAGGACGCATTCGATTCGACGGGCGACTACGCCAACGAGGCCGACCTGTTGTTCCGCAAGATCGGCGCGGAGCTGGCCCCGGACGACGCCCCACCGCCGCTGGCCGGCTAGCCGGCCAGCAGGATCTCGTGACCGCCTGCGGCCCAAGCGGTTTCGAAGGTGTCGATGCTGACCGTCTCACCGCGGGTATCGTCGCCGCCGCTGTCACCGAGGTAGACCAAATCCTCGCCGGTATCGATCGCGGCCACGGTCACCAGGTGCCCGCAATCGCTGCCCTTGCCTGCCCCTTCCCAGATGGTCGAGGAGTTCACACACACGATGGCCTGTTTGCCGTCGCCGAGGTAGCCCTTCAGCGCGTCCAGGCCGGTCGCGACGCCGGTGTCCTTGGCCTCACTGTCGTTGGTGTACTTCGAATCGATGCCGTAGTGCTTGAGCAGCAGCATCAGATCCGCCGTGCAGGTGCCATGCCCGATTCCGCCGTCGGACGGGTCGAAACTGTCGTCGTAGACCGGTTGACCGGGGCTGCACTCGCTGGGGGTCTTCTTCGCCAGGTCGATCATCTGGGCCTCGGTGGGCGCCTGGCCGGTGAGTTCGGCGATGGCCAGCCGGGTCGCCATCAGCCCGCAGTCGCTCTGGCTCTGCTGCTCCCAGTACCGGCTGGCCGCGTCCGGGTCACCGTAGACCGCGCCACCGTCCGAGGCGGTCTTGCCCATCGGTTTCTTGTGCGCGGTGGGTGGAAGCGTCGCGGGCGGTGCGGCGTCGACACCGTGGCAACCCCAGTTCGAGACCCGCTTCGCCGGCGGTGCCGGTGCCGAGGTCACCAAGGGGGCGGCCTGCGGCGCCTCTGCTGTGTGCGCTGTTCCCGAACACCCCGTTACCAGCAACGCGATAATTGCCGCTGAACAGCACAGTCTCCGCATGCGGCGAAGATAACACAGGTCAGATCAGAGTAGGCCGGTTAACGTGTTGAGCCGAGTTGATGGGCCAGCACCTCGGAAATCGTCGGCTGCCGGAACCGGTGGCCCAACCCGGCCAGCACGCTCGGCACGACCCGCTGATCCGCTTCGGCCAACTCCTGCGCGCCCTGCTTGCCGAGCAGCAGCCGCGGCCCGATCGACGGCACCGCCAGCACCGCGGGGCGATGCAGCACCGTCGCCAGTGCTGTTGCGTATGCCTCGTTACGCACCGGATTTGGCGCGACAGCGTTGACCGGACCGGTGAGCCGGTCGTCGTAGAGCGCGCGATAGTAGATGTCGAGCAGGTCGTCGATGCCGATCCAGGACAGCCACTGCTCGCCGCTGCCGAGCCTGCCGCCGAGTCCCGCGGAGAACAGCGGACGCATCAGGCGCAGCGTGCCGCCGCGGGCGGACTGCACGATGCCGGTGCGCACGGTGACCGTGCGCACCCCGGCCCGGGCGGCAGGCGGGGGGGGGGGGGGGGGCGGGCGGCCCCCCCCCGCGGC
>JAEZIA010000064.1 GCA_023416315.1 Actinomycetes bacterium
TGGCTGCCCAGCCGCGCACGCAGCCGCTCCCACTCGGCCTCGGACAGGTCGTTGATGTGCTTGACCCCGGCATCGGTCAGCGCGGGCGCCTCGACGCGGGTGGCCAGGATCGCCCAAAACGCCACCAGGTTGGCGTCGATACCGGAGTGCGGCTGGGCGTAGGCATACGGCGCCCCGAACAGTTCGCGGGCGTGCTCGGCGGCCAGCGCCTCGACGGTGTCGACGTTCTGGCAGGCCGCGTAGAACCGGTGCCCGACGGTGCCCTCGGCGTACTTATCGGAGAACCAGGTGCCCATGGTCAGCAGCACCGCAGGCGACGCATAGTTCTCGCTGGCGATCAGCTTGAGCGAATCCCGTTGATCGGCAAGCTCTTTACGGGTCGCATCGGCGATCCGCGGCTCAACGGATTCGATGACCTGAAGCGCCGCGCGATAGGCCTCGCTGGCGGTGGCGGCATAGTCGGCGCCCGGGGCAGCGTCAGAAGTCGAAATCGTCGAGTCTGCGGTCATGGGCCAAGCCTATCCGCAGCCCTGCTCAGGCTGCGTCGACCCGCAGCGACGAGGGGATCAACGGCTCGTCGAGCAGCCGGCCGAACCGTTCGGTCAGCCCCACGCCGGCCGGCCGGTCGTCCAGCCAGGCCCGCAGCAGCCGGTATCCCTCGACGTAGGTGCTGGTGTAGGCCCGCCACAGCGGTGAGGACAAAAACCGCAGCATCTGCCGCGCCCGGGTGTCGTCGACCAGCAGCCAGCGCTGCAGGAACGCGACGACCTCGTCGACGTCGCGGTGTTCGTCGTGCAGCATCAGCGCCGCGTCCTGGCGGACATCGGCTAGCGCCGCCGTCGCCTCCGAGAGCGCCTCGGCGCGCTCACCGTCGAACCGCAACCCGAGGTCGGCGTAGATCTCCGTCGCCCAACTCCCCCAGCCGGGGCCGACCGCGGCGTACAGCGCCAGATCGGCCAGACCCTCGGCCATCAGGCATTGCGGGGTGTTGACCAGGAAGATCGTCTGCTCCTGCTGGTCGAGGCCCGCCACCAGCCCAGCCTCCTTGCGGCAGTGCTCGGTGTGGTGGCCGGGATAGGACTCGTGGGCCACCAGCCGCGGCAAGTTGGCCATCTGCTGCTTGAGGTCGGCGTTGACCGCGACCGTCGAGCGGTAGTCGCCGTTGTAGTAGTTGAAACCCGACCACGGCTTGTCGGTGACCACCTCGTAGACGATGGTCTCGGCGTCCGGCAGCGGGTACGTCGCCCGCACCTTGTCCCGCAGCGCACTCGAGAACGCGTGGATGCACTCCTCCAGCCGCTCGGGCGGGATCTCGTCGGTGCGGCGATGTACCTCGATCCGCTCAACCAGCGGCCCGCTGCCGCCGAGTACCTCGTTGATGCGGGCGTGGGCGGCGCGGTAGCGCTCCGGGTCGCCGCGGCTGATCTCGACGTCGAAGTAGTTGCGCACCTCGTCGACGAAGCCGACCTCCTCACCGGCGAACTTGCGGGCCGAGAACTGCAGCGCCCGCAGGTGCGCACCGATGAAGTCCGCCCGCTGGTCGGTGAAGCCGTTCTGGCGTGGGACGCCGGGCAGCTCGGCCAGCAGCCGCTCGGCCTGGCGGGCCAGATCGGCCGGTTCCGGGGCGGGCTCGTCGGCGACGGCGCGGCGCAGGTGCGGATCGCCGGTGAACGCGTCGACATAGCCCTCCTCGATGCGGTCGAACCGCAAACCGAGGGTCAAGTACTCGCGGATAAGGGTGCCGGGCTGCATGTCAACCAAGCTAACTGCAAGACTGGCACCATGGCGCGGCTGAGTGAACCGAGCCCTTACGTCGAGTTCGACCGGAGTCAATGGCGTTCCCTGCGCATGTCGACCCCGTTGAAGCTCACGGAGGACGAACTGGTTGGGCTGCGCGGCCTCGGTGAGCAGATCGATTTGCTCGAAGTCGAAGAGGTCTACCTGCCGCTGGCCCGGTTGATCCACCTTCAGGTCGCCGCCCGGCAGCGGCTGTTCGCCGCCACCTCGGAGTTCCTCGGCGAGCCGCAGCAGAATCCGGACCGGCCGGTGCCGTTCGTCATCGGTGTGGCGGGAAGCGTGGCCGTCGGCAAGTCCACCACCGCCCGTGTGCTGCAGGCGCTGCTGGCCCGCTGGGAGCATCACCCCCGCGTCGACCTGGTCACCACCGACGGCTTCCTGTATCCCAACGCCGAGCTGACCCGTCGAAACCTGATGCACCGCAAGGGTTTTCCGGAAAGCTACGACCGCCGAGCGCTGATGCGGTTCGTGACGTCGGTGAAATCCGGGGCGGATCAGGTGTGCGCCCCGGTGTACTCACACCTGATCTACGACATCGTCCCCGGCGAGAAACACGTCGTCACCCATCCGGACATCCTCATCCTCGAGGGGCTCAACGTTCTGCAGACAGGTCCGACCCTGATGGTGTCGGACCTGTTCGACTTCTCGGTGTACGTCGACGCCCGCATCGAGGACATCGAACACTGGTACGTCGACCGGTTCCTGGCGATGCGGGCCGGCGCGTTCGCCAACCCGGCGTCGCACTTCCACCACTACGCGGGTCTGACCGACAGCCAGGCCGTCGCGGCCGCCCGCGACATCTGGAGTTCGATCAACCGGCCCAATCTGATCGAGAACATTCTGCCGACCCGTCCGCGCGCGACGCTGGTGCTGCGCAAGGACGCCGATCATGCGATCAACCGGCTGCGGCTGCGCAAGCTCTAACTGTTGGGCACGCCGGTGAGCGGGTTGAGGCGCAGCACCGGCAGCGGGAACTCGAACTCCGCCTCGTCGGCGTCCGGGTGGTCATAGAGGCCGACGGTGTAGATACCAGCCGAGTCGACCGTGATGGGCAGGTGGTGGGCGAAGACCCGGAACTTCACCGGCACCCCGGGGTTGTCCGGCCACTGCCACGTGAACTCCAACAACCCGACCCGCTCGCCTTCCGGCGATTTCGCGATGATGTAGCGCCGCGGGTCGTAGTCGGTGCCCCCCGGCGCGTAGACGGCCAGCACCAGCGGAACGGTGATCTGGGCGGGCAGGCTCTCGACGTAGCAACTCGTCATCGGGAAGCCGTCGGCGGAGACGCCGCCAGCCTCTTCCAACACAGCCTCGCGTGCGGCGGCGAACGCTACGACATGCATGCGCCCAACCCTAGGTGATCCTGCGCACTCCGAGGTATTGCAAGTCGGCGAACACCAGGGTGTACACGCCGCTGGCCAGCGTCAGCACCACACCGGCGGTGGTCAACTCCAGCTCGATCACGGCCAGCACGGCCGCGACGGTGAACACCACGTTGGCGATCGCGGTGGCGATCCCGGCAGTCCGCACCCGGGGCAATCCGGACGCCCACAGCACTGCCGCCGCGTAGGCGACGAACACCGCGCCGATCCCGAGCTCGGCCGCCCGCGAGAATCCGGTGAACCCGGACAGCGGGTCGGCGGCGGCCATCAGCACGATGCCGCACAGCCCGGACAGCACGGCGTCGACCCGCATGGCCATCCGCAGTAGCGAATCCGAGGACCTGGTGGACAGAGTGGTCATAACTGTTCCTTTCGGTGAAGTGCCGGTGCGGGGCGGGCGCGCCGTGCGACGTGGCGCCCCACACCGGCGGGGCGGGAGTCACGCCAGACGGCGCACTCCGAGGTACTGCAGGACGGCGAAGATCGCGGTGTACAGCCCGGCGGCGAGCACACCGACCACTCCGAAGGGGGTCAGCGACAACATCTCGGCGGCGGCGATGAAGCCGAGCGTGCTCACGGCGTTGAACGCGACCAGCCCGACGCCGACCCGGCGGAGGTCGGGCGAGGCGGCCAGCGCGTAGACGACCAGCCCGCAGAGCACGAACGCGGCGCCGGCGATGTAGCCCTGGGCGGCGGTCAGCCCGGTGGCCCGGGCCAGCGGGTCGCCCAGCATCGCGACGGCCAGGCCGAGCACGCCGGTGAGGGTGGCATCGACGCGCATCGCGAAGCGCAGTAGTGAGTCGGTGGAATCGGAGAACGGTTGGTGTCTGGTGATGATGGCGGTCATGGCCATCACGCTGCTCGCAGCGCGCTGCCAGATCGACGCCTGGCGCTGCCAGCTACTGCCAACCCCAGGTCAGCGCATGCTCAGGACCGTGCGACGGCCACCCGCCCACGCAGATCCGCGGCAATCAACCGCGCGGCCGCGTTCTGCCAGTTGTGCAGCGAGCGCTGCGGCACCTCGGTGACAAACCACTGCCACGCCTGCCGGGCCACCGGGTCCAGCCCGGCGGCGGTGGCGTTCTGGGCGTACGCCCGCACGCCGACGACGTATGGGAAGTACAGCGCGTTGTAGTGGCGCCATTGCTCGGTGGTGCCGAACTCGCCGCCGTCGCGGGGCTTGAGCCGCGCGATGTGTTCGGCCAGCAGCGCCCGCAGCTCGTTGGCCCGCTCGACGGGCTGGTCGGCCGCGCCCCGCGCGGCCAACCGCGCGTCGATCACCGGCAGCTGCGTCAGCGGGCTGGCTACCAGTTTGGACAGATCGCCGTAGTGCCCCAGCGCGCGGCGGGTCAGCCGCGCGAAGGCGTCGTCATCGAGCGCATCCAGCGGGTTGACGGCGACCAGCGGCAGCGCCGCTTCTGCGCCGCGCAGCGCGGCGCGGTCGGCGCGCAGCCGCGGCGAGCGGGAGAACGCCAGCCGGTCCAGCAGACCGGCCAGCGGGTCGGCCAGCACATTGATCGCGATCGCGATCGCCAGGCTGGTGAACAGCAACACCGTCAGCGCGGTCCGCCCCGGCCCGTCGGCCCCGGTGACCGCCATCCCGATCAGCGCCTGCCCGCCGAACAGCACCGCCACCACAACCGATCCGGCGAACGAGCGCAGCATGTCGGCGCGCAGCGCCTGCCCCTCGTCGAAGGCGTCCCACAAAGCCACCGCCAGCCCGAGCAGCAGCACGTCAAACCCGGTGGAGGCCAACGCAAGCCAGCTCGGCACCAGCCCCAGCGGAATCACCAGGATCGCGTTGCCCAGCGCGAAGAACAGCGTCGCGACGATCACCACCCCGGCCACCCGGCCCGGCTGCGGCGTCCGTCGCACCGCGGCCACCATCGCCCCCAGCGTCGATACCGAGATCACCGCGAACATCACCCAGTGCCCGGTGCGCAGCGGACCTTCGACGGATCCCGCCAGGACCGCACCCACCAACGTCAGCGCGGCCACCGCCGCGATCAACGCCCACTCGGTGGCCCGGCTGCGCCAGGTGTCGACCGGCCGGGCCAGCTCCAGGACCACGGCGAACCAGGCCACCCCGGGGACCGCGACCAGATAGATCTCGAGCTGACCGAGCAGCTCGGCGTGCGCGACGCTGACCACCCGCACCGCATCGAGTGCGACCACTGCGGCGAATCCGCACAACCCCACGGCGGCCAGTGCCAGCACCGGCTTGCGCGGGTCGCGGGCCAGCAGATACAAGCCCAGCCACCAGCTCAGTGTGAAGACCACCGCCGACAGCGCAGCCATGGCTCAAGTGTGGCACGCCACACTGACGGATTTACATGCCGAAGCGGCGGTTTCGGCGACTGTAGGCGCGCAGCGCGCGCAGGAAATCCACCCGCCGGAACGCCGGCCAGTGCGCCTCGGTGAACCACATCTCCGAATAGGCGCTCTGCCACAACAGGAACCCGGACAGCCGCTGCTCCCCCGATGTCCGGATCACCAGATCGGGATCGGGCTGGCCGGAGGTGTACAGGTTCTCCGAGATGCCGTCGATGGTGACCGCCTCGATCAGCTGCTCGGCGGTGGCGCCGTTGGCCAGCTGCTTGCTCAGCAGCGCCCGCACCGCGTCCACGATCTCCTGCCTGCCGCCGTAGCCGACGGCGACGTTGACGTGAAACGACGCGGTGGACTCCAGCGGCGCGGTGCTGTCCACCGCGTCGCGCAACCGCCTCGCCGGCTCCTCGCCGAGCAGTTCGAGATCGCCGACGGTGCGCACACTCCAGCGGTTGGCCGGTGCGCAGATCTGCTCGACGACGTCGGTGATGATCTCGATCAGCGAGGACAGCTCCTCGGGATCGCGCTGCAGATTCTCGGTCGACAACAGGTACACCGTGGCCATCTCGATGCCGGATTCGGCGCACCAGCGCAGCATTTCGGCGATCTTGGCCGCGCCCATCAGGTAGCCGTAGGCGACGTCGTCGTGACCAGCATCACGAGCCCAGCGCCGGTTTCCGTCGCACAGCACAGCGATATGCCGGGGTAGCTGGGACTTGGAGCGCGCCAGCTCCTGGCGCAGCCGCATCTCATAGAGCCGGTAGGCCGGATCCTTGAGGCGAGGCGGAATGATCTCCACGAAGATCCAGACTACTGTGAGGCCCGGGTACCCCCGATCGCGATTTGGAGGTGACATGACCGCACAAGTCGAGACCAACGATGAGGCTCAGCAGCCATCGCCCCGCGATTACGCCGAGGACTTCCCCCAAGCGGTCGTCGGCGCTGCCGCACAATTCCTCGGCAAGCCTCGGGCCCGCGGCTGGATCCACGTCTATGCCGCCGTCGTCGCGTTCATCGCCGGCGCGGCCCTCATCTCGGTCTCGTGGTCGCTGGAAGGCCTGCGGGCGGGCCTGTCGACATTCGTCTACACAATTACGATCGTCGCGATGTTCGCCGTCAGCGGCACCTATCACCGGGTCAACTGGAAGTCGGTCAACGCGCGCAAGTGGATGAAGCGCGCCGATCACTCGATGATCTTCATCTTCATCGCGGGCAGCTACGCGCCGTTCGCGATGCTGGCGCTGCCCGAGCGCAGCGGCATCATCCTGCTGAGCATCGTGTGGGGCGGCGCCCTGGCCGGGGTGCTGCTCAAGATGTTCTGGCCGTCGGCACCGCGCTGGGTGGGGGTGCCGCTGTACCTGCTGCTGGGCTGGGTGGCGGCGTGGTTCATCGGCCCGATCATGCAGGGCGCCGGGGTGGCCGCGGTGGTGCTGCTGATCGTCGGCGGTGCGCTCTACAGCATCGGCGGCGTGCTCTACGCGCTGAAGTGGCCCAATCCGTGGCCGACGACGTTCGGCCATCACGAGTTCTTCCACGCCTGCACCGCGGTGGCGGCGATCCTCCACTACATCGCGATGTGGTTCGCGGTCTTCTAGATCACCGCCAACAGACGCGAACTCGCACTGGCCGGGGTGGTTCCGTACGAGTTCGCGTCTGCTCGCGGGTTATCCGCAGCCCCGAAGCCCGCCGGAACACCTGATTCCGGCGGCGACGGCAGTGTTCGTCGCATGAACGCCGAGGCGCTCGAACTCCTCGCCCGCCACGAGGGCGTCGCCACCACCAGGCAACTGCTGACCGTCATGACCCGTCAGCAGCTCGACGTCCAGATCCGCAACGGCGGACTGATCCGCGTCTGGCGTGGCGTCTACGCCTGCACCATGCCGGATCTCCACGGCCGCCTGGCAGCGTTGGACATGTTCATGGGCCAACTCGCCGTGGCGTCGATGGGCACCGCGGCAGCCCTGTACGGCTTCGACACCGAGAACACCAGCGCGATCCACATCCTCGACCCGGGAGTCCGGATGCGATCCAACCCCGGTCTCACGGTCCATCAGCGAAGCGGTGCCCCGGTGCAGTGGGTCGCGAGCCGGCCGGCGACGGCTCCGGCGTGGACCGCCGTCGAGGTGGCTCGCCAACTGCGCCGACCACGCGCACTCGCGACGCTCGACGCCGCCCTGCACTCCGGGTGGTGCACGGTCACTGATATCGAACATGCGGTCCTCGCCCAGCGCGGGCGACGCAGCATCGTCACGGTGCGTGAGCTGCTGCAGATCGCCGACGGTCGCGCCGAATCAGGGATGGAAAGCGAGGCCCGCCTGGTCATGCTCGACCACGGCCTGCCAGCCCCCGAGCTCCAATACACGATCCGCGGCCTCAACGGTCAGCGGTGGCGGGTCGACTTTGCCTGGCCGCACGCCAAAGTCGCCGCCGAGTACGAAAGTGTGCAGTGGCACGCCGGTCGCGCCGAAATGGTCAGGGACAAGGCCCGATTCGCCGGTGTCCAGGAAGTCGGGTGGAAGATGGTGCCGATCATCGTCGACGACGTCCGGGTATGGCCGGCACGCCTCGCTGGGCGCATCAACAGCCACCTCGAACGCGGCGCACTGCCCTCCTGATGCCCGCGAGCGCGTGTGCTCGGCGAATGGCCCCAGCCGACCTACAACTGGGTGACGTTCTCCGGGCCCCAGTAGGCCTTCATCGACGTGACCAGACCGTCGCTGTTGAAGGTCATCACCTCGATGACCTCGATGCGCATCGCACCGGCGATCGTCAGCGCGAACAGGAACGCCGCCTCCTGCCCGCCGGAGCGGAACGTCAGCAGCTCCGACTTCACCTCGGCACCCTCGACCGCCTTGTAGAAGCCCTCGATCGCCTGCCGGCCGATATGCACCTCGCCGCCGCCGACCGGGTCCTCCAGCGTGGCGTCCTCGGCGTACAGCGCGGCGACGTCGGCGGCTTTGCCGGCCGCGACGGTGTCGAGGTAGCGGTTGACCAGGGCGTTGAGATCGAGGGCTTCGCTCATGGCCGGAAACGCTACACGGACACGCCCAGCGCGTCGGCGAGTTCCCTGGCTCCGGTGACCGGCAGGTCGCAGGTCCGGCCGCGACAGACGTAGGCGGCGTCGCGTCCGCCGACCCGGTCCCGGCCCGCCAGCAGCGGCGAGGAGTCGACGGCCCCGCCGACCACGATCGCCCCGCCCGGTGCCAATTGCCGTGCTGCGGAAAGCAATTCGGAATCCGTACTGGCGTGGGCGACGGCCACCTGCAGCGGCCCGCGGACCGCCGCTTCGGCCACCGCCAGCCAGTGACCGGCCGACCGAGGCGCCCGGGCCAGCAGCGGCGAGTGCACCCGCAGCGTGGCCTCGGTGGCCTGCCCGTAGCGGACCGCGCGGTCGGCATCCACCAGATGCGCGGCGGTCAGCAGCGCTTCGGCGATCGTCGACGCACCCGACGGTGTGGCGCCGTCCAGCGGGTCGGCGGGGCGGACCATCAGTTGCTCGGCATCGTCGGCGGTGTCGAACCAGCGACCCGGGCGGTCCGGGTCGGCGAAGTGTCGCAGCGCCACGTCGAGCAGCCCGGTGGCCGCCGACAGCCACGTCGCGTCGCCGGTGAGCTGGTACAGCGTCAGCAGTCCGGTGGCCAGCGCGGCATGGTCATCGAGGATCGCCGCGCTGTCGCCGACGACGCCGCCGAGGCTGGCGCGCCGCAGCCTGCCGTCGACCAGATGTAATGACAGCACCGCCGACGCGCATCGTGCCGCCGCATCCAGCAATGACGAATCACCAAGGGCCACACTGGCTTCGGCGAGGGCGGTGATGGCGAAGCCGTTCCAGACGGTGACGATCTTGTCGTCGCGCGCCGGCTGCACCCGGTCCGCCCGGGCGGCCAGTAACGCCGACCGAACCCGCTCGAAACGCTCGACGTCGTCGGGCTCGACAGGCAACTGCAGCACCGAGGACCCGTGCTCGAACGTTCCGGACTCGGTGACCGCGAAAAGCCTTGTCGCCCAATCGCCGTCGTCAGCCCCGAGCACCCCGGAAAGTTCTGCGGGTGTCCACACGTAGGTCGAGCCCTCGACGCCTGCGGCGTCGGCGTCGAGCGCCGAGGTGAACATGTCCCCGTCGGCGAGGTCGGCCAGCAGGAATCCGGCGGTCTCCGCGGCGATCCGGCGGGCCAGCGGATCACCGGTGCGTCGCGCCCAGTGCGCGTAGGCCCGCAACAGCAGGGCGTTGTCGTAGAGCATCTTCTCGAAGTGCGGCACCACCCAGTCCGCGTCGACGCTGTAGCGGGCGAACCCACCGGCCAGCTGGTCGTAGATGCCGCCGCGCGCCATCGCCGTGCCGGTGCGCACCACCGCGTCCAGCGGCGGCGGCGATCCGGTGCGCTCATGGGCACGCAGCAGAGCCTCCAGCAACGCCGACGGTGGGAACTTGGGCGCTCGGCCGAAGCCGCCGCGCTCGACGTCCTCGTCGCGCAGAATCGCCGCAACGGCATGGTCGCAGAGCGTGGGGTCGATCTCCGGGCCGCCGTCGGGCAGCCCGGCGGCCATCCGCCGCAGCTCGCCGGCCACCTGCTCCGAGGCCTCCTCGACCTCGCCGCGTTGCGTCGTCCAGGTCTCGGCCACCGCCGCCAGCACCTGCAGGAACTGCGACTTCGGGTAATAGGTGCCACAGAAGAACGGCCTGCCGTCCGGGGTGAGGAAGCACGTCATCGGCCAGCCACCCTGCCCGGTCATCGCCACGGTCGCGTTCATATACACCGCG
>JAEZIA010000434.1 GCA_023416315.1 Actinomycetes bacterium
TCGAGGAAGTTCGCACTGCGCGATCCGGTGACGATGCACTGGTCGGTCGGCAGGAAGCTACCCACCCGGGTGGCGACCGTCGCCGACTCACCGGCACCGCTGATCTCCTGCGATGCGTCGGCGTACGTCATCCCGGCGTACTCGTTGGTCGCCGCCGCGACCCCGGAGCCAAACACCGCGAACGTGGTGACCGCGGCACCGACGGCACCGATGCCGAGCACCAGGTAGTTCTTCATCTGCGACCCTCCGACATGAGCGTTGCCTGCGCGCTGGCGTAGGAAACGCTGGTACTTGTAGAGCGCAAATGGTACGCCTGGTCGCACGAGTGTGCAGACTATGCGAAAACGGGGCCTGACCCCGGCAAACTACCTTGCCGGAGCGGGGGGCTGGCCGGGCACTTCCCCCGTCTGCAGTAGTTCGTCGCCGACATTCTGCTGCGCCTCCGCCTGCTGCTGAGCCTGCTGATCCTGAAGGGTCTGCTGGCCCTGCGGACTGGCGGCCGAATTACCCGGGTTGCCCGGGCTGGCGACATCGGCGTTGCAGTTGAGGTCGAGCAGCACCCGCCCGCCGGAGACGTTCCCGCTGGAATCCAGGAAGCTGGCGTTCCTCGACCCGGTGACCCGGCACTGGGCGGTCGGCATCTGGTCGCCCACGACGGTGGCGATGGTTTCGGTGCCGCCCGCGTCGGAAATAGCCTTCGTCGCCTCGGCGTAGGTCTGCCCGGCGTACTCATTGTCCGCAGCGGCTATCCCGGAGCTCATGAGTGTCATCGAGGACATCACGGCGGCACCGGCAATTGCCCGGGTGGCAAGCTTCATCGTTCCCCCAAGGTTCATGAGGGCGCCCCGCCCCGCCTCAACCGACTCGTTACCCCGACCCTACCGCGTGCCCACCGGGGCTCGGAACCGAACGACATGCCCACCCCGAGGAACTTGAATGTCACCGGGATACACAGATATATTGAGTGCAACCACTAGGAACAGATAACTGGAGGGCTCATGTCGAAAGACCTGACCGACCTCGATCTCCTGCACGAGCTGGAACCAGTGGCGGAGAAGCTGATCAACCGCCACATCTCGATGATGAAGGACTGGAACCCGCACGACTACATCCCGTGGTCGGACGGCAAGAACTACTACGCCCTCGGTGGCCAGGACTGGCATCCCGAGCAGGCCAAGCTTTCCGAGGTCGCGCGGACGGCGCTGATCCAGAACCTGTTGACCGAGGACAACCTGCCCGCGTATCACCGCGAGATCGCGATGAACTTCTCCATGGACGGCCCCTGGGGGTACTGGGTCAACCGGTGGACCGCCGAGGAGAACCGGCACGGCATCTCGATCCGCGACTACCTGGTGGTGACCCGCAACTGCGACCCCGTCGAGCTCGAAGAGCTTCGGATGGAGCAGATGACCCGCGGGTTCTCGCCGGGCCAGAACCAACAGGGTGACCTGTTCGCCGAGAGCCTGTTCGACTCCGTGATGTATGTCAGCTTCCAGGAGCTGGCCACCCGGGTGTCGCACCGCAACACCGGCAAGGCGTGCAACGACCCCGTTGCCGATCAGTTGCTGGCCAGGATCTCCAACGACGAGAACCTGCACATGATCTTCTACCGCGACGTCAGCGAGGCCGGGTTCGACGTGGCCCCCAACCAGGCGATGAAGTCGCTGCACCGGGTGCTGAAGAACTTCAAGATGCCCGGGTACACGGTTCCGGACTTCCGCCGCAAGGCCGTCGTGATCGCGATGGGCGGCGTCTACGACCCGCGCATCCACCTCGATGACGTCGTGATGCCGGTGCTCAAGAAGTGGCGCATCTTCGAGCGCGAAGACTTCACCGGCGAGGCCGCCGAGATGCGCGACGACCTGGCCAAGCTGATCACGGAACTCGAAGAAACCTGCGACAAGTTCGAGGAGGCCAAGCAGCGCAAGCTCGAACGCGACGCGCGCCTGGCCGAGAAGCGCAGCGCAAAGGCACTGGCAGGGGCGGCGTCATAGTCGACACGGCTCCCGCCCAGACCGGGCTGCGGATCGGGCCCTTCGCCCTCCGCAGCCCGGTTGTCTTGGCGCCCATGGCCGGTGTCACCAACGTCGCCTTCCGCACCCTGTGCCGCGAGCTCGAGGAAGAACGCGTCGGCACGGTGTCCGGGCTCTACGTCTGCGAGATGGTGACGGCCCGCGCGCTCGTCGAACGCCACCCCGTCACGATGCACATGACGACATTCGCCCCGCAGGAGTCGCCGCGCTCGTTGCAGCTCTACACCGTGGATCCGACGACGACCTACGCGGCCGCCCGGATGATCGTCGAGGACAACCTCGCCGACCACATCGATATGAACTTCGGCTGTCCGGTGCCCAAGGTGACCCGCCGCGGCGGTGGCGCCGCGCTGCCCTACAAGCGCCGCCTCTTCGGCCAGATCGTCGCCGCCGCCGTTCGTGCCACCGAGGGCACTTCTGTGCCGGTGACCGTGAAATTCCGCATCGGGATCGACGACGACCACCGCACCCACCTCGATGCCGGTCGGATCGCCGAACAGGAGGGTGCCGCGGCGGTGGCGTTGCATGCCAGAACCGCAGCCCAGCGCTACTCGGGCACCGCCGACTGGGAGGAGATCGGCCGTCTCAAGGAGGCGGTGACGACGATCCCGGTGCTGGGTAACGGCGACATCTTCGAAGCCAACGATGCGCTGGCGATGATGGCCTCGACCGGGTGTGACGGGGTCGTCATCGGCCGCGGCTGCCTGGGCCGGCCGTGGCTGTTCGCCGAGCTGTCAGCGGCGTTCACCGGCACGCCCTCCCCGACCCCGCCGACGCTGGGTGAGGTCACCGACATCATCCGTCGCCACGGCGCGCTTCTGGCCGATCACTTCGGCGAGGACAAAGGCATGCGCGACATCCGCAAGCACGTCGCGTGGTATCTGCATGGCTTCCCCGCCGGCGCCGAGATCAGGCGGGCGTTGGCGCTGGTCAGGACGCTGAGCGAGCTGGACGGCCTGCTCGACCGACTCGACCGGGACGTGCCGTTCCCGGAGGCGGCGACCGGACCGCGCGGCCGCCAAGGGTCGGCGTCGTCGGTTACGCTGCCCGAGGGCTGGCTAGACGACCCCGACGACTGCACGGTGCCCGCCGGAGCCGACGTGATGAACTCCGGAGGCTGAACCGAGACGGTCTCGACATCTGTGCGAGCTAGCGGCCGGACAGCTTGTCTCAGTACGATGGTGATCTTGTTGTGGACCGCAAAGTGGCGGACACCCACCGACTGCTGCTACAAGACATAGGACAGTTTCGGGCCGAGCATCGACGCCGGCCGCGGTGACGAGACGACCGCAGCACCATCTGTAAGCGCGCCGATGCGCACGACCTAAGAGTCGGAGGCGACTGGAACATGAGTGATGGCGGCAACGCCACTCCTGGCCAGCACCGCCCCCCCGATGAGGGCGAGCGGGTGACCCGCACGCCCCGGTCCGCCGCCGGGGCGGCGCCGTGGGAGCGTCTCGCGGCATCGCTGCCCACCCCGCGCGATGAGGGCAATCACACCAAAGGCGTCACCGTCGCCGATCTGATCGCCAAGGTGGCCGGCTCCCGTCCCGCGGTGGAGCCCACCCGCCACCGCGCCGAGGACGACGACCTCGTCGAGGATGCCGACGACGACCACGCCGATTCCGCCGAACTCACCGAGCCGATTCCCGTCGTCACCGCGGCCTACGCCGACGAGGTGCCCGACCTCGAGGCGCTCACCCGCACGCGCGGCCCGCTCGCCGCCGACCCCGACCCGGTCACCCCCTCGCCGGCACCCGGCAAGAAGGCGAAGTCACGCCGCAAGCCGGTACTGCTGGCGGGGCGATCCGCGGCGGCGATCTTTGCGGTCTCGGCGCTGGCGCTGACCGGCGGTGCGTGGCAGTGGCAGTCCACCAAGAACGACCTGCTGCGCAACGTCGCGGCGCTGGATACCAACTCGCGCGACATCATCGACCCGAACGCGCAGTTCGGCGACGAGAACTTTCTGATCGTCGGCGTGGACAGCCGAACCGGCGCCAACGGTGAGATCGGCGCAGGCACCACCGAAGACGCCGGGGGCGCCCGCTCGGACACCGTGATGCTGGTCAACGTCCCCGCCGACCGCAAGCGCGTCGTCGTGGTGTCCTTCCCCCGCGACCTGGCGATCACCCCGGCCTATTGCCAGGCCTGGGATCCCGACACCGGCAAGTACGGCCCGTTCGCCGACAAAGCGACCGGCGAGATGAGCGACGACTACCGCTACACCGAGACCAAGCTGAACTCGGCGTACGCCTACGGCGGGCCGAAATGCCTGGTGAAGGTCATCCAGAAGATGTCGGGGCTCTCGATCAACCGCTTCATGGCGGTCGACTTCGCCGGGTTCTCCAAGATGGTCGACGCAGTCGGCGGCGTCGAGGTGTGCAGCACCACCCCGCTGAAGGATTACGAGCTGGGCACCGTCTTGGAGAACCCCGGGCGTCAGACGCTGGACGGGCACACCGCACTGAATTACGTCCGGGCCCGCCAGGTCACCACCGAGGTGAACGGCGACTACGGCCGCATCAAGCGCCAGCAGCTGTTCCTGTCCTCGCTGCTGCGCTCGATCATCTCCAAAGACACACTATTCAGCCTCACCAAGCTGAACAACGTCGTCAACGAGTTCATCGACGACACCTACGTGGACAACGTCAGGACCAAGGACCTGGTCGACCTCGGGCAGTCGTTGCAGGGCGTCAACGCGGGCCGGATCACGTTCGTGACCGTCCCCACCACCGGCATCACCGACTCCGACGGTAACGAGCAGCCGCGCACCCAGGACATCCGCGCGTTGTTCGACGCGATCATCAACGACGATCCGCTGCCGGGTGAGAACGACACCAACGCGACGACGAGCCCAATGACGGCGTCGCAGAACGCACTTCAGGCCGCCAAGCCGAGCCAGGGCGAGCAGCCCGCGGAATCGACGCAGACCGAGTTGGTCAACGCGGTGACCACCGATCCGAGCAACATCACCGTGCAGGTGTCGAATGCGACCGGCCAGACCGGCCTCGGCTCGAGCACCGCCACCGCGTTGAAGCAGCACGGATTCAACGTGCTGTCCCCCGACGACTACACCGGCACCGTCACCGCGACGACGGTGATGTTCTCTGCGGGCAACGAGCAAGCGGCCGCCACCGTGGCCGCAGCGATCCCCAACGCCCAGATGGAACGGGTGGCCGGTCTCGGCGACACCGTTCAGGTGGTGCTCGGCCCCGACTTCAGCGCCGTCGGCGCACCGCCGCCGAGCGGATCAGCGGTCAGCGTGCACGTCAGCCACAACTCGAAGAGCACGCCCACCGAACTGCCCGAGGATCTCACGGTCACCAACGCCGCGGACGTCACCTGCGAGTGAGCCGGACGCGGTTTGCGTTCATTCACCGTCCGTTCACTCCGCCTCAGCACACTCGGTGTCCTGCAGAAAGTAGGGTGGATCCATGCGGACCGCCTACCACGAGCAGCTTGATGCTCTGACCAACCAGCTGGCCGAGATGTGTCGGATGGCCGGACTCGCGATGGAACGAGCGACTCAAGCGCTGCTCCAGGCTGATCTGGTGCTCGCCGAGCAGGTGATCACCGACCATGAGCAGATCTCCGCTGCCAGCGCCCGCGCCGAGGAAGCCGCCTTTGTGCTGCTCGCGCTGCAGGCGCCGGTCGCCGGCGACCTGCGGGCGATTGTCAGTTCGATCCAGATCGTCGCCGACGTCGACCGGATGGGCGCGCTGGCGCTGCACGTGGCCAAGATCGCCAGGCGTCGGCACCCTCAGCACACGCTGCCCGAGGAGGTCAACGGCTACTTCGCCGAAATGGGCCGTGTCGCAGTCGATTTGGGCAACAGCGCCCGCGAGGTGCTGTTGTCCCGGGACCCGGAAAAGGCCCGCCGCATCCGCGAGGAAGACGACGCGATGGACGACCTGCACCGGCACCTGTTCACCGTGCTGATGGACCGCGAGTGGAAGCATGGCGTGGCCGCCGCGGTGGACGTGACACTGCTCGGCCGGTTCTACGAGCGCTTCGCCGACCACGCCGTGGAGATCTCTCGCCGCGTCATCTTCCAGGTCACCGGCCGGCTGCCGGAGGGCGAGGAGCTTCCGGCCACCTGAGTGCCGCCGAAAAGGCTGGTATCGCCCTGCGATACCGGCCTTTTCGCGTTGATAGGGCCTACCCGAAGCGGCCGGAGATGTAGTCCTCCGTGGCTTTCTGTCGCGGGTTGGAGAAGATCTTCTCGGTGTCGTCGATCTCGACGAGGCGTCCCGGTTTACCGGTGGCCTCCAGGTTGAAGAACGCGGTCTGATCGCTGACGCGTGCGGCCTGCTGCATGTTGTGGGTGACGATCACGATCGTGAACTCCTGCTTGAGCTCGGAGATCAGATCCTCGATCGCCAGCGTCGAGATCGGGTCCAGCGCCGAGCACGGCTCGTCCATCAGCAGCACGTCGGGCTGCACGGCGATCGCGCGGGCGATGCACAGCCGCTGCTGCTGACCACCGGACAGGCCGCCGCCGGGCTTATCCAGCCGGTCCTTGACCTCGTTCCACAGGTTGGCACCCTTCAGCGAACGCTCGCATGTCTCGTCGAGCACTTTGCGGTTGCGCACCCCCTGCAGCTTCAGGCCGGCCACCACGTTGTCGCGAATCGACATGGTGGGGAACGGATTCGGCCGCTGGAAGACCATGCCGATGGTCTTGCGTACGCCGACCGGGTCGACCCCTGAGCCGTAGATGTCCGCACCGTCGAGCAGCACCGAACCCTCGACCCGGGCGCCGGGGATCACTTCGTGCATGCGGTTGAGCGTGCGCAGCACCGTAGACTTGCCGCACCCCGACGGTCCGATGAACGCGGTCACGTTGCGCGGCGGCACCGCCAACGACACGTCGGCGACCGCGTGGAACGCGCCGTAGTAGATGTTGACGTCTTTGAGATCCAGGCGCTTGGCCATCGAAGGCTCCTAAACCTTTTTCGGGGCAAAGAATTTGGCGGCGAAGCGGGCGCCGACGTTCAGGATCGCGATCAACACGATCAACGTCAGGGCCGCGCCCCACAGCCGGTCGGTGGGGACTGGGTTGGCGCCGGCACCGGCAGACGTCTGGTCGTACATCATGCCGGGCAGCGAGCCCATGAAGCCGTTGAACATGTCGAAGTTCATCGCCTGCGAGTACCCGACGAGGATCAGCAGCGGCGCCGTCTCACCCATTACGCGCGCCAGCGCCAGCATGACACCGGTGACGATGCCCGATAACGCGGTCGGAATGACAATGCGCGCAATCGTTTTCCACTTCGGCACACCGAGCGCATAACTGGCCTCCCGCAGATCCATCGGAACGATCCGCAACATCTCCTCGGTGGAGCGCACGATCACCGGAATCATCAGCAGCACCAATGCCAGCGAGACCGCGAATCCGGAACGCTGGAAGCCCAGGGTGGCCACCCACAGGGCGTAGATGAACAGCGCGGCCACGATCGACGGCACACCGGTGAGGATGTCCACCATGAACGTGGTGACCTTGCCCAGCTTGGTGCCGCCGCCGTACTCCACCAGGTAGATGCCGACGAACACACCGATCGGGATCGAGATCACCGCGCAGAACAGTCCTTGCAGAACCGTTCCCACCAGTGCGTGGTAGACACCGCCGCCGGCCGTGAACGCCGTCATGCCGGACTGCGAATGCGTCCACCAGGTGCCGTCCAGGACGATTTTGAGGCCCTTGGTGAGCACCGAGTACAGCACCCAGATCAGCGGCACCATCGCGATCACCACCGACAGCGTGACCAATACCGTCGCGGTGTTGTTGGCCAGCTTGCGCCGCAGGCTGACGGATTGGAAGGCGGGCGCCTTGACTGGCTTGTCCAGCGTCGAGGTCATCGGGCTCCCCTTCCGGCCACCGCGGCCCGGGCCGCCGAGTTGACCACGAACGTCAGCACGAACAGCACCAGCCCGGCGGCGATGTAGGCACCCGCCTTGTACTGATCGTTGAATTCCGAAGCCGCCGAGGCGATCTTGCTGGCGAAGGTGTAGCCGGCGTCGAACAGCGACCAGCCGAACGCCTTTTGGGTGCCGCGCAGGATGATCAGCAGCGCGATCGTCTCGCCCAGCGCCCGGCCGAGGCCGAGCATCGCCCCGCTGATGTAACCGGACAACCCGAACGGCAGCACCGTCGTGCGGACCACCTCCCAGCGGGTCGCACCGAGCGCGAGCGCGGCTTCGATCTGCCCGCGCGGAGTCTGGACGAACACCTCGCGAGTGACCGCGGTGATGATCGGCAGGATCATCACCGCCAGCACGATTCCAGCGGTGAAGATCGTGCCACCACCGGCCACCGAGGCATTGCCGGTATCGAAAAGGAAGAACCAGCTCAGGTTGTGGTTCAGCCACAACGCAAACGGCTTGAGCACCGGAGCCAGTACGTACAGGCCCCAGACGCCGTAGATGATCGACGGCACCGCGGCCAGCAGGTCCACCGTGTAGCCGAGCGGGCCGGCCACTCGCCGCGGCGCGTACTGGGTCAAAAAGATCGCGATGCCCAACGCGACGGGCATCGCCAGCACCAGCGCGAACAACGACACGAACACCGTCACCTGGAGCAGGTCCAGGATGCCGAATTTCATGTGCGCGGTGTCGGTGGTGACCCAGTTGCCGCCGTAGGTGAAGAAGTTCGCGTCGTTGCGGCCCAGCGCAGGTACCGCACGCCAGACGAGGAACAGGCCGATCGCGGCGATCAGCGCGATGACGAGGACGCCGGACCCTTCGGACAATCCCCGGAAAATCCGGTCGCCGAGACGCACCTTGGCGTTTCCGGACGGGTTCGTCGGAATCGCCGGCTTCTCCGGGAATGGAGCGGCCACGACCTCGCCGGATCCAGACTCGGCTGGATTAGGCCCCGGTACGTCTTGGGTCACATCCACCCCATCGCTCACTGATCTCTCCATCGTCACCGCAATCGACCTGCCCCGCCAGCGGTGTTACTGAATTGCCGTGACCGCGGTGAGCAACCGCTGCTTGAACGCGTCTGGCAGCGGCACGTATCCGGCAGCCGCCAGACCTGACTGGCCGTCGTTGGCGGCGACTGTCAGGAACGACTTGACCGCGGCCGAGGTGTCAGCGTCGTAGCCCTTGGAGCAGACGATCTCATAGGTGGCCAGCATCAGCGGGTAGGCGCCCGCGGCCTTGGTCGCGTACAACGAGTTCAGGTCGAGGACCAGGTCGTTGCCGTCGCCGGCGAACTTCGCGGAGTCGATCGCGGCCTTGGCCGAGTCATCGGACAGAGCGACTGGACCGCTGCCGGTGTCGATCTCGGCGACGGTCAGCTTGGCCTGATCGGCGAAGCCCTTCTCCACATAGCCGATCGCCCCCGGCGTGGACTGCACGGCCTGGACCACACCCGCCGACTTCTGCGCACCCTCACCGGCACCGCCCTGGAATTCCTTACCCGCGCCCTTGGTCCAGGTCTGCGGCGCCGCGGCGGTCAGATACTTCTGGAAGTTGTCGGTGGTGCCCGAGGAGTCCGAGCGATAGATCGGGGTGATCTTCTCGTCGGGCAGCGACGCCCCGCTGTTCAGCGCCGCGATCGCCGGGTCGTTCCAGTTGGTGATGGCGCCGCTGAAGATCTTGGCCAGCACGTCGGCGTTGATCACCAGCTTGTCGACGCCGGGCAGGTTGTAGCCGAGGGCGACCGGACCGAAGACCAGCGGCAGGTTCCAGGCCGGGTTGCCCGCGCAGCGCTTGGCGGCGGGGTCGACCTGATCCTTCGACAGCGGCGAGTCGGAGCCGGCGAAGTCGACCTGGCCGGCAATGAACTGGGTGACGCCGGCGCCCGACCCGGTCGGGTTGTAGGACAGGTTCTTGCCCGCGCACTTGCCGCCCCACACCTGGTTGAACACCGCGACGGCGTTCTGCTGCGCGGTCGAGCCCTCGGCGGTGACAGCGTTCTTGCCCCCACACTCGGCTGACGCGCTGGACCCGCCGGATGCCGACGTCGACGGCGACGTCGCGGTGTTGTTGTCGCTTCCGCACGCGGTGAGCGTCAGGCCGGTGATGGCCGTTGCTGACGCGGTCACGAGGAACGCCTTGCCGAACCTGTTGAGAGTCACCTATCCCACTTTCTCCACTGTTGCCCTGTTCGCCCCGGTCGGGAGCACATGCACCACACGGCAAGTTAGGCGTTGGTAGTGGACGGAATTCACCCGGAATATGAACGCCGGGTGAACAGGTCGGGGAACGCGGCGCTGTGCCCGGTCGCTAACCGGCTGCGCCCGGCGTAGGAGCCAATATTTGCTGTCAGCTCGGCTGATAGGCCGTGTCGACGTTGGACACAGCAAACCCAAGGCGCTCATAGGTTTTCACCGCTGCGGCGTTGTCGGCTTCGACGTAGAGCATTACCTGCGGATCGGCGGCGGAGCCCAGCCGCCGGGCCAGGTACTCGATCCCGACGACGGTCAGCAGCCGGCCGAGTCCGCGGCCCTGCGCGGCCGGGTCCACGCCGACGACGTAAACCTCGCCGAGCCCCGGATGGTCGGCGTGCACTTTGGTCCAGTGGAAGCCGAGCAGGCGGCCGGTGTCGGCGTCGTTGTCGTTTTCAAAGGCCAGAAACAGGCCCTCCGGGTCGAACCACGGTTCACGACGCCGTTCGTCGAGGGCGGGCTGATCCCAACCGCCCTGTTCGGGATGCCAGGCGAAGGCAGCGTTGTTCACCCGCAGCAGTTCGGCGTCGTCGGCGGGACCCGCGTAGGTGCGGATGCGGATGTCGTCGGGCACGGTCGCCTCGGGGACGTCGCGCAGCGTGCGGCGCATCTGCATCAGTTCCCGGACGACCGTCATCCCCAGTTCGGCGGCCACCGCCTGCGCGGCGGGCAGGGTGCCGTGCGCCCAGAACCGCACCGGGCCGTCACCGTCTTCGGCGGCGGCCCGCAGCAGCGCCGTTCCGATCCCGCGGCGCCGTGCCTGCGGTGCGACGACCAGCTCAGCCATCGCGTCGCCGCCGTCGCGTCCCGGTGTCAGATTGAGGTAACCGACGATCTCGTCGCCGTCTGCGGCGATCAGGTGCCGGGTCCGGGACAGTGGCAGCTCCCGCAGCACCTGCTCCCCGACCGGGGCGACCCCGTCGATGCGGGTGGCGGCATCGATCACGGCGCGCACCTGGTCCTGTTCGACGGGACTCAGGGCGGTGCGCCAGTGCGGCGCGGTCACTGACTGCGTAGCGGCTGGGAGATCGAGGCGGACCGCACGCTCATCGAATCCGAGATGGTGTCCTCATCGTCGAACGCATCCTCGTCGTCCTCGGCGAAGTCCGACTCGACCGGTGCCGGACGGCCGCGCGCCGGGCGCACGGCCTTGTAGCCCACATTGCGCACGGTCCCGATCAGCGATTCGTATTCGGGGCCGAGCTTGGCGCGCAGGCGCCGTACGTGCACGTCGACGGTGCGGGTGCCGCCGAAGAAGTCATACCCCCACACCTCCTGGAGCAGCTGAGCGCGGGTGAACACCCGGCCGGCGTGCTGCGCCAGATACTTCAGCAACTCGAATTCTTTATAGGTCAGGTCCAGGGGGCGGCCGCGCAGCCGCGCGGTGTAGGTGCCCTCGTCGATGACCAGCTCACCCAGACTGACCTTGCCCGCACTCTCCGGGCTGGCCACCCCGCCCCGCCGCCCGACCAGCAGGCGCAGCCGGGCGTCGATCTCGGCCGGTCCGGTGCTGGGCAGCAGGATCTCGTCGAGACCCCAGTCCATGTTGACGGCGACCAATCCACCCTCGTTGACGACGGCCACCACGGGCACCGACGTGCCGGTGGTGCCGAGCAGCCGGCACAGGCCGCGGGCGGCGGCCAGAT
>JAEZIA010000074.1 GCA_023416315.1 Actinomycetes bacterium
GCGTCGCGCAGGCCGCCGTCACCGAGGGCCGGGTCGAGACGGCCGTCGGCGTCGAAAACCACTTCGTAGTATGGCAAGCCATTGATGGTGGTCATGTCGGCTTCTCCTTGCTCAGGTGTTGGACAGGGCACGCATGAGGTCGACGACGCCGGCGCCCTGGAAGAACTCGTGGCGGCCGATGTCGGAGGCGCTCTCCGCGAAGATCTTGCGAACCAGCTGTGGTTGACCGACGAATTCGGTGCGCGCGGACAGGAAGGCCGCGATCGCACCGGAGACGTGCGCGGCGGCCATTGATGTTCCGCTGTCTTCGATGTAGTCGGCCCGCCCGGCCGGACCGTTGGTGTCAAAAATCGCGATCCCGGAGGCTAATTGGCCCGTGGCGGCCGAGGTGATCCGCTCCCCTGGCGCAACAAGGTCCGGCTTGCGACGTCCGTCCAGCGTCGGCCCCTTGGAAGAATCGAAGCTGACGCCATAGGTGTGCGGACGGTAGCGGTGGACCGAACCCACCGTGATCGCCGACGCGGCGGTGCCCGGTTCGGTGATCGTGGAGAGCTGCCCGAAGACGTCCGCGGTCTCACCCCGGATGGACGCGGCTCCCCCCATCGCGGTGGTGCCGGCACCGGAGTTTCCCGCGCTGACCACCGCCACCACCCCAGAGCCGACGAGCAAATCGATCTCCTTACACAGCGGACTCTGACCTGCAGCGAAATCCCTTGGAAACCACGAGCATCCGAGCGACATGTTGACACCGTGGATGAGCAGCTCACGACCGCCCCGGTTGACTTCGCCCACGTAGGCGAGGGCGTCGATCACCGCACTCGACACCGTCCTACCGAAGTCGTCGAGCACCCGCAGGCTGACCAGGTTCGCGCGCGGAGCAACGCCCGACAACACACAGCCGTCGGTCACCGATCGCGATATCCAGTTGGGCCACCCCTCGGCGGTCGGTTCGTTGACGGCGATTCTCAGCGCCGACGGGTCGGCGGGCGCCTGGCCCGCGATGATCGCCGCCACGTGGGTGCCATGACCGAACGGGTCGGCGAGGGGGTCGCGTACCACGTCGGCGGACGGTGAAACGGTGAAGTCGCGGTGGAGGTTTTTCACGTTGTCCGCGCACAGATTGCGGTAGGCGGCGAAGTGCGGATGCCGCGCATCGATGCCGGAATCCAATACCGCCCACACGACACCGGATCCGGAGCAGCCGTAGCTGCGATTCGCGGCGTCGGCCTTGATCGTGGTCAGCGAGCGATCCAGGTGTGCCTCGACCACCAGGTCCGGCCAGATGTGATAGATCAGTTTGAGTGCCTGGTCATTGCTGACGAGCCGGCCGATCTCGTCGCGAGACAGCAAGCAGCGCATATAGTTCCGCCCGACCGGGTGGGGCGATGGCACGTTGCCGGTCGGGAACACCACGTCGAAGGCACTCAAAAGCCGCTCCGCGATCACCCGGCCGTCGTCACCGGCACTCACGCGTAACTCGACGAGCACCAGACGACGATGGTCGTCGGGGTCGGTGAGCAGGGCCTTTTGGGCTTCCTGCGGAAGGTCCTCGGTCGGCGCAGTCACCAGCGGGCTGACGACGGGTGTGCGATTCACGCCACCGGGTGAGCTACTCATAGCTCGACTGTGGTACCCGACAGGCGGATCGTCTCGCGTAATCGACTACTCGAACGTGGCTGTGCTTCACACGAGTTGTCTTGGTGGACAACGGGTAGCGAACTACTCGCGACTCGCGGACTGCCGCCACTTACGCTCGCACTGACAGCGATTCCGGGAGGTGCACCATGGATGTATTGACATTGATCTGGCTGGCGTTCGGGATACCCGGATTCGGCTTCGCGGTGCACGGTATGCAGGTCCGCCTGGAGCGCCGAGACCAGATCAAGCATGCCGAGGACTGACCGAACGTCCGCGCTTAATGCACACTGCCTGCGCCGAGGACCACACCGGTGGGATGCCCGGCGACACGCTCGGGCGGTGACAACAGAGTGACCGGACGGACCTTCGGCGGCGATTGCGGCACCGGGCAACCGGCGTGCGGCGACGATTCGCGATCCAGTGTTCGCACCCAGTCGCGCCAGGTGCCCAGTTCGGTGTCGGTGAAGATCCGGTACATCGGGCCGGCAGGCGTTGTCAGGTCGAAGAAGCGGCTGCGCTCCGGGTCACCGGGCACTACCCAGCCCCCCTCGACAAGTGCGGCCATCAGAGCGCGTGGGTCGGCGAACAGATCGTTGAGGAGGATTCCACCCAATTGGGCCGTGCCGTGATTCACCCGGGCCCTCGGCGCGCGGTCGGCGATCATGGTGGCGACCCGATCGGCCGGTGCGGACGGCCGATCCCGACGCGCGGCCATCTCCTGCCCCAGCGAACCGGTCGTGGCGAACGCCACATACCCGTCCCAGATCCGCGCCCACTGCTCCTGCATCGCCTCGTCGCCCGCCGAGACCCGAACCCCCTCGAGGTGAAGTTCCACCGCACGTAGGGCCTTGGCGCCGTGTCCGGTGGCGGCGTTGTCGATGGCGACATGCATCTCGTAGAACTGGGTGTCGAGTCCGAAATGCCTGTTCAGTAACACCATGTTCCGCAGTTCGAGCGAACCCCATTCGAGATAGAGGGTCATACCGAGTAATTCGGCGAAGAAGTCCTGCGGGAACTGGGCCACCACGAGCTGAAACAACGGCAGGGTGAACGCCGCGTCGACGATCGCAGGATTGTCGACGTAGGCCCGCGACCGGATGTCGGGCAACTCGAATCCGGCGTCCGCAAGCAGCTTGGTGTACAGGTTGGCGTGGTTGAGTGACGCGTCGCCGCCACCCAGTTCGTCGGCATAGATGCCGAACAGCAGTGCGTTCACCTCGTCCATCGGGCCGACAGCCGCGATGTAACGCAGCCACGCACCGTCGGTCTGGTTGAACGGCGCCATCTGCAGAATCCAGTCCACCACATCCTCTTTCGTGCGGTGTGACCAGCTTTTCGCGGCCTCGTAGTTCGCCACATCCTCGGCCAGTCCCTGATAGATCTGGTTCATCCGTTCCTCGAATGCCTGCTTCTCGAAGACGAACGGGCGCAGCTCAGGCTCGAGGTCCGATCGCTGTTGCCGAGTGCGCGCCTCGTCGAGGAACTTCTCGGCGAGGCGCCGTGCCGTGCTCAGAAAACCGTCGAATGAGTCGAGGTTGAGCATGATATGGAAGTACTCGCGGTGTTTGCGCCCCGCATACCTGGTCATGGTCGCCGGCCGTCCGTCAGCTCACGATGTGGAGCTTCTGAAACTGCACACCCGCCGCAATGTAAAAATCGACCCAGGCGTCCTCCCGCTCCTGCTCGGTGGGTGCCGATTCCGGATCGCCGAGCGGAGCAGTCAGACCCTGTGACAGATCGGTGAAGAACATCTGTGTCTCAGCCGAATTCAGCTCGAACCCGTAGCGGTACCCGAGCGCCAGCGCGGCGTTGTAGTAGTGCTGGGCGAGACTGCCGGCCTCGGGCCAGAAGTCGTTGCGCTCAGGTGACCACTCGAAGAAGCGGAACTTGACGAAATCCACCGGATGTTTGAAGGCAC
>JAEZIA010000015.1 GCA_023416315.1 Actinomycetes bacterium
CCAGGGTGCCCAGCGCACCGCCGACGAACACGGCCGCCAATTCCCGGTTGTCGTGGCCCAACATGGGCAACCCCCTAGTCGATGGATCCGCGAGCAAGTATCGCCCTTCGAAAGGCAGAATTGGCGCCATGGCGGCTAACCCCCGCGCCGGTACGCCGGCGCTTCCCGAAGACCTCGTCGATGTGCCCCATCTGGTCACCGCGTATTACTCGGTGAATCCCGACCCCGACGACATCGACCAGCAGGTGGTGTTCGGCACGTCGGGACATCGCGGTTCGAGTCTGGACGGGGCATTCAACGAGGCGCACATCCTGGCCACCACGCAGGCGATCGTGGAGTACCGCGCCGCGCAGGGCACCACCGGGCCGCTGTTCATCGGCCGCGACACCCACGGCCTCTCCGAGCCGGCGTGGGTGTCGGCGTTGGAGGTGCTGGCCGCCAATGATGTTGTCGCGATGATCGATTCGGCCGACCGGTATACCCCGACCCCGGCGGTGAGCCACGCCATCTTGACCTTCAACCGGGGGCTGAGCTCGGATCTGGCCGACGGAATCGTGGTCACCCCGTCGCACAATCCGCCGCGCGACGGTGGGTTCAAGTACAACCCACCCAACGGCGGCCCCGCCGACACCGACGCCACCGGGGCGATTGCCAAGCGCGCCAACGAGATTCTGCGCGGAGGTCTGGCGGACGTGAAGCGCGTCCCATTGGCCCGGGCTCTGCAGAGTGCCCAGCGTCACGACTACCTCGACGCCTATGTCAGCGATCTGCCCAACGTTGTCGACATCCACGCGATCCGCGCCGAGAAGATCCGCATCGGCGCCGACCCGCTGGGCGGAGCCAGCGTCGACTACTGGGGTGCCATCGCCGAACGGCACGGCCTGGACCTCACCGTGGTCAACCCGTTGGTGGACGCGACGTGGCGGTTCATGACACTCGACACCGACGGCAAGATCCGGATGGACTGCAGCTCGCCCAACGCGATGGCTGCCCTTGTTCAGAAAGTGATCGGCCACGCCGACTCGTATCAGATCGCCACCGGCAACGACGCCGACTCCGACCGGCACGGCATCGTCACGCCGGACGCCGGGCTGATGAACCCCAACCATTATCTGGCGGTGGCGATCGACTATCTGTACTCGCACCGGCCGGATTGGCCGGCGAGTGTGGCCGTCGGCAAAACCGCCGTCAGCTCGTCGATCATCGACCGGGTGGTGGCCGGACTGGGTCGCAAGCTCGTCGAGGTGCCAGTCGGATTCAAATGGTTCGTCGACGGATTGATCAGCGGCACAATCGGATTCGGCGGTGAGGAGTCGGCGGGGGCGTCGTTCCTGCGTCGCGACGGTTCGGTGTGGACCACCGACAAGGATGGCATCATCCTGGCGTTGCTGGCCTCGGAGATCCAGGCGGTCACCGGGTCGTCGCCGTCGCAACGCTATGACGAGTTGGCCGCGAAGTACGGGGCCCCGGTGTATGCCCGTGTCGACGCCCCGGCGAACCGCGAGCAGAAGGCGCGGCTGGCCAAGCTGTCTCCGGAACAGGTCAGCGCCACCGAACTGGCCGGCGAGCCGATCACCGCCAAACTGACCACGGCCCCCGGCAACGGGGCCCCGCTGGGCGGGTTGAAGGTGACCACCGCCGACGGCTGGTTCGCCGCGCGGCCGTCGGGGACCGAGGACGTGTACAAGATCTACGCCGAGTCGTTCAAGGGTCCCGAGCATCTGGCGCAGGTGCAGGAAGCCGCGCGCGAAGTGGTGAATACAGTCATCTCGTGAGTTCTGTTGCGGAGGGTGACTGTTCGTCGGAAGCGCAGGCCAAGCTTCCGCGCGAAGTCTGGGTCCTGATCGCCGCCAACGCGGTGATCGCCCTGGGCTATGGGGTGGTGGCGCCGGTACTGCCGCAGTTCGCCCGCAACTTCGGTGTGAGCATCACCGCCGCGACGTTCGTGATCACCGCCTTCGCGCTGATGCGACTGTGCTTCGCGCCCGCGTCCGGGATCCTGGTGCAGCGGCTGGGGGAGCGGCGGATCTATGTCAGCGGCCTGATCATCGTGGCGCTGTCGACCGGTGCGTGTGCGTTCGCCCACACCTACTGGCAGCTGCTGGTGTTCCGGGCGCTGGGCGGGATCGGGTCGACGATGTTCTTCGTCTCCGCGCTGGGCCTGATGATCCGGATCAGTCCGAACAATGCCCGCGGCCGGGTGGCGGGCATGTTCTCGTCCGCGTTCCTGGTCGGGTCGGTGGCCGGCCCGCTGATGGGCAGTCTGACCGCCGGGCTGGGCTTGGCCGCGCCGTTCGTCATCTACGGGGTGGCGCTGCTGATCGCGGCGGCGGTGGTCTTCATCAGCCTGCGGCACTCGCATCTGGCCGCGCCGGCACCCGCCGACGAACTCACCGTGACCCTGCGGGTGGCGCTGCGGCACCGGGCCTACCGGGCGGCGTTGCTGTCGAACCTCGCCACCGGCTGGTCGGCGTTCGGGCTGCGGGTGGCGTTGGTGCCGCTGTTCGTCACCGAGTCGCTGCATCGCGGGGCCGGGGTCGCCGGGGCGGCGCTGGCCACCTTCGCGGCGGGCAATGTCGCGGCGGTGATCCCGTCGGGGCGGTTGTCCGACCGGACCGGACGGCGGCCGCTGCTGATCGCGGGCCTCGGGGTGGCCGGGCTGACGACGGCGGTGGTGGGGGCGGCGTCGTCGCTGCCGGTGTTCCTGATCGGCGCGTTCATCGCGGGCGCGGCCACCGGTGTGTTCACCTCGCCGCAGCAGGCCGCGGTGGCCGACATCATCGGCAAGGCGCGCGGCGGGACGGCGGTCGCCACCTTCCAGATGATGTCGGATCTGGGGTCGATCGTGGGATCCCTGGGGGTCGGGGTGATCGCCCAGCACTTCTCGTTCGAATGGGCGTTCGCGATCAGCGGGGGGATCCTGGTCTTGGCCTCGATCGGCTGGCTATTCGCGCCGGAAACCCGGGATACCGCTCCGCTGGAGCACACCCCGGCCCGGCCGCTGGGACCAGAGGCTGCTGGCGAGCTGCCCTAGGGCGCTGTCGTGCGCGAGATTGCAGTGCCGCAGGAAAAGTGCGAGCAGGCGTCTGCGTGAGCTCAATCTCGACGTTCTCACCGCAGATCGCCCGTCGCTGGCGAGCTGCCCTGACCAGCGATTTTGAAGGGCGGGCAGTGGTGGTGTAATTTCGGTGGGCACACCTGGGGCTATGGCGCAGTTGGTAGCGCACCACACTGGCAGTGTGGGGGTCAGGGGTTCGAATCCCCTTAGCTCCACCAGGCAAGACAGCATCTGATCGCATGCTGAGCGCGTCGTTGGACGATTGTTCTGTCGACAGTTCGTGCAGTCATCTCGTCCGCCGGCGGGGTGGCCCATCTGATGCGCTGGGGTGAGTTCCGCGAACTTCGGTCGGGGTGGTGGGGTGCCCCGAGTCGCCACCAACGGTCCGGGTTGACTGGTCAGAACCGCGCGGCGATGGACAACATAACCGGCAAAAAGCCACTGAAACTGGAACAGCCGGAGCTAGACTCCTGGCGCCATGCAGCACTCTCACCCGTGGCTTGCCTCACCAGCTACGTAGGTAATCGTGCCGACACTGCCACCCAATGGATCAGAGTAGCCATGAAAATAATGAACTCCCTCTCCGAGGACGAGTACGTCCTGGTCCGCGAGACCACGAAAGAGCAGATGGCTCACCTCGACGAGGACGAACTGATTGCGCTGCACACCCGAATTCGTCGTGCCCGCACCAAATACGTAAGCCGCTACCGCCGGGCGGGGGCAATCAAGGTCGGCCAAAAGGGCAGCCGCGGCTCCGGCAAAGCCGCCAATACGCGCAACGCAGACAAAGCCGAGGTGTTCGAGGACGCGCTCAGCCGGGTCAGTCGCCAGCTGGCGTCGGTCGCGCGGCAGAGCGCACGCGAGCTCAAAGAGCAGCGGCTGGCGCTGGCTCGTTCGGACACCCCGTCACCCAGTGTCGTCCGAGACAGTGGCGCGCCCCTTGGTTCCGTAGGCCGGCCCCGCACCGACAAGACCCGACAAAATCCCGGCAGGAAGAAGCGAGAAGCCTCCACGCGGGCGGCCGGGGCACGACGCCAAGCCAAGAAGGATGGGCGCTAGCTGGTGATGACGGCTAGGCCGAAAGGGATGCTGATACGCCTCGACTATGCGGCCCGTACTCTGACTAGCGTTGTGCAACAGTAGTTTCGCACCTGATCCTCATCCTCGACCCGCCATCTCCCCGGTGCACGAGGAAGTCGACGTCCAGATAGCGGCGCCTGCCCAATTTGGGCTGTACGTCCGGCGGAGGAGCAGCCTCGCTCATCCGATTCCAAAGCCTGCGCCAATCTCGCCCACAGGTCAGGGGTCCGAATCCCCTTAGGTGGGCCGTCATGCCTGCTTGCCGACGAGTCGCGTAGGTTTTAACCGATCACAGCCAAGCAACCAACGGAAGCCAGCATGCCCGAGGATCAAAGCCCAGACGTCCCGCCGAATCGCCTCTCCATTGATCCGCGCAGCCCCTTCTATGACGAAGAGGTGCTCCTGCGCGATGTGGGCATTCGTTTCAACGGCTCCGAGAAGACCAACGTGCACGAGTACGACGTGGCCGAAGGTTGGGTGCGAGTCGAAGTCCCTACCGCCAAGGACCGCCGCGGCAATCCGATGGTCGTCAAGCTCAGCGGCACGGTTGAGCCGTACTTCCGCTCAGCGCAGTAGCACCGGGGCGCGACTTGGCTCGTCGGCGCGCGAACATCCGGAACTCGATCTGGCGCTGAAACTCCCGGCGGAGGTCGCGGCCCACTGTGCGCACCAGCACGTGGCGATCGACGCCGGGATCGCGGCCGGCCGCCGCTACCCAGCGCGCGAGTCGAGCCGGTGTGAATACTTGTGGCGCTTGGCGTTTGCGGGAGAACACGTCCAGGATCTCCGTCGGTCCGCCGGGGCGCGCCGCGAACCACCGATAGGCGGCGTCCTCGATCGGTGAGACGGTGTCGTCGCGGCCAAGACCGTTGGCCCACTGGTACATCGACAGACACTGCTGATCGCGGTCGTCCTCCCAGGCGGCCAGCGCGGCATCCAGTGCTCGCTCGTCGTCAAGGTACGGCGCCACCGCCTCGCCGAGGAGTCGGCCGAACAGCAGGGCATCCCGAATGCCTTGGGCGGTAACCGGATCCTTGAAATGCCCGGCATCACCCGCCAGCGCCCAACCCGGTCCGTGCGAATGCCGGAAATACGACGGGTGCGACACCGACGTCCGGATCTTGCCCAGGCGGGAGCATCCGCGCAGCCGCTCGGCGAACGCCGGGATGCGCTTGACCACCGCGTCGAACGCCGCCTCGGCGTCTGCGCGGAAGTCTTCGGCGCGGTGTACCGGCGGCATCAGCAGTGCGATCGCTTGCCCGCCATCACACGGGAATACGGTGACCAGGTCGTCGCCGTCGCGCCACTGCATTGCGAGTTCGCGTTCGTCGTCGTGGGTGTCCTCGTAGTAGGCGAACGCCATCATCCGCTGGTTGGGCCAACTGTGGTGCTCGGTGGCGCCGACCAGACGCGCGATCGTGGAGCGCCGGCCGTCGGCGCCGATCACCAACTTGGCGGTGATCGATCCGGCGGTGCCGTCACGCGTGGTGAAGCGCACCCCGGTGACCCGACCCGACGGGCCGGTGAGCAGGCCGGTGACGCGGACCCGTTCGCGCACCTCCGCGCCGGCCTCCCGAGCGGTCTCCACCAGCGCCAGGTCCAAGCCGGGCCTACGCACACAGCTGCCGACGTTCAGCCCGTCGTAGGCGCTGTAGGTACCCACGACGTCCACCCCGGGTGCGGCCAGACCACCGCGGGTGTGCAGCGGAGGATCCAGCGCCAGTACGCGGTGCCGGGCTCCCAGGCGTTCCAGTTCGGCCCAGTGGTTCGGAAAGAACAGGTGGGTCGACAGGGTGTCGGACGGGAACGACGCGCTGTCGAGCGCCACGACCGTGCGGCCCCGGCGCGCCAATGCGATCGCGGCAGCCGACCCGGCGCATCGGCTGCCGACCACCACGGCATCTACGTGTTCAGGCATGCGGTCAGGATGGCACCCCAGCACAATTTTAGAAGTCAATTCACAAAATGAATCGGTATCTAAAAAGTGACGACTATCCTTGCCCGATGTCCACCAGTGCAGGTCCGTCGCGTCCGCGGGCCGATCGGCGCCGCGCGCGCACCCGGGCCGCGATCCTTGACGCTGCCGAAGTGGTGTTCACCCGGGACGGCTACGACACCGCCCGCATCGAATCGATCGCCGAGACCGCCGACATCTCCGTCGGCTCGATCTACGTCCACTTCGGGGGCAAGCGCGACGTCTACCTGCACCTGGCCGAGCGGTCACTGCAGTTGTTCGCCGAATACATGGCCCGCAGCGAGGATCCCGCGCTGACCCCATTGCAGCGGGTCCTCGCCGGCGGCGACGCCTACCTCCAGTTCCACCTCGACCATCCCGGTGCTTTCGATTTCCTGGCCATGCGCACCGGTGCCGGGTCGCCGAAAAGCGCCGAGATCGAATCCCGCATCCGCGACCGGGTCGGCGAACTTCTGCATCGCTTCGCCGCCCAGATCGAGGAAGCCGTCGACGCGGGGGAGGCACGCCCCGTCGATGCGCTGCGCCTGACCCGCTACCTGTGGGGGGCGTGGAACGGAGTGATCGCACTGCGCCATCAACCAGACGGGCTGCGAGCGTCCGACGACGAGATCCAAGACACCCTCGAGCTCGCCCGCTGGTTGTTGCGCGAAGGCTTGGCGGCAGCACCGCTGCGCGATGCGAACGGTGAAGTCGGAGAACGGGTGCCGTTGCCGCGCATCACTCGTCCGACGGACACCACTACGCAGTGACGCGATCGAGACGAGTCACCGCAATTGACTCCGTCGTCGGGTCGGGTCCCGTATACCAGTTCTATGGCGGCTTCTGCGTACATCGGTCGGGTGGGGGGTCTGGCGGTCGCGCTGGGCATCGGTGCGGCGCTGGCCTCGGCCAATGCGGTGGCATGGGCTGACAGCGGCGACTCTGCCGGGCATGCGAAGGCTTCTTCGGCGCGCGGCCACACCGCGGGTCCCAGTGGCCCGCGAGCAACCAAGACATCCGCCGGCCCGTCGCCGAAGCGGTCGGTCTCGGGGCAGACGGTGACGCCGTCGGCGTCGCCGAAGCCGGCGGCATCGGCGAGAACCGCTCCACGCAAGCCGGTGAAGGCCGCCGAGGTCGCACTGTCCGGCGTGGTGGCAGCACTCGAAACGTCTTATGCCGGAAGTAAGTCCACGACCCTCGCGCCGTCGGCGGCGGCTGTGATCGTGCCGCCGCCCAATCTGACGGCGGTGTTCCAGCAGGTGGCGTACGGCCCACTGCACGTCGTCGTGCAGGCCTGGATCACCAGCGAAATCGGCAGGCAGATCGATGACGTCATCAACACCGTGGCCGGATCGTATGTGATCGGAAACGGCGTCAACGGCACCGAACTCAACCCCAACGGCGGTGCCGGTGGGTGGCTTCTCGGGGACGGTGGTGCCGGCTGGAACAGCACCCAGGCCGGGGTGTCGGGTGGCGCGGGCGGCCGAGGCGGAGCCGTGGGCAACGGCGGGGCGGGGGGATCGGGCGGCGCTGGTGCCGACGGCGGTGCCGGCGGTGCGGGTGGGCTGTTGATGGGTATCGGCGGTGCGGGAGGCGACGGTGGTGCGGGCGCAGCAGGCGCGGTCGGCGGTGCCGGCGGTGCGGGCGGCGACGCAACAGGCCTGATCTTCGGCGTCGGCGGTCGCGGTGGCGAGGGCGGTGACGGAAGTGACGGCGGCCGGGGCGGTCGCGGCGGCGACGGTGCCGCGTTCCTCGGCAGCGGCGGCGACGGCGGAGATGCCGGTAAGAGCGGCGTCGGCGGTGCGCAGTCGGGCCTGCCCGCACTCGGCGGCGCCGGCGGCAGCGCAGGCTGGCTCGGGAGCCACGGCGCGGTCGGCAAATCCGGTGCGCAGGCCGTTGCGCAACCGGATACCGGACCACTGCCGGAGATTTCGCAGATCGGCACGTGGCTGACCAATGGCGCCGGGCAGGTGGTGATCCTGCACGGTCTCAACGAGGTGTACAAGCTGGCGCCGTATCTACCGTCCGCCAGCGGCTTCGACGAAGAAGACGCACAGTTCCTGGCCGACAACGGTTTCAATGTGGTGCGGTTGGGTGTGATCTGGGCCGGCGTGGAGCCGCAGCCGGGCGTGATCGACACCGCGTACCTCGACTCGATCAACGCGACCGTGCAAATGTTGGCCGCGCATGGGATCTACACGGTCATCGATATGCACCAGGACCTCTACAGCGACCAGTTCTATGGTGAAGGCGCCCCCGCCTGGGCATCCAATGGTGGTGGGCGGCCGAATCCGAACGCCGGATTCCCGGGCAATTACTACGTCAACCCGGCGATGGCCCACGCCTGGGATGCGTTCTGGGGCAATGCCTATGCCGAAGATGGCCTTGGGCTGCTGGACCATTACACATTGGCCTGGCAGCGCATTGCGAATTACTTCAGCGGCGACTCCGCGGTCATCGGCTACGACATCATCAACGAGCCGTTCCCGGGTTCCAACTATCCGGTCGCGCTGTTGGGCGGCTCCTTCTTCACCGCTCAGCAGCTGACCCCGATGTACAACCAGGTGGCCGCCGCCATCCGCTCGGTCGATGCGACTACTCCGCTGTACCTGGAACCGCCGAACCCAGCGGTGACCGAAGTGCCGACCCTGCTGGGTCTGCCGGTGGAACTGCTGGGGCACGTCACCGACCCGTACGTCGTTCTGGCGTTCCACAATTACTGCGGGCCTATCGGTGGGGCGCTGTGCACCAAGATCGCCAATACCCTTGCCGTGGAAGCGCAACGCTATTCCAAACGCCACAACGTGCCGGCGATGATGAACGAGTTCGGTGCCACCAGTGACCGCAAGATACTCACCGACGAAATGCGCTCCGGTGACCGGTACTTCATGAGCTGGGCCGAATGGGCGTATTCCGGCGTCGGTGACATCACCGGCTCACCCGACGTCGAGGGCCTGGTCTACGACCCGGCGTCGCCGCCGACCGGCGACAATGTGAACACCGGCAACCTGCTTGTGCTGAGCTCTCCGTACCCGCAGCTGGTTTCCGGCACGCCGACGTCGTCATCCTTCGCCAACGGCACTTTCACGTTCGGTTACTCGACCGCGAAGGTCGATGGCTCGGGAACGTTCCCCGCCGGTGCGCTGACCACGATTTCGGTTCCCGCCGTGCAATTTCCGAACGGGTATGAGGTGACGGTCACCGGCGGCAACGTGGTCTCGGCCGCCAATGCCGCCCAACTGGTGATCGAGTCCGTCCCCGGCGCAACCACCATTAGCGTGGTCGTTACTCCGATCGCGTAGGCGCTCGTCAGGCCGCATTGTGTTCGCGCCCACCGAGTAGACGGCACCTTCATGTCGCGCATTTCGAGTGGTGCGCTACGCATGTGTGGGCCGCGCTATGAGCGCACCCTGGACTGATCCGAGACCAGGATGCAGACCGGGGGACCCATGACCACATTGGAGAAACCAAGTGGCGATGCAACGCCATGGGATGGCAACGACAATCCCGGGATTCCCTCGGATCCGCCAGATCCACATGTGTCGGCTTGGCATCGCGCTCGTGCCCACCTCGTGCGCACGTCGGTTGTGCTCACCCGCGTCGTTCATCCTCGCAACTTCACCGGGGTCAGGTTGAGCGACCGGATTGTTGCCGCGGTGCTCGTGTCCATCACGGCCCTGACACTGTCGCTGTTGGGGATGTTGATCTTCGGACATGGGCCTCTGCGCCTGCACGCATCGTCGACGACGAAAGTTGTTGCGCTCCTGTTGACCACCGGCGGCGCCGGGATCGCGACAGCGATTCTCGCCGGGACAGTCCGGACATCGGACTTCTCGATCGGACCTCCCGCGAAAGTGATGACGCATCTGGTTCGGCTGCTCCCGATGACCGGCCTGATCGTGTTGGTGATGACCATCATGT
>JAEZIA010000159.1 GCA_023416315.1 Actinomycetes bacterium
TGGTTCGGGCCGCCGATGAGCGCGGCGTCGATGGCGACCGCGCGGCTGATGGAGACCTGGGCGCACGGTCTGGACGTGGCCGACAGCCTCGGTGTCGAGCCCGTCCCGACGGTGCGGCTCAAGTCGATCGCCCACCTGGGCGTGCGCACCCGCGATTTCGCGTTCACCGTGCACGGCCTGACGCCACCCGCCGAACCCTTTCGCGTCGACCTCGCCGCCCCCGACGGCACCCGCTGGACGTGGGGACCCCAGGACGCCGGCCAACGGGTGACCGGCTCCGCCGTCGACTTCTGCTTCCTGGTCACCCAGCGCCGGCCGCGCTCGGAGTTGGCTGTCGAGGCCATCGGCGCCGATGCCGTCCGGTGGCTGGAGATCGCGCAGGCCTTCGCCGGGCCGCCCGGACAGGGGCGCTAACCGGGCGCCGGCGACACCGGAGCCGCGTCGTCGGCGGCGCCGTCCCCGTCGGCGTCGAACAACTTGACGTCCCAGCGCCCATCCCCGTCGGTGTCGACGTAGCCGGCGTCGAACCCGCCGCCGGGTCCGCTTCTCAGCGCCCGGTCGGCCAGGCCGTCGCGGTCGACGTCGAGTAACCGGTCGGGCCTGCCGTCGGCATCGAAATCGGTTGGCCCGCTCGCAGTGTGCTCGACGCCGTCGAGGCCGAACCATCGCAGTGCACCGCGGGTGCCGGCCGGCGTGATCGCCCACGTTCCGGTCCCGTCGTCGGTGAAGACCGTCGATCCGCCGTCGTCGAGGTCGAAAGCGGCGTGGTCGGCCAGGCCGTCGCCGTCGAAATCGGCCAGCGCGTCATCGAAGGCCCCGTCGCCGTCGACATCGAGGCGCACCCCGTCGAGCTCACCATCGCCGTCGACGTCCACGTCGGGGCGACCGCTGAACATGGCCGCCGTTCCATCCCCGGATCCCACGCAATAGTCCATACCGGATCAGACGCCGGGATCGAGCTTTGCGTTCCGCTGTAGCTACTTTGAACTCTCGGTCGTTTCGCTGTCGCCGCGTTGCGCGCCGGTGTAGGTGGTGCCCGCGCCGAAACGCTGGGTCGAGTCGGCGAGCACACGCTGGATGCGGTAGGCGGCACTTCCCGGCACCGGATCAGGCTCCGGAGTTGTCGGGCGCGCTATCACCGGGGCTGCGGCGTCGCGAGCCGGCTTGTCCACCGAGGGAACGACATCGGCGGGAGGCGGGGCCGCCGGCGCCTGCCGGGTCGGCTGTGTCCCGAGCGCGCCGATGATCACCGCCGCGGCCAGCACGCTCAACGCCACTCCGCAGATCACCACGTCGAACGTCGACGTGATCTGCTGTGCCAGCGTATTGCCGTACACCGGGTTGTACGCGGGGCCGCCGTCCACGTAGAACACCCGAGGCGCCATCGCCACCCCGATGACCACCCGGCCGACCGCGAATCCGACCAGGGCCGTGCTCATCCCGATGAGCACACGCGCCGACGCTTTGTCGACGTTCCTGCGCAGCCAGAACGCCAGTACCGCCGTCACCGCGTCGAAGCTCACCAGCATCGCGGTGTCGTACAGCGAATGCAACAGATCCAAGCTGGCTGCGACGACAAAATCGGCCACCCGCAACACAATCGACGCCACGCACCAGAACACGACGAGCGTCAACACGGTGCGCACCGCCGCAGCGACCAGCTGCCGATCCGGCCGTGCCGTCGACGTCAGCGCCGACCAGCTCACCGCCGCACCCACCGCGCCCGCCACGATCCACGCGAGGTAGCCCTCGTACCCCACCGCCGCGGTCGACGTGCTCTGAGCGATGCCGTGAAACGCGTCGATCTCGCGACCGACACTCAGACTCCATACCAACAGCACCGCGACCAGTGTGGAACCGGCGAGGATCACCAGGGCCAGGCGCGCAGCGTCGGAATCGCGCCTGATCCAGGTGCATCCGATCACCACGGCCGCCACCGCAACCACCGCGTACAGCACCGTGAGCACCACGCCCGCCGCATCGGCGCCGCCCAGTGAATCGGCGCCCCACATGTACTCGGTACGCCAGTACAGGTTGAACAACGCCGACAGCACGGTCAGCACGATCGCGGCGCGCGCGATGCGGCGCGCCCATGCCTGCCACCGGCTGACCGCCGGCGAGCCGATCGGGGGCTGAGCGCCGAGCACCCCGCCGGCCAGCGCGAACATGGCGCCGGGTCCCACACCCGGCGACGCCGTCCCGGTCCCGGCCAGTCGAAGGGTCTGCACGATCGTGAACACCACGAAGCCGCCGACGACCAGAAGCAGTGGAATCGTGAAAAGCACGCGCAACCGCCCGGTGCCCGACGGGTCCAGCGCGGCGCGCAACGGTGCCGCGGCCCCGAGGTGGCTGACCCCGATCGCCACCATGGCGAACAGCACGGCGATCCACACCACGGCGTACAGCACAGCGCTGCTGCCCGGCACACCGAACCCGAACGTGATGTTCCACGGCAGGCACAGTGACACCAGCAACGCCAGCGCTGCGCAGATGTCGCTGCCGATGGTCCACTTCAGAGCGGGGTCGATTCGCCGTTGGCCGTGCTTGCTACGGGCACCGCCCGCCGGGCTGGCGCCGGTGGCATCGGCATGATCGTTCACAGGGCTCCCCCAAGCGAGCTGGACCATCAGGTAGCGATTCGCGCTTTTCCGGCCATATAACCCGACCGGTCATCGTTGCGACATGTATTAGGTCCCAAATTCAGACGTTCGGACGAACGCCGGGCATCCTCGCGCAAATTCATACGTTCGACTGACGGCCGTGGAACCGTGCCGCTGCGGCGACCGCACGGCCGGCGAGGGAAGTTCGTCGAGGCTTGGATTGATCTGCACAATCACTCCACGAGAAGGCAATTGAAGTACCTACCGCTGGGGGCAGCGCCCCCGCGACTCGGATCCCTACGTGCGGCAGTCGATGCGAGCGGGCGCCGGACCGCGCCGTCGCCTGCACGGTTAGCGGTGAATCGTGGCGGCGGCGATGAGAAGATCTGGCGGAAGTCCTCCACGGGCCGACACTGTAAGGAGCCTCATGTCTGACTTTTGGGCCGTCGAACTCAATGACGAGAACCCCGATCCCCGGGTGGCGTGCGTCGTTTTGTGCGATGTCTCGGGGTCGATGAATGGCGACCCGATCGCGGCGCTCGAGCAAGGGTTCACCTCGTTCGTGCATTACCTGCACAACGACACACTGGCCAGCAAGCGGGTCGAGGTCGCCGTCGTCACGTTCGGTTCCGTCGCCACCGTGCTGGTGCCCATGCAGGAAGCCCGCATGCTGCAGCCCGCGAGGTTCACCGCGTCGGGTACCACCAACATGGCTGCGGGAATCCATTTGGCGCTCGACATCCTCGAGGACCGCAAGCATGCCTACAAGGCCGCCGGTCTGCAGTACTACCGGCCCTGGATTCTCATCCTCACCGACGGCAAACCCAACGTCGACGGCTTCGATGCGGCCGTCGCCCGGCTCAACGCCGCCGAATCCAGCAGAGGTGTCACGGTTTTCCCGGTGGGCGCGGGGTCGGGGGTCGACTACCGGCAGCTGGGCCGGCTGTCGGTGCAGCGTTCCCCGGCGCCGCTGAACGGCCTGATGTACGAAGAACTGTTCGAGTGGTTGTCGGCGTCGCTGAGCAACGTGTCGAACTCCACCGACTACGCCCGCAGCGATGAAGCGCTGGGCGCGATGGGTGACCGGATCAACCTACCGCCGGTCAGCGGCTGGACCAGCGCATGACCCCACCCGAAAACGGGGCACGAGGCAGTTGGCAGTGGGGCGTAGTTGGTGCCTCCGTCATCGGGTCCGAGCACGAACGCCGCGGCCTCGGTTGCGATGACGCCTACTGTTACGGCGTCACCCAGGACTTCATGGTGGCCGCCGTCGCGGACGGCGCGGGTTCAGTCACCGGCACCTCGGCCTGGGGCTCGTACACCGCCTGCCAGAGCGTGCTGGCCAACGCCATGCGGTCCCGCTTCATCCGTGAATTCCGCACCAGCACAACCGAAGAAGCCCAGCAGCTGATCCGGGTGCTGTTCGAGAAGGCGACCGAGCACGTCCACACCCAGGCACGACACTTCGGGTTGGACAGCGCGAAGCTGGCCACCACGTTGTGCGTTGCGTTGGCCGACCGCGAACGCGCCGTCTTCGGGCAGATCGGCGACGGCGTGATCGCCGTCCAGACCGACGACAGCATCGAGACACTGCTCATCGAGGCCAAGGACGACTACCCCAACGCCACGTGGTTCCTGCAGTCCGATGGCGCGTTCGACGAGTCCTTCCGCACCGCGGTCCGACCGGCCGTCACCGCGTTCGCACTCAGTACCGACGGGATGACCTACAAGATCACCAACGTCGCGACCGGCGAAGCCTACGAGCCGTTCTTCCGCGGGTCCTGGGAGCGGGTACGTGCCGGTGCCAACTCGGCCAACTTCGCGTCGTTGTTGCGCAGCATCGAGGACGACCAGACCGGTGATGACAAGACGATGGTGCTGGCCACATTGTGCTGGGAAGACGACGCCTACCATCCCAGCCCGACGCCCATCATCAAGATGACGGCGAGCTCCCCCACCCCGCCCCCCGTCCGCCCGAATACACCTGTTGCACAGGCGGTTCCGGCCGAACCCGCGCCAGCTCCGCCGGAGGCCACCGACCTTCCCGTCGACACATCAGACGCGGTGGCCGCGACACCCGAGCCCGACACGGCCCCGCTCGCCAAGTCGTCGAGCCGCCCCCGGCTCTTCAGGCGGTCGGAGAAGTGAACCTGCGGTTGGGAACCGGTGAGGCGGTCGCGCTCGGGCCGGCGCTTGCCAAGGCCGGTGAAGGTACGATCTACGACGTCGCGGGCCATCCTGACTGGGCCGCCAAGGTGTTTCACCCCACCTTGCCCAACCTGGAGCACAAGTTGGCCAAGGTCGCCGCGATGACTCAGGCGTCTCCTGAGGGCGCAATCCAGCCGAACGGCTTCGCGGTGCTGACCTGGCCCATCCACACGCTCAACGACGGCAACAGCCTCGTGGGTTACGTGATGCCCAAGATCGCGACCGCGACCTCCGTCGAAATCCACGCCCTGAGCAATCCGTCGAATCGGCGCGACCCTCCACCCAACGCCCCGCAATGGGTCAAGCACGCCACCTGGGGCCATCTGGTGAACGTGGCCGCGAACCTCTGCCTGGCGGTCGAGGTGGTGCACTGGGTGGGCGCGGTGATCGGCGACTTTCAGGAGCGCAATATTCTGGTCTCCGACACCACCGAGGTGACGCTTGTCGACTGCGACTCAATGCAGTTCACCGATCCGTTCGGGCGCCAGTACCTGTGTACCGTCGGTAGACCCGAGTTCACCGCGCCCGAGCTGACCGGTATCGATCTGCACACCCAGCCGCGTAGTCAGGCTTCCGACCTGTTCGCCCTGGCCGTTCACATCCACCAACTATTGATGGGCGGCAACCATCCGTTCCTGCGCGGGGAATGGACCGGCCCGGGCGATCAACCCGCCGCGTTGGCACTGGCCCGCAGCGGTGATTGGGCAGGCGGCCCGTCCTCCCTGCTGCGCACCCACCCGATGGCCCCGCCGATCACCTTCCTGCCCGGTGAGATTCAACAGTTCTTCTACCGCGCGTTCACCGCGGGGGCCACCGATCCGCGCCTGCGGCCCACCGCCGGGCAGTGGCGCGAAGCATTGCAACGCATCACCGTCACCGCCTGCCCGAAGGGGTTGCATCAGGTTCCGGTGTCCTGCAACGCATGTCCGTGGTGCGCGATCGACGAAGCCCGCCAGGCGCGCCGCGGCGCAAACCCCGGGTTTCGGACGGCCCCCAACCCGATCCCGAACACCACCGGACCGATCCGCCCAGGCATTCCTGCGCGGGCACCGAAGATCGCCGGGATGAGCACCCGCACCCTGACCATCGTTCTGATCGTGCTCGGCGTGCTCGCCGTGGCACTGTCGGCGTTCATCGCGTGGGCGTTGATCAGCGGCAGATCAACAACATTCGGCGCGCCGGCGCCGAGCTCGATCAGTGCGGGCGTGCCGCCGTGTCAACGCGACGATACGCTGCGCTGCTCCGAGGCGTTGTTGAGCGCCGACTGGCCCAGCCCATCGATTTGATGCTGGGCGGCGAGCAGAGCCTTCTTGTGCTGCGGCCACCAGTCGTGGACGAACGTCTGGGCATCCTTGCCATCCCACACCGACGTCAGGGACTGCACGACCTTGTCGATCTGCGACACCAGGTTGCCGATGTTGGACGCCTGCGTCTTGAGCTGACGCCCGGTGTTCTCGACGGCGTCGACGTCCATCCCCATACGTGCCATTGGTGATGCCTCCTAGTTGGGTTCCGGGCAAGGAATGACCGAATTGGCACGACTGTAGGGCACCGCGGACTCGCCCTGCGAGGGTTTGTCGGCGGATTCATCCGAATGGCGTACACCGCGGGTGCGCGCACCGCTGGTGGGAGTATGCGTCCGGTCACGGGTGGCCGGGATTGGCTTCGTTGGACGCGATCGGGTCGGGCAGCATGGTGGTGAGCCCCGCAGCCGAGCTGAGGTCGATGGTTCCGCCGGCAGGGCGCGGCACCGGCTCGCCGGAGCCGAGATCGGTGAGCGTGAAGCTGCCCACCGGTGCCGTGGGAGCAGGGTCACTGAACGACGCGGGCCCCTCGGTGTACGCGATCGCAACCACACTCTGGGGCTCGTAGCCGGGCCACGGCGCACCGACCGGGTTCAGCGTCGCGAAACTCACGTTAGCCGGTGGCGTCAGCGGATGCGCACCCGCGCAACGCACCCGGGGAACGCCCGCCGGGTCGATCAGCACCGCCGAGCCGGCCTGCAGCACCGCCTGTGCCGCAGTGGCGCGGCCGTCGGCGCCGTAGCCGTGCGACGTCACCCAGGTGTCGACCGTCAGCACCACCGGTGTCAGCGTGTTCAAGTAGTACGGAATCTCGTTGGGGCGTAGCCTTTCCACCTCGCCCCACACCTGCGCCCGGCCGGGGTGGGCGTCGAGATAGTTGGCCAGCGCGGGCGCGTCACATGGCGTCGGGTCGCCGGTGCCACCGTACAAACCGGCGCGGGCGCCCGACACCAACCGCACTGCGCGGTCGGGTGACACGGGTAGTCCTGACGTCGCCCTTCGGATCGCCTCCACGGCCGCTGCCGATACCGCGACCGTCGGTGCGGTAGGTGCAGACATGAACGGCTCGCCCGCCGGACTGTTGGCCGCTATCAGCGTGACGGTCACGCGTGGGGTGGCGTGGTTGTCGAGGACGGTGTCTCGGTGGGCGAGAACGACTCCGATCATCGTGACCAGTACCACCGCGGTCAGTACCACGGCGGCGACGGTGAGGATGGTGTTGGCCCGCGGGGACGTCGCCGGTGCGGCGTTGGGATCGGACCAGCCGGGCGGTGCGGGGTTCACGTGCGCGGTGGGTCTTTCGGCGGTGATACGTCGACTATTGTCCCCTGGTACTTCTGCATACTGGCCTTGACGTCGGTGAACCGCGGATCGGTCGACTTGTCGAAATCCTGCGCCACGTCGGGATACAGCAGGGTGTGGTCGTAGCCCTTGTCCAACAGCTTCGACAACGGTACGTCGGAGTTGGACGCAAACACCGAATTCCACGGCGACGGAGCCTGATTGGCGAGACCGGCGATCCCCGTGAACATACTGAGTCCCGGCACTACGGTGTTGACCGAGTGCACTACTGATCCTGCCCCGGGTACCAGGTCAGGGACGCCTTCAGAGGTATTACCGTGCAGGTGCACGGTTTGCACACCGTCGAGACCGGCAGTGATGACCGGCGATCCATAGGTGACCAGGTTCGTGACATGGAACCCCAACCCGTTGGCCTCCGCCGCGACGTTCTGGGCGTCGATACCGCCCTGGCTGAATCCCACCAGCATGATGTCGGTTTTCGTCCCGTCGGGAGAACCATCCAGTGCCTCACGAATTCGGGCGATTACGGCAGGGTCCACCTTTCCGTCCAGCAGTGGAACGTTGCGCTCCAGGGTGCGGTTCTCGGTGGTGCTCATGCCTTGGAAGTAGACGATCAGACGGGTCTTACCGTCAGCGCCGAGGACCTTCTCGATGCGAACTCCGTCGCCCTCCTTGTTGTAGTTGTCGATGTGGGCGAACAGTTGCGCGGTCCCCACCGGGGCTGCCCCGCCCACGCTCGCTCCGGCGGTGTTGCTGACCCGTTCTTGTTCTTGGGCGTTGTGGCGCAGGCTGTTCGCCCCCTCCCGTAGCGCCGACACCGCCGCCTTCACGTTGGGGTGCGACACACCGGTCCACTGCGACCGGAACCGATCGGCGTCGGTACCCCACCACGGGCCGTTGATCGACGAACTCACGACCTTCGCCACGCCTTCGAGCGCACCCGCCACACTGTCGAATTGCTTGGCGGCAGAGCGCAGTTGGTCGGCGTCGGCACCGTTATAGGCCACGGTAGCCTCCCCTGGTTCTAGATGGTTGGCTGGGCGACATGCAGCCAGGTTCCCTTACCGCGCTCGATCAGCACCCCACGCCCGGGTGGGAAGTAGCTGCCGTGCACGTATCCGATTGCGGTGTTCAGCAGGTTGTCGGTATCGGAGCCGTCGGGTGCCAGAACGATCCCACGGCGGGCGGACTTGAAGGGTTGAGCCAGCTGCCACGCCTGACTCCATGACGACACACCCGATTCGCCGACCACGAAAACGTTTGCCTCGCTCAGGGTTTTCACCAGTTGAGTCAGCTCGTTCTCGGCTTCGGTACCGCCAAAGTCGGCGACCGATTCGATCACCACCATGAGTCGGTCGGCCGCGTCGGTGGGCAGGCCGGCCATCAACTCGTTGGCGTAGTCGGTGACCCGCGACGGGCCGACCACCACGTCGTCCCACCCGCCGGCACCGGTCGCCGTCGAGATGGTCGGCGCGAGATAGACCAGCCGGATGCTGGGGTTGGATCGACGCACCGCTTGGGCCAGGGTGACCAACGTGGTGGTCCGCCCGCTCCCGGGTGGCCCGGTGACCATGAATACGCCGTGCGGGTTCACGCCGATCGGCGCCAACGTCTCGTCGGCGATTCCGATGGCCGGTGAGCCGGCAGCCGTCGCCGGTAGGGTGTGCAGCGGGATGTGCTCGGCCAGTCGAGCGATCGGCTCGGGCTCTGGGAACCCGTTGTCGCGCATGGCTTGCGCAAGTTGCGCGATCGCTCGGCCCTGCACGGCGGTGTTCGCATCCCCACCGAAGACCCCGACCTGGATCTCCTGGCCGTCCATCAGGCCGCGCCCCGGTGGGGATGCGGCCGACAGGACATCGGCGGACACGCCCGCGAGCCCGTAGTCGTCGTCGGAGGCGAGCCGCAACACCAGGCGGCGCTGAATCGTCGACGACAGCGACGCCGACAGGGCACCCGGGCGATCGGCGGTGACGATCACATGGATACCCAGCATGCGACCGTCGGCGGCAAGCTGCGTGAACATGCCGAAGTACGGTGATCGAGACGCGTGTTCGTAGGCCTCCCGGAATGCGCCGATGCCGTCGATCAGCAGCAGGACGCGCGGCTCCGGCTCCCCGCTGAGCTGGCGGTACTGAGCGATGTCGGACGCGTGGGCTCTACTGAATTTCGCCGAACGCTCCTCGAGGATCGCGGTGAGCCGCCGCAATACCCGCCCGATGCGTTCGTCGTCGGCGCCGTCGACGATGGCCGCGACATGCGGCAGCGCATCGAGCATCCGCAGGCTGCCGGATCCGAAGTCGAACCCGTACACGTGCACGGGACCACCGCCTGGGGTCAGCGCCGCCGAGATGGCCAGCGTTCGCAGCACGGTCGACTTGCCCGACCCGCCCGTGCCGATGATCGCCATGTTGCCGTCGCGGTCCGGATTGAGCACCCCGAGGCGCTGGGCTTGGTCGTCGGGCCAGTCCGCCTGCCCGATCACGAGTTGCTCGTCGCGGGCCATCCCGGCCAGCTTCTCGAGCGCATAGACGGGCGCCAGCGGTGGCAGCCATGGTCGACGTGGGGGTGCGATCGCCAGTGCGTCGGTTGCCGCGCGGATCGTCGCGACGATGCGTTTGATATCGGTCGGGCCAGTGACCTTTCGTCCGCCGGCTACCGAGGTCAACCATTGGCGTCGCCGCCCGAACACGAACTCGCACACGTCGATCGGTGCCTGCTCGGGCTGATCGCTGGAGACTCCGCCGACATAGCCCGATTGAAAAACAGTCAGTCGGCCCGGACCCGTCTTGGCGGCCGCGCGGCCAGGCACCCCCAACGGAAAGTGGGCGGCGAGCGGATCTTCGATGACATCCACGGCGTCGTCGACGTCGTTGAGCCGCAGTGCGATCCGCAGATTGGTGTTCGCGCGCAGGTTGTCCTTGATGACCCCCGCCGGGCGCTGTGTCGCCAGGATCAGATGCAGGCCGAGCGAGCGGCCGCGCTGCGCGACGTCGATGACGCCGTCGACGAATTCGGGCACTTCGCTGACCAGGGCGGCGAACTCGTCGACGATGATGATCAGACTCGGCGGGGTATCCGGGTCGCCGGACTGTTCGAGGGTCACCAAATCCTTGGCGGCCTTGAGGTTCAGAAGCTCTTCGCGTCGGCGGATCTCCGCACGAAGAGATGTCAAGGCTCGCCGCACCAGGTGAGGCGACAGATCGGTGACCAAGCCGACGGTGTGCGGCAGGTGGACGCACTCGGCGAACGCCGCGCCGCCTTTGTAGTCCACCAGCAGGAAGGTCACCTGGTCGGGGCTGTGCGCGGCCGCCATCCCCAACACCCAGGTTTGCAGAAACTCGCTTTTCCCGGACCCAGTGGTGCCGCCGACGAGCGCGTGGGGTCCGTGCTCACGCAGGTCGAGATGAAAGTCTGCGGTCCCCGTCGAGCCGACGAGCGCGCGCAAGTTGCTGGGCTGGCCTGAAAATGCTTGGCCACGCGTCCTTCTCGAGGTGACCGATTCGTTGGCCAGCCATTCCCGGGTGACGGTGGCCGGGTCGCCGGCCAGTCCGGTCCCGGTCAGAGCCAGATAGGACACCGAGCGCGGCAGGTCGGTCTCGTCTTCGACGGCGGCGCCGACGTCGACGATCGGCGCCAGCAGCAGAGCGACCTGTGCCGCGTCGGGGATGTCGAGGGTTTCGCACGCGATCGGGAAGGTGTGCCGGCCGCGGCGGACCTCGCCCACGGTGGACCCACCGGTGGCGTTGTCGACCAGTAGGAAGGTGCGGCACGCTGCCGGCAGGCTGGTGACCTCGCTCGCGATCCAGATGACGTGGACGCCAACGGCCGCGCCGTGTTCAGCCAGCCGGGTCAGCCGCGGCCGATCGATTGGCGCGGTGTCTTCGACGACTACAACCACCGCCGGTAGCACCGCGTGCGGCGGGCCGTCGAGACTCGGTGTGCCCTCGTCGATCACGCCGAAATCCGGGATCGGTGCATCGGTCGACTCGCGGCGCTTCTTGACCAAATCCTCCAGCCGCGCGAGCAGCGACGCCGCGCCGCTGGCGCTTTCGGTCAGATGGTTGCCCGTCAACGGACTTTGCACCGAGCCGGCGTGCGGGAGCCACTCCAGCCATTCCCAGCACTGTCGTGCCTGGGGCGAACTGAAGGCCGCGACCGCCACGTCCGCGGGCGAGTGCAGTCCGACGAGTTGCATGACGATGCCGCGCGCGACACCGTCGACCAGCCCACGAGGCCCGCATATCCCCAGAGCGCCGCATTCCCGCAGATCCGCGACGATCGGCACATCGCTGATCGTGGCGAATTCATCGCGGAGTTGGGTCAACTGAGCGGTGTAGTGGGCGTCGCCGTCTTGCCCTTCCTGGATGTCGACCACGCAGCGCGACGTGGCGTCGCCCAATCCCATTCGGACGCTGAGGAACTCCGGCGTCTCGGGGCGGTGGGTCCACAGCAGCGGGCCCAGCCGGTGGATCGCTTCGACGGTTTGTGACAATGCCGGAGTCTCGGCCAGCCGGGTGGCTCGCTCCACCCGTTGGGCGGTGGTCAGGTTCTCGGCAAGAACCCGCAGCGATTCGGCGAACCGCTTGATCGCGTCCTCGCGCTTCTTCTTCTCCTGCCGACGGGTGTCGAAATACATGCCGATCATCAGCAAGGGACTCAGCGCGACAAACAGGATCGACAGCATGCTGCGTGTGGTCACCAGCAGCACCAGCCCCATGACCAGTGGCAGCAACATCGACATGATCGGCAACGGCTGGGGTTCGGGCCGCGGTGGAATCGGTGGCGGGACAAACCGGCGCTCGGCGAATCGCGCCACCACGCGCGGCGAGCGATTGAATTCGATTGCGCTGCTGTCGTTCTGCGCGGACCGGGAGCGAACCGTCGGCAGCACTGCAAGTTCGGTGGAACCGAGCCGCACCGTGTCGGTTGCGCCGATCACCGCCCGCTGGGTGGGCACGCCGCCGACCAGCACACCGTCGGGTCCGGCCAGATTCGAGATCTCGATGGTGTCGCCGACCGAGATGGCGGCGTGCACATCCGACAGGCTGGGATCGCTGAGCAGCACGTCACTGGTCAAGCCGGTGCCGATGCGGGAATTTCCGGCGGCCAAGGGAAATTCACGACCCGCATCGGGCCCGGTCAGCACCCGCAGGACCGCGACCGAACGGCCCCGGCGAGACCTCGCGTTCGGGTTGGCAGGCGCGGTCGTCACACTGACCGTCGAGCCGGAACGGATGCCCGAGTCGATCAGGCTGCGCCGCGGGTCGAGTACCCGACCCGGCGCGGCGCTGTCGAACGAGCTGTGCTCGAGTTTGAGGGTGGCGCCCACGGGTGGGCCCGCGGTTCGCCGCTCCGGATCGCCCGCGACCAGTGCTGTCGCGAGATCGCCGATCGATGCCGTCGCGTCAGCGGTGACGGCGAGCTGCGCGTGACTGCCGTCGGTTCGGCGCAGGATGATCTTCAGCTGCATCTACGGCCGCCCCGCTGCAACGGGGACCGGTGAACTGACCTTGCGCAGTCCACGGTCGAGGGTCCGGCGTAGCGCCGTCTGTTGGCGCGAGCCGAATGGGTTGGCGCCGAGGCTGATGTCGATCACCGAGGTGCCGGCGACGTGATCGTGGAAGCCGCGCCGGAACGCCGGGGAACCCAGGACGGGCAGCGCGGCAAGCCCTCCGGTGACCGTGAAGACCAGACTGCGTAGCAACGTCGGGCCGATCCCGGGCGGGCTGTTGTCAGCGGTACGCACCGTACGCAGGCCCAGTGTCGCGGTGCCGAACGTCATCCCACTCAGCGCCCGCCACAACGACATCCAGATTGCGATCGCGACGAACGAAACCGGCACCACGATGTAGATGACGTCGACCACGCCGAGAATCGCCGCGGCAATGGCGATCGGAAAGGCCGGGCTGAGCATGGCGGCCACGTCCAGCAGGTGGCTGCAACAGCGCACGCCCCGGCCTGCCCCCACGATCTGATCGGTGCCTGCCGGTGCCGGCAGTGCGGAAAGGTGGTGCTGCGTCGGGGTAGTCGCGGTGGTCAACGCGTGCACCGGACGATTCGGAACGGCCTGGCCACAGGCCGAACAGAATGGCGCATTGGCCCGGACAACGGACCCGCAATGACTGCATGGCGGCTCGCTGGGGGTTGTCACCGCGGCTCCGTTGCGATGGGCCGAGCCAGCGGATGGCACGCGGTCGCGGTCGCCACCACCACTTCGACTCCCTCCTGCCGGCGGCCCGGACGCATGTGGGCACGCACGACGGTGGGCCCCGCGCGTCAAAGATTAGGCTCGGCGCCGCCCACTCGCAGTGGATTGTCTGTAGGCCGAACGTACGATTGCCCGGGTCGACGGCCTGCGATAACGATGGCCCAGCGAGCGCCGGGGACCGCCCTGCTGCGCGGATCGAAGGGTCACGAATGCCGGATTCGGTATTACCCCCCAGCCGGTTCGGCGCGGGTTACACCGTCGGGGCTGCGTCGTCAGCCGCTGCGGCTCCGGTCGCCGGGCCGCGGCAGTCACCCCCCTACTCACCGGCACCACCGCCCGCGGCCTCGCCCCCTGCCGCACCCTCGACAGATGCGCCGATCAACTCGCTCGCGCTGGCATCGTTCGTGCTGGTGCTGTTGATGGGTCCGTTCATCGCCCCGGTGACGATCCCGCTGAGCATGATCGCACGCGGTCGCATCGCGCACACCGGCGCAGGCGGAGCCGGGCTCGCCAAGGCGGCGTTGGCGATCAGCTGTATCTACCTCGTCGCCGCGGCGGCGGTCATCGCCCTGATGCTCCTCGTCACGCCCGCCGGCTCGCCGTAGTCGCGTTTGCGGTGTCGACCGTTCGACCGATACTGCGGCCGTTATCCAAATGACATAGTGACGCCACCATCAATTCGCAAGGGGAAGATTTCGGTGGACGTGGCTCTCGGGGTGGCCGTAACTGGGCCGTCGGCGCGGCTGGCGTTGCTGGACTTTGACAGTGGCGACGTGCTTGACGAATCCGACTTCGAATTGTCGTCGGACCCGGCCGGGCAACTGCACACCACGATCGCAGGAACGCATCATTCCCTGCGCGAGTCCGATCACCGCCTCGTCGCCACCCGGTTGTGCTGGGAGGATGAGGACCAAGCGGGGCGCTTGGCGCAGAGCTTGAGGCAGTCGGGCGTCGAGGACGTCAGCATCGTCTCGAACGCCGAGGCCGCCACCGCGCTGGTGCGTGGGGCGACGACCAACGGTGAATGTGCGCTGCTGTTCGTCGACGACGACCTCGCAACGCTGTCGATCGTCGGTGCGGACGCCGTCACCACCACGGTCATTGCAGCCGAGCCCTACAGCGGTGCCGATCCGGTGCCGGCCTGCACGACCCTGTTGAGCCGTCTCGACGACGAACCCGGGGCAGCCACCGGTGTCTATCTGGTGGCCGCCAGCGGTGACCCGGCGCCGGTCGCTTCCAAGTTGCGCTCCCAGCTGCCGTTGGCCGTGCCCCAGCACCCCGCTTTCGCGCTCGCGCGCGGTGCTGCTGCGGCAGTGCACAATTCGCCCGTCATCCCTGCGGCGCGACCCACACCGCCGCACGTGCCCAAGCCTGCACCGGCGCCGGTAGCCGAGGCGGTTTCGGCTCCGGCGGCGACGACAGCGGAGAGTCCGGTGATCGGTTCGCAGTTGGCGTACTCGATGACCTACGACTCCGGGCCGTTGTCGATCGAGGATCCGGCCCGCTATCCGCGCGACAGCGTTCCACTGCAGCGCGCCATGCATCCGTTGAGCTACACCCAGGACCCGTCGGAGGTCGACAGTTCGGTCGCACCCGCGGCACGCCCGCAGGTGCTGCTGGTGGGTAGCGCCGCCGCCGCCGTCGGTGTGGTGGCGCTGGCCGGGTTGGCCGTGTGGGTGGCGATGGGAATCCGCCCACCGACGGTCGCGATCGCCGCCACGTCGGCATACGAAAGCGGGACGGGGCCGGTCCCCGGCCGATACGGCGGTCCTCCGGTACTGAACCCCGGCAAGCGTCCGGACATCGTGGTGCCTGCGGCCGTCGCGGTCCCGGATGCCGCCGCCACCGGCGGCTACAAAGTCGTGTACTCGGGTGGCGGAGGCGGGGCGGTCCCAAGGGTTCCCGTCCAGCTCCCGAATCCCGTCCCGCCGCCGCCGGCGGCTGTGCCGGGTCCGGGGGTGCCGCCGCCGAGCGTCCAGATTCCGAACATCAAGCTGCCACCGCCGCCACCGATCATCGTTCAACTGCCGCCGCCGGGACCGATCAAGCTGCCGCCGCCACCGAAGCTGCCACCGCCACCGCAGATCAAGCTGCCGCCACCGCCTCAGATCAAGCTGCCACCGCCGCCGCAGATCAAGCTGCCGCCGCCACCACCACCGATCAAGCTGCCGCCACCGCCACCACCACCGAAGCTGCCACCGCCACCGAAGCTGCCACCGCCGCCGCAGATCAAGCTGCCGCCGCCACCGAAGCTGCCGCCGCCACCGCCGATGCCGAAGATCTGCATACCGATGCTGCCTTGCGTCGGTGGGTAGGTCGGCGCGATCACAGGTCCTTGAGACTGAGGATCCCGTCCTCCACCGCACGCGCGAGCAGGGCCGACTTTGTCGGGGCCGGGCGGCCGGCCGCGGCGTACTTGGCGCGGGCGCGCTGCAGATGGGTGCGCACGGTGGTGGGCGCAATGAAAAGACGTTTGCCCACTAAATCCTTACTCTCCGTTTGGAACCAGGCGACCAGCACTTCCTTCTCGCGGTCGGACAGGTTGATCCGGCCGACGGTGTTGCCGGTGAGCATCGCATTGGCCATTCGCGGCGCGACGTGAGGCTGGCCGGCCTTCGCCGCCTGGATTGCGTCGATCAGATGGCGTTGGCCCTCGGACTTGACGACGTACGTCACCGCGCCGGTTTCCAAACACCGCAAGATCACCTCGTCGGTGAACATATGCGAATAAACGACGACACGCTGGCCGGCATCACACAACCGAGCCAGCGTGGCCCAATCCGGCCGATGCCCGTCGATCTGCAGATCCAATAGGACGACGTCGACTTCTGCACAGTTGGGATCCGGAAATCGGGCGAAGTAATCGGCCGGTTTGGTGAAACTGCCGATGACCTCAATTGGCGGCTCTGCACGTGCGCACCACGCCTCAACTCCAGCATGGACCACATCATGGTCGTCAATGATTGCCACCTTCGCCGGTGACGCCGCCTTATCGGCGTTAGTCATGCTTGCATCCCCCGGGTGCGCATTATGTCGTTCGCTGTGCCAATTGACCAAGAAGCAAGATAGCCAACCTTGACCCTCGGTGCTACACAAACGTCCCGCCCACCGTAAATGAAAGTCCGGGGACCCGCAGATGCTCAATCGTGGCGTGGCGCGATGGCCAATTGCCGTAATGCCATTCGTCCCCGCACGAAGGGCTCGGCGGCACTTGCGCGAGCTAAGTATCGTATCGCCGCCGAATGTGACCCTACTTCGAATGCGCCGCGAAGCGAACTGCGGAAGGCGCCGGCGCGTCCTCCCCGAAAAGCACTTCGGCGCGGTGCAGTGCTCACCGCAGCAAATGTATCCGTCTATTTCGTCATGCGTGATCACCCACCGCCCTGGCCCGTCCGAAGCGTCTGCCTTCCGACCGCACCCGGCACGTTGGGGCTGGGCGGCGCGACCTCGGCAGGATCGACGAACCGGCCGGATTCATACGATTGGCGTACAGCAACCATGGCGCGTCGAGCACCGCTCACCTAGATAATTTGCGGATGCCGCTCTCCCCCGACCTCGCCCCCAATCTGATGGCCAAGACAGGCGCGGTCCACCGCATGGCACCCGCCGCTCAAGCCGGGATCAGCGCGGCATTGCTGTTGCCGCCGTTGGTCTTCTTCGTCATCGACCTGTTGCCGTGGACGGTCGGCGCCATCTGGACTCCGTCACTGGGCTCGGTGTTGTGGGAGTTGGCCATCACCGGCGCGCTGGGCGCGTACGTCGTTGTCGTCGTCGCCATCTTCGCGCGCGACCCGCAGCGGCGGACCCGCGCCATCGGCCTTGCCGGTGCGGCCACCGCACTACAACTGATCTCGGTGCCATGGACGGCCTGGTCCTACAACATCTTTGGTGGCGGCCTCGCGCGGCTGGGCTACCAGGCGCTGATCGTCATCTCGGCCGTTCTGGTGGTCGCTGCTTGGGGTATCGCGCGTCGGCAGCACCTGATTTGGCTTGTCGGACTGCTGGTTCCGCTGATACTGGGCATCCTGTTGCTGGGCCGGAGCTGGTGGCAATCGCTTGATAGCGCCGCAGCCGGTTTTACCTTGTGGTTGCAGTGGATCGCCACGGTCGGCCTCGGGTGTGCCGCGTGTTGGGGCGTCGACGCGCTTGCATCGGTGAGCGCAGCCAACGCCGCCGCGCCCGCCACGCAACCCACCGGCATACCCACCGTCGCGGCCACATCGTCGCCCGCCGCCGCACCCGCGATGGATCCGAATACCGTGGCGGGAGCGTCATCTAACGCTCAGTACACGGCCGCCGGCCCATATCCTCCGGTACAGAAGACGAATTCGATGGCCATCGCGGCCCTGGTGTCCAGCCTGGTGCTATCGCCCCTGGGCATCGTGTTCGGACACATTTCGCTGTCTCAGATCAAGCGCACGAACGAAGACGGCCGAGGTCTGGCGATCGCCGGCTTGGTGATCGGCTACCTGGGTACGGCGATCGCGGCGACTTACCTCATCGTCGTTCTGGTGGCCATCTCGTCGTTCAAGTCAGCGATTGACCGGTTCGATTCCGGCTCAAGCTATTTGACGACAACCACGACAGCCGCGCCGACACCGACCGGGACCCCGAGCGCGATCGCCCGAGTCATCTTCGACAGCGAGGTCGGTGATTGCCTGCGCCGTGTCTCTGGCACCTCGAACGGAGACGGCACCTCGAGCCTCGACACGCTCACCAAGGTCAGCTGCTCATCATCCGCGGCGACGGATCGGGTCACCAAGCGCACCGACGACATCAACGACTGCGGGAAACGGTGGGTCAGAACCTACGATTACAAGCCGCCAATCGTGTTGTGCCTGACCAAGGAATGAGTCGCTAGGACACGACTGCGACGATCAGGCTGACCAGAACCAGTACCCCGAACAGCCCGAGCGACACGTACGCGAGGATCAGTGCCTTCTGCGTCAGCGCCCGCTGTCGGCTCGGCGCCGACCCGAGATGTGCTCGCGTGACGTAGCCAACTGGAAGCGCCATCGGCGGAAAAATCAGGGCGAGAACCAATGTCAGGGTCGGTAGGAAGTCCAGATCGGTCGCGGCGCCGGATGTCGTCGCCCGGTTGTTGATTGCCACGCCGCTGAAAGTCGGTGGTGGAGGTGGAGTCACCGGCGGTGGGGTCAGCCTGGGCGGCGGTGCGGGCGCCGGCGTCGGCGGGGGTGGCGCCGCGATAGTGGGTGGCGCTGCGATCCGCGGTGGGGATGGCCGAGGCGGCGGCTGCACCGGAGGTGCCGACTCGTGCTCGGCCTGCCCGCCGTACGTGGTGCCGGCTGCGAACCGATTACTGGACTCGGCCATCAAACGCTGGACGTCATCCGGCGATACCGAAGCCCCGGACTGCGCGCGCGGCAACGCAGTCGTCGGGTCAGATGACGTGCCGGGTGTCTGGATGCGGGCGGTCTCGGCACCCTCTCGGGCGGTTGTAGCATCGTCGTGGTCGCCCATGAATGCGTCTCCCCCTCGGTGCGAGATCAGTGCAGTGCGGATACCGCACTGGCAGTAAAGCACACGACCTCCGGATCCGGACCTCTCGCGGCTATTCCGTTCTGATGCCACCTATTTCGCGGCCCCCGCACATACCTGCTCGTCGTCCGTTCGGGGGACAGTTCCGGCGGCGTCAGGTGGCTAAGCTCCGGCCATGTCCGGGTTACGGGTCCTAGTCGTCGTGACATGTGCAGCATTGGCGCTCGCGGCGTGTTCACCGGAGCCGACCGGGTCAACGTCCGACGCCTCCGACGCCTCGCCGGCGGATCCCGGCACGGCATCGTCGGTGCCGACGGTTCTGGTGCTGGACGGATCAGGGTCGATGACGCAGGCTGACGCGCCGGGCTCACGTATCGATGCAGCCAAGGCGGCCGCGCATGGGCTCATCGATGCCCTACCTGACCCGAGCATGATCGCGTTGGAAACCTATGGCACCACTACTGGTTCCGCCGAAGCCGATAAGGCCGCCGGCTGCCGCGACGTGACGTCGCTGATTCCGCTGGGACCGCTGAATCGTGCGGTCATCGGGAAGGCGATCGACGGAATCGTGCCGTCGGGGTACACGCCGCTGAGCCTGGCACTGCAGTCGGCCGCCGATCAGCTGCCTGCGGACACCACCCCGCAAGCGGTCGTGCTCGTGTCCGACGGGGAGGACACCTGCGACACCCCGCCCTGCGACACCGCCGCCCAACTGAAGAAGTCCCATCCCGGGCTGACCATTTCGACTGTCGGTTTCAAGGTCGACGGCCCAGCGGCCGACCAATTGCGGTGTATCGCCGACGCAACCGGCGGACTGTTCGTCCAGGCAGCCAACAGCGACCAGCTGGCCGCACGTCTGCTGGCCACCCAGAACCTCGACGAGGCCGCCGCATCGCTGACCAACACCGGCGCGTTCGGCATCCGGTTAGGGACCACCCTGGCCGACATCCGCGCTCAACATCCCGACTTTCCCGCCGCTGACCAAACGGGGGCCGTCACCGTGGTGTGGCGGGATTGCGACTTCGGATTCGTCGACGGCATGGTCGATTTCATTCGTCCGCACAACGGCGGGCGCACCATCGACGGTCTGGCGGCAGGTGCTTCGGTCGCCGAGGCCGGCCAACTCTACGGTGCCCCGCTGGCCACCGCGCAATCCGGCAATACCACCTCGGTGATCTTCGACGCCGATCCCAACGCCGACACCGCGTACCGTATGGACGTCGCCTCGTTCGCCGACACGAACGGCACTCTGAGCGGCACCATCACCTCGATTACGTTATGCCGCTGCAAGCCCCGCCCCTCGGCAGCCACGTCGGGTCCAGAACAGATCGTGCTCAAACCGGTTGATGCGCAGGGCAATACCATGGCCGGCTATGTGAAGGACAGCCGGATGCGGGATCAGCCGATCGACTGCAGCTTCCCCGAACCGTCGCCCTACGACGTCGGTTCGGGAGTCCGGTTCTGCGGCAGCACAGCAGATTCCGGAGACGCATGCTGGCCCACCGCCGGAGCCGCGTATGTGTTGTGCCTCATCGACCCGTTCAAGACGTCACTCACGCTGCGGGCCGCCGTCGGCGCTGACAAGACCCTCGACGCCCCGTCCGGACCACCTCGCCCGATGGGCATCGAACTCGACGACGGTACCCAGTGTCGAGCCCGCAACGGCGGATCGTGGCCCGGACAGGCCGAGAACCCCGACTACGTCGGGCACTTCTCGTGCTCGGGCGGCAGCACCGGTGGTGGCACCGCGATCGTGTGGGCTCCGAGGAATGGCGACCACGGCATCGCCAAAGGCCCCGACGGCTGGACCGTCCGGGTCGGCGGCGAATCCGGTCCCTTGGCGACTCATCGCGTCGCGAAGGCCTACTTCGTGGCGGTTGCCTGAAATGTCGTCTTCGACTTCGGCGCCGCGGCTCACACGGCGAATCCTCGTGTTGGGTCTGACGTGTGCCGCCACGGTCGGCGGTTGCGCGGCACCGGCACAGGGCCCCGCGACGGGCAGCGCCGGCCAGCCTCGCCCGCCGGTTGCGGTGCCGGCAGACCCCTGCGCCGGTACCGCTCGATGCCGGGAAGTCGCCTCAGTCGATGTCGACGGTGACGGTGCACTCGATCGCGTCGGGATCGCCGTCGTGCAGTCACCGCCGCCACCTCAGGTCGCCTACGGTGAGGCCACCATTTCGGTGATCGTCGCGGTCGGGCCCGGCCTGCAGCGCATCGACGTGACAAGCCCCGGCGTGCTACCCGGGACAAACGCCGATCCCGATCCGTATGTTGGGGCCTACCGGATCAGCCGCACGACCGGTGCCGACCTGGTGCTGCACACCCGGCTGGGCCAGGGAAACTCCGAGCAGTTCGTCGTAATCGGTTGGCGGGGCGGGCATCCCGAGCTGGTGAACGCACCGCCGTCCGGCATCAGCAATCCGGCCCCCGGGGTCTGGTACTTCGGATCGTCACACGGGGTACACGAGTGGGTGACCTGTTCGGATGGCGCCGCGGTGACCTTCAACCGGTTGTCGGCGCCGACAGCCGAAGGTATTCCGCTACCCGGCGGCGGAATCCGGGAAGAGAATTTCTTCTCCTACGACGGCCTTGCCTGGCTGCCAGCCGGATCCAAGAACGTCGCCGACGACGACTTCTCGTACGACTTCTCGCCGCATACCGAAACGTTCCAGTGCCAGGATCAGGGCCGCCGTCCGTGACGGCTCGACACCGCGCCCGGCCGGCTCACGCCCCGGGCTGGTCCTTCGCATTGCGCTCGGTCCACCACGCCAGCAACTCGGCGACGGCCTCGTCGTGGTCGAGCGGGCCGCGGTCGAGGCGCAGTTCCTTGAGGAAGTTCCACGCCTGCCCGACCTGGGGACCGGGCGGGATGTCGAGCAACCGCATGATCTCGTTGCCGTCCAGATCCGGACGCACCCGCTCCAGGTCCTCTTTGGCGGCCAGCTCGGCGATCCGCGCCTCGAGTTCGTCGTAGTTGCCCTGCAGCCGGGCGGCGCGCCGCTTATTGCGGGTGGTGCAGTCGGCGCGGACCAGCTTGTGCAGCCTCGGCAGGAGCGGACCGGCGTCGGCGACGTAGCGGCGCACCGCCGAATCCGTCCACTTGCCGTCGCCGTATCCGTGGAACCGCAGATGCAAATACACCAGCTGCGACACGTCGTCGACCATCTGCTTGGAGTACTTCAGTGCCCGCATCCGCTTGCGGACCATCTTGGCGCCGACCACCTCGTGGTGGTGAAAGCTCACGCCGCCGTCGGATTCATGCCGGCGGGTGGCCGGCTTCCCGATGTCGTGCAGCAGCGCAGCCCACCGCAAGACCAGGTCGGGTTCACCGGGTTGTTCCAGCGCCATCGCCTGCCGCAGCACGGTCAGTGAATGCTGGTAGACGTCCTTGTGTTGATGGTGTTCGTCGATGGCCATCTGCATGCCGCCGATCTCCGGCAGGACCACTTCACCCATACCGGTTTCGACCATCAGCTCGATACCCGCGACCGGGTCGGCGCCAAGCAGCATCTTGTCGAGTTCGACCGCCACCCGTTCGACGGTGATCCGCCCCAGTTGCGGCGCCATCTCCGTGATCGCGCGGCGCACTCGATCAGAGACGTCGAACTGCAGCTGAGACACGAAGCGCGCGGCGCGAAGCATGCGCAGCGGGTCGTCGCCGAACGACACCTCGGGCGCCGACGGGGTGTCCAAAATCCGTTGCCGCAGGGCGGTCAGGCCGCCGAGCGGGTCGATGAACTCACCGGGACCGTCCGCGGTGATCCGCACAGCCATCGCGTTGACCGTGAAATCGCGGCGGACAAGGTCGTCCTCGAGCCGGTCGCCGTAACGCACCTGCGGGTTGCGTGACACCTGGTCGTAGCTGTCGGCGCGGAAGGTGGTGATCTCCAGCCGTTCTGCGTTCTCCCCCACACCCTTGCCCACGCCGACCGTGCCGAATTCGATACCCGTATCCCACAGCGCATCCGCCCAGGGCCGCACGATCTTCTGGATGACCTCGGGTCGAGCATCGGTGGTGAAGTCGAGGTCAGTGGTCAGTCGGCCCAGGACGGCGTCGCGGACACTGCCGCCGACGAGATAGAGCTCGTGCCCGGCGGCGGCGAACAGGCCGCCGATTTCCCGCAACAACCCACCTTGCCGGTTGAGCTCGACGAGGGCCCGGGCAAGCAGCTCGACGTCGTGGGTGGCTTCGGACACGTGGGAGAAGCCTAGTCGTCTACCGGCGAGTGTGGTCGGGGCGCCATCCCGTGCCAGCTACTATCGCTTGGGTGTCGGACGGCGAACAGGCCAAACCACGACGGCGCCGCGGGCGACGTCGTGGCCGTCGCGCGGCCGGTCCGGCAAATCCCGCCCCGGCTGACACCGCCACCACCGAAAACCCAGATTCGACCGCCGTGTCCCCGCCTGCAAGCGGCAGCAACGGCCAGCCCCGACCTGGCAAACCCGGCCGCCCCCGTGCGCCTCGCGGCACGCCCGCGCGGCTGCGCACCGTCCACGAGACCTCGGCAGGTGGGCTGGTCATCGACGGCATCGACGGGCCGCCCGAGAGCCAGGTGGCCGCCCTCATCGGCCGGGTCGACCGCCGCGGGCGGATGCTGTGGTCGCTTCCCAAGGGTCACATCGAACAAGGTGAGACCGCCGAAGAGACCGCGATCCGCGAGGTCGCCGAGGAGACCGGCATCCGCGGGCAGGTACTGGCCGCGCTGGGCAGTATCGACTACTGGTTCGTCACCGAGGGCCGTCGGGTGCACAAAACCGTGCACCACTACCTCATGCAATTCTCCGGCGGTGAGCTCTCCGACGAAGACGTCGAGGTCACCGAGGTGGCCTGGGTGCCGGTCGGGGAACTTCCCAAACGGTTGGCCTACGCCGACGAGCGTCGCCTCGCCGAAGTCGCAGGCGAGCTGATCCAGCTTCTGCAGTCCGACGGCGTCGCCGCGCTGCCGCCCCTGCCGCGCAGCACGCCGCGCCGACGCCCGCAGACGCACTCGCACACCCGCAACCGTCGCTCCGATGACTCAGGGCCGCGTCAATCCGGTCCGCGGACGAACGGTTGCGGACCGGGAACGTGACCATGCCGAGGCGAGTCGGCAGTCTGACCCGGATCGTGCTGGTCCTCGGTTTCCTTGCCCTGCTCGCGCTGCCAACGACCGCACCGGCCGCCGCCGGGGAACCCGGGTCGGCGCCGTTCCTGAAGGTCAGGGTGGACAGCGTCACACCGGATCTGATCACCACCACCTCCGAACCCACGGTCACCGTCACCGGCACCGTCACCAACGTCGGCGACCGCCCGGTGCGCGACGTCGTCGCCCGCCTCGAGCACGCGGCGGCGGTGACCTCCTCGGCCGGACTGCGCACCAGCCTCGGCGGCGCCAACGACCAGTTCCAGCCCGTCGGCGAGTTCACCGCCGTCTCCGCCGAGATGCAGCGCGGCCAGGCCGTCGGGTTCACCTTCACCTACCCGATCCGGTCGCAGACCGAGCCGTCGCTGGGTATCGAACGCCCGGGGGTCTACCCGCTACTGGTCAACATCAACGGCACCCCGGATTACGGTGACGCGGCGCGCCTCGACGATGCCCGGTTCCTGCTGCCGGTCCTGGGGGTGCCGCCGGACGCGGCCAACACCTCGACCGACACCGTCACCGACGTCGTTCCTCCCGACACCACCAATCCCGTTGCGGTGACCATGCTTTGGCCGCTGGCCGACAAACCCCGGCTGGCACCCGGCGTGCCCGGCGGCACCACTCCGGTGCGGCTGATGAACGACGACCTCGCGGTGTCCTTGGCCGCGGGTGGCCGGTTGGACACACTGCTGTCGGCGGTCGACTTCGCCACCAGCCCACCGGTGGATCCCGGCGGCGAGACCGCCCGCGCCCTATGCCTGGCCATCGACCCCGACCTGCTGGTCACCGTCAACGCGATGACCGCCGGCTATGTGGTCGCGGACTCCCCCGACGGCCTCGGCACCGCCTCCCATCCGGGCACCGGGCAGGCCGCCGCGGTGGCCTGGTTGGACAAGCTGCGCGAACTGGCCAAGCGAATGTGCGTCGCGCCGACGCCCTACGCGCAGGCCGATCTCGGGGCGCTGCAGCGGGTCGGTGACGCCGGGCTGAACACGGCGGCAACGGTCGGCGCCGGCGACATCATCGACCAGATTCTGGGCGTCACGTCGGTGCGCGGCGCGACGATTCTCGGTGACGGTCCGCTGACACCGGCCGCCGTCGAACTGCTGGACGGACAGGGTTCGACGGTGGCGATCGCGGCCGCAAACTGCTCGGCGCAGGACTCCGCGACCGGCGAGCCGATGATCGCCGACGTCACACCGCGTCGGCTCTCTCCCCAGGTGGTGATGGCACCTTTCGACCCCGCCGTCGGTGCCGCCCTGGCCGGCGTCGGAACCGACCCCGACCTGCCGACCTACCTGGATTCGTCGCTGCACGTATCACTCGACCATGACTCGACGGTCGCCCGGCGTCAGGACGCCCTCTCGGCGATGCTGTGGCGGGCGTTGGAGCCGGCTGCCGGACCGCGCGACCAGATCCTCCTGCCGCCACTGAAGTGGAGTCCCCAGCCCGACGACGCGCAGTCGATGCTGACCGCGCTGGCCACCACCATCCGCTCGGGGCTCGCCGTCCCGCGCCCCCTGGATGCGGTCATCACCGCATCGGCATCGGCGGCCGCCGCCGCGAGCCCGGGCGCCGATCTTCCGCACGATGCGCCCGGCGGGTTCGCCGACGACGTCATCTCCACGATCAGCGGGCAGATCGGCCGGCTGTGGGGGCTGACCGCGGCGTTGACCACCGACCCCCGCACCGGCCTGACCGGCCCGCAGTACACCGCGCCGTTGCGTGAGGACATGCTGCGTGCGCTGAGCCAGACCGAACGGCCCGATGACCGCAACGACGTGGCGCGGCGCCGACTGGCCGCGGTCGGGACCACCATCGCCGACCTGTTCGGGGCCGTGACCATCGTCAACCCCGGCGGCTCGTACACCCTGGCGACCGAGCACAGCCCGCTGCCGCTCGCAGTCCGCAACGACCTGGCCGTCCCGATCCGGGTCCGGCTTCTGGTCGACGCCCCGCCCGGCATGACGGTCACCGATCTCGGCGAGCAGGAGATCCCCCCGGGATACCTGCCGCTGCTCATCCCCATCGAAGTGCACTTCACCCAACGGGTGGCCGTCGACGTCACGCTGCGCACCCCGGACGGGCTGCAGCTGGGTGAGCCGGTGCGGCTGTCGGTGCACTCCAACGCCTACGGCAAGGTGCTGTTCGCGATCACGCTGGTCGGCGGCACGGTGCTGGCGCTGCTCGTCGGACGCCGGCTTTACCACCGCTTCCGCGGCCAGCCCGATCCCGCCGACTTGGACCGCCCGCGCCGGGCCCGCGCCGAGGGGCGCGAGTGACGCCGCCGCCCCGCAAGCCGGTCGCCGACGTCCGGCCCGGCCCCCGCACCGGCGCCGTGCGCGCCGAACTCTCCGATGCCGCGGTGGTGTCCCGGTCCTGGGGCATGGCACTGGCCACGCTGGTCAGCCGCATCACCGGGTTCATCCGCATCGTGCTGCTGGCCGCCATCCTCGGCGCGGCCTTGTCCAGTGCGTTCACCGTCGCCAACCAGCTGCCGAATCTGATCGCGGCGCTGGTCCTGGAAGCCACCTTCACCGCGATTTTCGTCCCGGTGCTGGCCCGCGCCGAACGCGACGACCCCGACGGTGGCGAAGCGTTCGTGCGGCGACTGGTCACCTTGGCCACCACGCTGCTACTGGTCGCCACCGTGCTGTCGGTGGCCGCCGGCCCGCTGCTGGTGCGGCTGATGCTCGGTAACGAACCGCAGGTCAATCAGCCGCTGACCACCGCATTCGCCTACCTGCTGTTGCCGCAGGTGATCTTCTACGGGCTGTCCTCGGTGTTCATGGCGATCCTGAACAACCGCAACGTGTTCGGGCCGCCGGCCTGGGCTCCGGTGGTCAACAACGTGGTGGCGATCGCCACGCTCGGGCTGTATTTGATCGTGCCGGGCCAGCTCTCGGTCGATCCGGTGCAGATGGGCAACGCCAAGCTGCTTGTGCTCGGCATCGGAACCACCCTCGGTGTGGTGGCCCAGACTCTCGTGCTGCTGCTGGCCATCCGGGCCGAGCGGATCAGCCTGCGTCCGCTGTGGGGCATCGACGATCGGCTCAAACGGTTCGGCGCGATGGCCGGCGCCATGGTGCTCTACGTCCTGATTTCTCAGATCGGTCTGGTGGTCGGCAACCAGATCGCCAGCACGGCCGCGGCCTCCGGGCCGGCGATCTACAACTACACCTGGCTGGTGCTGATGCTGCCGTTCGGCATCATCGGCGTCACCGTGCTGACCGTGGTGATGCCGCGGCTGAGCCGCAACGCCGCCGCGAACAACACCACCGCGGTGCTCGCCGACCTGTCCCTGGCCACCCGCCTGACAATGGTGACGCTGATCCCGGTCGTGGCGTTGATGACCGTCGGCGGTCCGGCGATGGGCAGCGCGCTGTTCGCCTACGGCAAGTTCGGCGAGGTCGACGCCAACTACCTCGGCATGGCGATCAGCTTGTCGGCGTTCACCCTCATCCCCTACGCGCTGGTGTTGCTGCAGCTGCGGGTCTTCTACGCCCGCGAACAACCGTGGACACCGATCCTGATCATCATCGCGATCACCGCGGTCAAGATTGCGGCGTCCCTGCTGGCGCCGCACCTGACCGACGACAAGGAACTCGTCGCCGGCTATCTGGGCCTGGCGAACGGGCTCGGCTTCCTGGCCGGCGCGGTGCTCGGTTATGTGCTGCTGCACCGGGCCTTGAAGCCGCCGCGAGGCAAGCTGCTCGACGTGGACGTGATCCGCACGATCCTGGTCACGACCGCCGCGTCACTGCTGGCGGGGCTGATCGCCTACGTCATCGACAGGCTGCTGGGGCTGCATGCCCTCACCGAGCACGGCGGCGGGGCCGGCTCACTGCTACGGCTGCTGGTGCTGGGCGTGATCATGGTGCCGATCCTGGCCGCGGTGATGCTCGCCGCCCGGGTGCCCGACGCCGTCGCAGCCTGGGGAGCGGTCCAGCGCCGGATCACCCGCACCCCGCCGCAGCCCGCCACCGCGATCGCTGCGCTCGACCGGCCGCAGGCTGCGAAGCACTTCCCGTACCCTGAGCACAACAATTCGGACGGAGCCGCAGGCTCGACGGGGAAAGGACCGGAGGTGGACGACCAGCCCTCGGGCATACCTCCCGCCGAGACCACCGGTGATGCGACCACCCAAATTCCCAGGCAGACGGCCGACGACTTCCAGCCCGATGTGGCTCCCGAAGGTCCGGTCGGAAGCGGCACGCCGACGGTTCCGCCTCCTGGGGGCAGGAGCGAAGCGACCCGGGGACAGACTCAGCAGCCGAACGCCGACTTCGCGGGGGATCCCACCCGGGAACCGCTGTCGTTCTCCTCGCCGCGGGAACCCGCGGCGGAATCCAACGCCGGGTCCGACGAGGATGCCCACCTGATTCCGGGGGCCAGCATCGCCGGCGGGCGCTACCGGCTCCTCGTGTCCCACGGCGGTCCGCCGGGCCTGCAGTTCTGGCAGGCTCTGGACACCGCACTGGATCGCCAGGTCGCGCTCACGTTCGTCGACCCGGACCGGACCATGCCGGACGAGCAGGTGCAGGAAATCCTTTCCCGCACACTCAAACTCAGCCGTATCGAACGCCCCGGTATCGCCCGGGTGCTCGACGTCGCGAACACCGGCGCGGGCGGACTGGTGGTCGCGGAGTGGATCCGCGGTGGCTCGCTGAAGGAAGTCGCCGACACTTCGCCCTCCCCCATCGGCGGTGCGCGTGCCGTCCAGTCGCTGGCCGCTGCGGCCGACGCGGCGCACGGGGTGGGTGTGGCGCTGTCCATCGACCATCCCAGCCGGGTGCGGGTGAGCATCGAGGGCGATGTCGCTCTCGCGTTTCCCGCGACGTTGCCCGACGCCACCCCCGAAGACGACATCCGCGGTATCGGCGCCGCGCTGTACGCACTGCTCGTCGACCGCTGGCCGCTGCCCGAAACGGGTGTGCCCAGTGGCCTGCAGCCCGCCGAGGTCGATCCGGCCGGCGAGCCGCTCGAGCCGCGCGCGGTCGACGGGGCGATCCCGTTCCAGATCTCCGCCGCAGCGGCGCGTTCAGTGCAGGCTGGTGGCGGAATCCGTTCGGCCCCAACGCTTCTGAACCTGCTGCAGCAGGCCACCGCGGTGGCCGACCGCACTGATCTCATCGAACCGGTCGAACCGGTCGGTGGTCCGTCCGCACCGCTGCCCGCCGCCGAGGCCGACCCTGAAGTGCAAGCTCGGCGCCGCCGCAATCTGCTGATCGGCGTCGGTGTCGGAGCCGCGATTCTGGTGATCGCGCTGATCGTGCTGGCCTCGGTGCTGTCCAGCATCTTCGGCGACGTCGGCGGTGGCCTCAAGGGTGACCAACTCGGCCTCAACCCGTCGACGTCGCAGACCGAGGGTGACCGGGCCGCCAGTGGCTCGGTCGTGAAACCCGTTAAGGCGACTGTGTTTTCACCCGGCGGCGGCGCCGACAACCCGGACAAGGCCGACCTGGCGCTGACCGGCGGGGCCGGCACCGGCTGGCCCACCGACACCTACACCGATCCGAATCCGTTCCCGAACTTCAAGAACGGCGTGGGCCTGCTGTTGGAACTGCCGCAACCGACCACCGTCGGTAGCGTGTCGTTGACCGTGCCCAGCACCGGAACGCAGGTGCAGATCCGCTCGGCGTCCTCGGCAACCCCGAGCACCCTCGACGACACCACCGCGCTGACCCAGCCCACGACATTGCAACCGGGCGCCAACACAATCCAGGTCGACGCCAAGGAGCCGACCAGCTATCTGGTGGTGTGGGTCTCGACGATGGGCACGACCGACGGCAAGAACAAGACCGAGATCTCCGGGCTGACCGTCAAGGCCGCTTCCTAGTTCCTCACAGGCTCGGGGGCAGGTGAAGTGCCCCTGCGCGTGGCGGCACCTACTGTCCGGCCATGCGCAGCTTCCCGTCCGTCGACCGCACCGATGCCGAGTTGCTGGCCGCCCACGTCGGCGGCGACCGCTATGCCTTCGAGGAGCTGATCGGGCGGCACCATCGCCAGCTGTACCGGCTGGCCCGCGGCAAGACCCGCAGCCCCGAAGACGCCGCCGACGCCATGCAGGACGCAATGCTCGCCGCCCACCGCGGCGCCCCGGCGTTCCGGCACGACGCCGCGGTGGGCAGCTGGCTGCACCGCATCGTGATCAACGCCTGCCTGGACCGGCTGCGCCGCACCGTCCACCCCACGGTGCCGCTGGTCGATGAGCACGGCGTCAGTGACCGCACCGCCGAAGTGGACACCGTGCTGCTGGTGCGCCGCGCCCTGATGCGCCTGCCCGCCGAGCAACGGGCGGCGGTTCTCGCCGTCGACATGCACGGCTACTCGGTGGCCGACGCGGCGGCGCTGCTGGGGATCGCCGAAGGCACGGTCAAGAGCCGCTGCGCCCGCGGGCGGGCCCGGCTCACCGGCCTGCTGCGCGCAGACCTGCCCGGGTCGCTGCGCTCCTGCCCTCGCAGATGACCCGGCACACTGGTCGGGTGGAGCCCACGAACACCGTCACCCCCGCGTCTACGCGTGGCGCTACCCATGCCCGGCGCCCGCCGGTGCAGACCGGCCGGCTGGTGGCCGCCGTCGTCGGGACGGCGGCCGTGCTGGCCGCGATCGGCCTGGGCACGATGGCACTGGTGACCAACACCGGCCCCACCGCCAGCACACTCACCAGTGCGAGCTTGATCACCGTCACGCCGAAGATGCCGATCTCCAGCCGTGAGCTGAACGGACTGATCGCCCGCAGCCCCGACTTCGGTCCGCTGACCGACCCCAAGCGCCGGACGGCCTGCCTGAGCGCCCTGGGCTATCCGGGGTCGATGCAGGTCCTCGGCGCCGCGCAGGTCCAGGTCGACGGCAAACCGGCGGTGGTGCTGGTCTTGCCCGGCGACCAGCCCGACGTGATCGTGGGAGTGACCGTCGCCGCCTCGTGCAGCTCGGTCGACACCGGCCTGATCGCCGACACGACCGTGCGCCGCCCATAGTTCACGGCCGGGAACACCGCGGCCTACCCTGTTGTTTGACCAGTTGCCTCACGAGGCACCCGACTAGCAGGCGATTCGCCTGCTCCCGGGACCGGCAGAAAGGCTGGAATGAGCGCCAACCAAGTTCATGACGTCATCGTCATCGGATCAGGCCCCGCCGGCTACACCGCGGCCATCTACACGGCCCGTGCGCAGCTGCAGCCCCTGGTCTTCGAGGGGACGTCGTTCGGCGGCGCATTGATGACCACCACCGAGGTGGAGAACTTCCCCGGCTTCCGCGCCGGTATCACCGGACCGGAGTTGATGGACGAGATGCGTGAGCAGGCGCTGCGCTTCGGCGCCGACCTGCGGATGGAGGATGTCGAGTCGGTCGAGCTGGAGGGCCCCGTCAAGAAGGTGGTCACCGCCGACGGCGAGACCCACCTCGCCCGCTCGGTCATCCTCGCGATGGGCGCCGCCGCCCGCTACCTCGGTGTCCCCGGCGAACAAGAGCTGCTCGGCCGCGGCGTCAGCGCCTGCGCCACCTGTGACGGGTTCTTCTTCAAGGACCAGGACATCGCCGTCATCGGCGGTGGCGACTCCGCGATGGAGGAAGCCACGTTCCTGACCCGCTTCGCGCGCAGTGTCACCCTGGTGCACCGCCGCGACGAGTTCCGCGCCTCGAAGATCATGCTCGAGCGGGCCCGCGAGAACGAGAAGATCACCTTCCTGACCAACACCGCCGTCGACGCGGTCGAAGGCGACACCACGGTCAGTGGGCTGCGGGTCCACAACGTGCTCACCGGTGAGGAATCCACCCTCCCGGTGACCGGGGTGTTCGTCGCGATCGGTCACGATCCCCGCTCGGAGCTGGTGCGCGGCGCCGTAGACCTCGACCCGGAGGGCTACGTGCTGGTCCGCGGCCGCACCACCGCCACCTCGATCGACGGCGTGTTTGCCGCCGGTGACCTGGTGGACCACACCTACCGGCAGGCCATCACCGCCGCGGGAATGGGCTGTTCGGCCGCGATCGACGCCGAACGCTGGTTGGCCGATGCCGACGACACTGCAACCACCGAAATGATTGGAGCACACCAATGAGCGACGGCGGCGCGACCGTAACGGTCTCCGACGACTCCTTCTCCCAGGATGTCCTGTCCAGCAATACCCCTGTGCTGGTTGACTTTTGGGCGACCTGGTGCGGTCCGTGCCGGATGGTCGCCCCGGTGCTCGAAGAGATCGCCTCCGAGAAGGCCGGCGCCCTGACGGTGGCCAAACTCGACGTCGACGCCAACCCGGCGACTGCCCGTGACTTCCAGGTGGTGTCGATCCCGACCCTGATCTTGTTCAAGGACGGTCAGCCGGTGAAGCGGATCGTCGGCGCCAAGGGCAAGGCCGCCTTGCTACGGGAGATCGCCGACGTCGTCTAGCACGACTCCCAGCCCGAGACGATTCCGTTACCGGCGGCGTCGCCTGGCGTTTTCCGGAATGCGGTGAGCTTCTGAGAGAATGCTTCCTAGCCTGTGTGCAATCGTCAGCGCTCGGAAAGTCAGCTGACCACGGTGACCGAAGGGCCCTGTATGTCGAGTCTTCGCCACGGTGCCGGGGGAGATTCCTCCTGGCACCGGAGCGGTCGGGATGATGTGTTGCGCCGCGGTGACCGCAGCAACGCCGTCGTCGAAATCCGCGAGGCGCTCTCCGCGCTCGGCCTGGTCGACAATCCCGACGCCAACCTCACCACCGGAAAACGGGTGGCGATGGATCTGTTCGACGCCGACCTCGACGAGGCGGTGCGGGCGTTCCAACAACGCCGCGGACTGCTGGTCGACGGGGTCGTCGGCGAGGCCACCTACCGCGCGCTGAAGGAAGCGTCCTATCGGCTCGGTGCCCGCACGCTGGTGCACCAGTTCGGCGCGCCGATGTACGGCGATGACGTGGCGACGCTGCAGTCCAAGCTCCAGGAGCTGGGTTTCTACACGGCTCTGGTGGACGGCTACTTCGGGCTGCAGACCCACAACGCGCTGTTGTCGTATCAACGCGAGTACGGATTGTCCGCCGACGGTATCTGTGGCCCGGAGACGTTGCGCTCCTTGGATTTTCTGGGTTCCCGCGTCACCGGCGGCTCGCTGCACGCGATCCGTGAGGAAGAACAGGTCCGCCGGTCGGGTCCTCGGCTGTCGGGCAAGCGGATCATCATCGATCCGGGCCGCGGGGGTTCGGACCACGGCCTGATCACCCAGGGTCCGGCCGGGCCGATCAGTGAAGCAGATATCTTGTGGGACTTGGCAAGTCGGCTCGAAGGCCGGATGACGGCGATCGGCATGGAGACGTTCCTGTCGCGGCCGGCCAACCACAGCCCGCTGGACGCCGAACGCGCCGCCACCGCCAATTCCGTCGGTGCCGATCTGATGATCAGCCTGCGATGCGAAACCCAGCCCAGCCCGTCTGCCAACGGCGTGGCCTCGTTCTACTTCGGTAGCTCACACGGATCGGTCTCCACCATCGGGCGCAACCTGGCCGACTTCATTCAGCGAGAAGTTGTGGCCCGCACCGGATTACGCGACTGCCGGACTCATGGTCGCACCTGGGACCTGCTGCGGTTGACCCGGATGCCCACCGTTCAGGTCGACGTCGGCTACATCACCAACCCGCGGGACCGGTCCATGCTGGTGACCAACCACGCCCGCGACGCCATCGCCGAAGGCATCCTGGCCGCCGTGAAGCGGCTCTACCTGTTGGGTAAGAACGACCGTCCCACAGGGACTTTCACATTCGCGGAACTGCTCGCCCACGAGCTGTCCGTCGAGCAGGCCCGGCCCGCTTTCTAACTAGCCGCGAACCTCAGCGCCGGCACCGACCGGCGCCTGCAGCTGTGCGCTCTCCAGCAGACGCTCCAGCGCGGCTTCGACTTCGGCTTTCCAGCCCAGCCCCTTATCGAGTTCGAGCCGCAGCCGCGGGAAGTAGCGGTGCGGGGCGACCACGGTGAACCCGGCGTCGAGCAGGAAATCGGCGTCGATCATGCACTGGTCGAATGAGCAGTCCCCCAGCACTTCGATGGCCGGGAGCAACTCGGGGTCGACGGCGGCGGGGTCGAGTAGCTCGCCGGCTTCCGCGGTGCGGCCGAACGCCTCAAGGGCGCGCACACCGCGGCGGACGAGCTCGTCGACCACCTGGCTGATCAACGCGTGCGGCAGGGTGTCGGCCTGCCCCGGCTCCAGGGCCATCGACGTCAGGAGGACGGCGTCGGCACTGACCGGTCCGGTGGGAAACAGCTGCGCCCGCGGGACCGCTCGTGGCGGGGCGTAGAGGACATAGCCGAGACAGGGCAGTTCGTCGTCGGCTTGCACACCTTCCGCCGGCGCCGCGCTGGCGACCTGACCGCACGACCCCCACTCGAGCATGACCATCGACAGCCACGCTTCCTTCTCGAACTCGGGGTCGGGAAGGTACTCGCCACCCCGCAGCGTCGCAGGATCGACTTCCCAGAACACACATCGGCGGGCGTGCTTGGGCAATTGCTCGAACGCCTCGAGCCGTAGCGGCATGATGCGAACGGACACTAGCCTCCCCCGCTTTCATGCGGTGCAAATGTGCGAATGAGCCCCTTCAGGATAGGAGAGGCGACCGGCAACGTGCCACTAGTGGTCGAGCAACCGCCGCACTCCCCTATACAAGTCGAATCATATTGGCGCACTGGGCGATTCCTCGCTCGACGGGCTCGACAGCGAACGCGCACCAGGGTTGGCGTCACTGTGACGGAATGGGCTGGGGTGAGGGTATCGGCGTTTTCAGTCCGCCGGGCGGTTCATCATGTCCACAATGCGCTGCAGATCGTCCACCGAGCCGAACTCGACGACGATCTTGCCCTTGCGCTTCCCGAGGCTCACCGTCACCCGGGTGTCGAAGGTGCTCGACAGCCGCTCGGCAACATCCTGAAGTCCCGGCATCTGAATCGGCTTGCGCCGCGGGGCCGGCGGCGTCTTGGTGTCGGACCGATTCGCGAGAGTGACCGCCTCCTCGGTGGCTCGCACCGAAAGGCCCTCGGCGACGATCCGGGCGGCCAACTCTTCCTGCGCCTCGGGGCCGGCCTCGAGTGAGAGCAGCGCGCGGGCATGCCCAGCCGAGAGCACCCCGGCAGCGACGCGGCGCTGCACCGCGATCGGCAGGCGCAGCAGCCGGATCATGTTGGTGATCACCGGACGCGAGCGACCGATCCGCGCGGCGAGTTCATCGTGGGTGACCGCGAACTCCTCGAGCAACTGTTGATAGGCTGCCGCCTCTTCCAAGGGGTTGAGCTGGACGCGGTGAATGTTCTCCAGGAGGGCGTCGCGCAGCAGATTGTCCTCCGCCGTTTCCCGCACGATAGCCGGGATCGTCGCGAGCCCGGCTTCCTGTGCGGCCCGCCAGCGCCGCTCCCCCATCACCAGTTGGTAGCGGGCCGGCTTTACCGTGTCCCCCGCCGCTGCGCTCCTGCCCTCCGATGCGGCGGTGTCCGGCACCACGCGCACGACGATCGGCTGCATGAGACCGAACTCGCGGATCGAGTGCACCAGTTCGGCAAGGGCCTCCTCATCGAAGACCTGGCGCGGCTGGCGCGGGTTCGGCTCGATGGCCGAGGGATCGATCTCGCGGTAGACCGCGCCCACAGCCTCCGCATCCAAGGGAGCAGCCCCACCGATCACCACGTCGGCGGCCGCATCGCCCAGCCGTGGGCCGCCGTCGGCCGGGCCGGTCGGGATCAGCGATGCCAGCCCACGACCGAGGCCGCCCTTGCGTTTCGACGATGGCTGGGTCATGACTGTGCCTCCACTGATGCCGGGGTAGCCCGTTGTGCGAGTTCTTTACTGGCGTCGAGATAGCTCATCGCACCCCGTGAACCGGGATCGTAATCGATGATCGTCATGCTGTAGCCCGGAGCTTCGGAGACTTTCACGCTTCGCGGGATCACGGTGCGGAGGACCTTGTCGCCGAAGTAGCGCCGTACCTCCGAGGCCACCTGGTCGGCCAGCTTGGTCCGACCGTCATACATCGTGAGGACGACGGTCGAGACGGTCAGTTGCGGGTTGAGGTGCGCGCGGACCATCTCGATGTTGTTCATCAATTGCGAGACACCTTCCAGCGCGTAGTACTCGCACTGGATCGGAATCAGAACTTCGGGTGCCGCCACGAGGGCGTTGATGGTCAGCAGGCCCAGCGACGGCGGGCAGTCGATGAAGACGTAGTCGAAGTCGGACTCGGCTAGCGCGGCCAGGGCGTTGCGCAACCGGTTCTCCCGGGCGACCATGCTGACGAGCTCGATTTCCGCGCCGGCCAGGTCGATGGTCGCCGGCACACAGAAGAGGCGTTCACTGTGTGGGCTCTGCCGGATCGCTGCCTGCAGGGGGATCTCGCCGAGCAGCACCTCGTACGACGACGGCGTGCCGGAGTGCCGGTCGGCGATGCCCAGCGCGGTGCTGGCATTGCCCTGCGGATCGAGATCGATCACCAAGGTCTTCAGCCCCTGAACCGCGAGCGCGGCGGCGAGGTTCACCGCCGTGGTGGTCTTGCCGACTCCACCCTTCTGGTTCGCGACGGTGAATACGCGGCGCCCGCTCGGCCGCGGCAGCTGTGTGCCGACCGTATGCAGAACCTGCATGGCGCGCTTGGCCGCTGCGCCAATCGGGGTCTCGAAGTCGTCCGGCGCGTTCCATGTTTCACGTGAAACATCCGCGGGCTCCGGGTTGGGTGGGACAGTCATGGTCCTCTTCTCTCCGACGTTCGCGTTGGAC
>JAEZIA010000167.1 GCA_023416315.1 Actinomycetes bacterium
TCTCCACCCAGGATCACGCCGCCGCGGCCGTCGTCGTCGGCCCGAACGGCACCCCGGAGGAGCCCACCGGCACCCCGGTGTTCGCCTGGAAGGGCGAGACGCTCGAGGAGTACTGGTGGGCCGCCGCGCAGATGCTGACCTGGGAGGGTGAGCCGGCGCACATGATCCTCGACGACGGCGGCGACGCCACGATGCTGGTGCTGCGCGGCGCGCAGTACGAGAAGGCCGGTGTCGTGCCCCCCGCCGAGGACGACGACTCGGCCGAGTGGAAGGTCTTCTTGGAGCTGTGCCGCAAGAGCTTTGAGAAAGACAACACCAAGTGGACCAAGATCGCCGAGTCGGTCAAGGGCGTCACCGAGGAGACCACCACCGGTGTGCTGCGGCTGTACCAGTTCGCCGCCGCCGGTGAGCTGGCGTTCCCGGCGATCAACGTCAACGACTCGGTCACCAAGAGCAAGTTCGACAACAAGTACGGCACCCGCCATTCGCTGATCGACGGCATCAACCGCGGCACCGACGTGCTGATCGGCGGCAAGAAGGTGCTGATCTGCGGCTACGGCGACGTCGGCAAGGGCTGCGCGGAGTCGCTGGCCGGCCAGGGCGCCCGCGTCCAGGTCACCGAGATCGACCCGATCAACGCGCTGCAGGCGCTGATGGACGGGTTCGACGTCGTGACCGTCGAGCAGGCGATCGGCGACGCCGACATCGTCGTCACCTCGACCGGCAACAAGGACATCATCACCCTCGAGCACATGAAGGCGATGAAGGACAAGGCCATCCTGGGCAACATCGGCCACTTCGACAACGAGATCGACATGGCGGCCCTGGAGCGCTCGGGCGCGACCCGGATCAACATCAAGCCGCAGGTGGACGAGTGGATTTTCGGTGCGGACGGCAAATCGATCATCGTGCTGTCCGAGGGTCGCCTGCTCAACCTGGGCAACGCGACGGGTCACCCGTCGTTCGTGATGAGCAACAGCTTCTCCAACCAGGTGATCGCCCAGATCGAGCTGTGGACCAAGAACGACGAGTACGACAACGAGGTCTACCGGCTGGCCAAGCACCTCGACGAGAAGGTGGCGCGCATCCATGTCGAGGCGCTCGGTGGCACGCTGACCAAGCTCACCAAGGACCAGGCCGAGTACATCGGCGTCGACGTCGAGGGCCCGTACAAGCCGGAGCACTACCGCTACTAGGCCTGCCGCATGAGCGTGCGCACCGATCGCGATCTGTGCGCACGCTCGGCGTGCGGGATCGCGCTCCGGTATGAAATCTTGACCTGTGCGTAAATTCGCGGGTCTCGCCGCACTGCTGCTCGTGGTCGCCGGCTGCGGTGCGCCCACGCCCGAACCGACGTCATCGCCGGCCCCGGCCAAGGCCGAGGCGCCGCGGCTGACCCCCCTTGTCGGCTCGGTACCGTTCGCCCCGATCCCGTTCAAGGGATCCGACGGGCTCACCCACCTGGTCTACGAGCTCTCGGTCACCAACTTCACCAACGGTGAGCTCACCATCCGCGACGTGGCCATCCTCGACGCCGCGAACGGCACGCAGATCGGTGATCGCGACGCCGGGTCGCTGGAACACCGGGTGTATCCGGCCGGCGCCAAGGCCGCCACCAATGTGCTGCAAGCCGGCCAAGCCGCAACGGTTTTCATGCACGTGCCACTCGCCGACGAGGTGCCGCAGCACCTGACGCATCGGGTGGAACTCACCGCCACCGCGCTCCCGCCCGACCGTCAGCAGCTGACCGAACAGCTGGCGCCCACCACGGTGGACCGACGCACGGTGCCGGTGCTGTCGGCGCCTCTGGCCGGGGAACGCTACGTCGGCGCCGACGCCTGCTGCGACGCCCCGCGGCACACCCGCGCGATCCTGCCGATCAACGGTCAGCTGTATCTGGCCCAGCGCTATGCCGTCGACTTCGAGCAGGCCGACGAGCAGAACCGGATCTTCGTCGGCGACCCGAGGGACCCCACGAGCTATCGGATCTTCGGCCAGCAGGTGTATGCCGTCGCCGACGGCACCGTCGTCGGTACCCGCAACGATCTGCCCGAGCAGACACCCGGTACCTACCCCGCCGACATCGGGCTCGAGGAGGCCGACGGCAACTTCGTCGTCCTCGACATCGGCGACGGCTTCTTCGTCAACTACGCCAACATGCAGCCCGGCAGCGTCCGGCCCAAGGTCGGCGACCGGGTCACGCGGGGCGACGTGATCGGTCTGGTCGGCAACTCGGGCAATTCGGTTGCGCCACACCTCCATCTGCACGTGATGGACGGACCGTCCCCGTTGGCCGCCCAGGGATTGCCGTATCTGTACGACACATTCACCACCACCGGTCAGGTGGCCAGCACCGGCGACTTCGACGCTTCCGAGGCCACCGGGGTGCCGCTGGCGCTGGTTCCCGACGCCACCCGCACCGACCACACCGACGAGATGGTGCTCGACCAAAACCTCGTGACGTTCACACCCCACTAGGCTCACCGGCGTGCTCATCGTCATCGAGGGCCTGGACGGGGCCGGCAAGCGCACCCTGACCTCCGGGCTGCAACGCGCCTTCGAGGCCGACGGCCGATCGGTCACCACGCTGGCTTTCCCGCGCTACGGCCAGTCGATCCACGCCGACCTGGCCAGCGAGGCGCTGCACGGCCGGCACGGCGACCTGGCCGACTCGGTGTACGCGATGGCGACGCTGTTCGCCCTCGACCGGGCCGGGGCCGTCGAGCAGATCGCCGACCTGAGCCGTCGCCACGATGTCGTGATTCTGGATCGCTACGTCGCCTCCAACGCCGCCTACAGCGCTGCCCGCCTACATCAGGACGCGACCGGCGAGGTGGTGTCGTGGGTGTTCGAGCTCGAATACGGGCGGTTCGGCCTGCCCGCGCCGGACCGGCAGATCCTGCTCGACGCCTCCGTCGAGCTGGCCGCCGAGCGGGCCAAGATGCGGGCCGAGCAGGAGGTCGATCGCGCGCGCGACGCCTACGAGCGCGACGACGGACTGCAACGGCGCACCGGCGCGGTGTATGCCGAACTGGGTGCCGCTAATTGGGGTGGGCCGTGGTCAATCGTCGCCCCGGACGTCGATCCGGGCGCGTTGGCCGCGTCCATCTCCGGTTAGGCAGGGTGCACGCAGCGGAAATGTCGCAACTCGCCCGTGTGGTAGCCGGGGTTTGTCCCAATTCGGTGACACCATGGACACCATGAGGCAAAGGATTCTCGTAGTCGACGACGACCCATCGCTGGCCGAGATGCTCACCATCGTGTTGCGTGGCGAGGGTTTCGACACCGCGGTCATCGGCGACGGCTCTCAAGCGCTGACGGCTGTGCGTGAGCTGCGGCCCGATCTGGTGTTGCTGGACCTCATGCTGCCCGGCATGAATGGCATCGACGTGTGCCGGGTGCTGCGGGCGGACTCCGGCGTGCCGATCGTCATGCTCACCGCGAAGACCGACACGGTCGACGTCGTGCTGGGCCTGGAGTCGGGCGCCGATGACTACGTGATGAAGCCGTTCAAACCCAAGGAGCTGGTGGCGCGCGTCCGGGCGCGGCTTCGTCGCAACGAGGACGAGCCGGCCGAGATGCTGTCGATCGCCGACATCGACATCGACGTGCCCGCGCACAAGGTCACGCGTGAGGGCGAGCAGATTTCGCTGACGCCGCTCGAGTTCGACCTGTTGGTGGCGCTGGCACGCAAACCACGCCAGGTGTTTACTCGAGATGTGCTGCTCGAACAGGTGTGGGGATATCGACACCCCGCTGATACCCGTTTGGTGAACGTGCATGTCCAGCGGTTGCGGGCGAAGGTCGAGAAGGATCCGGAGAACCCGCAGGTGGTGCTGACCGTTCGAGGAGTGGGATACAAGGCCGGACCCCCGTGATCCGCGCGCGCGTTCGTGGCCCATGGGGACGTTCGGGTCCCCTGGTTCGGGGTACGAGTGCGCTGAGCCGAGCGCTGGGCCTGATCTGGCGCCGCTCCCTGCAATTGCGTGTGGTCGTGCTGACGTTGGGCTTGTCGGCTGCGGTCATCGTGGCGTTGGGCTTCGTGCTCACCAGTCAGATCACCAACCGTGTGCTCGACGTCAAGGTGCACGCGGCCACCGAGGAGTTGGATCGGGCGCGCAATACGGTCAGCGGAACGGTCAGCGGTGAAGAGGCGCGCTCGCTGGACAGTAGCCTGCAGCTCGCCCGCAACACCCTGATCTCCAAGACCGGCCAGTCGTCCGGCGCGGCGCTGGCCGGGACCTTCGACGCGGTGCTGATGGTCCCCGGTGACGGCCCGCGGGCGGCCACCGCGGCGGGCCCCGTCGACCAGATCCCGAAGTCGTTGCGGGAGTTCGTCAAGGCCGGCCAGGTCAGCTACCAGTACTCGACGGTGCGCACCGACGCCTTCAGCGGTCCGGCGCTGCTGATCGGCACGCCGGCGCCGTCGCGCGTGCCGAATCTCGAGCTGTACCTGATCTTCCCGCTCAACAGCGAGGAGAACACGATCACTCTGGTGCGCGGCACCATGGCGACCGGCGGGCTCGTTCTGCTGGTGCTGCTGGCCGGCATCGCGCTGCTGGTCTCGCGGCAGGTGGTGTTGCCGGTGCGTTCGGCCTCGCGGATCGCCGAACGGTTCGCCGAAGGGCACCTGTCCGAGCGGATGCCGGTGCGCGGTGAGGATGACATGGCGCGGCTGGCGGTGTCGTTCAACGACATGGCCGAAAGCCTGCAGCGGCAGATCACCCAACTCGAGGAGTTCGGCAATCTGCAACGCAGGTTCACCTCCGACGTGAGCCACGAGTTGCGGACCCCGCTGACCACCGTGCGGATGGCGGCCGATCTGATCCACGACCACTCCGAGGAACTCGATCCGGCGCTGCGCCGCTCCACCGAACTGATGGTCAGCGAGCTGGACCGGTTCGAGACGCTGCTCAACGATCTGCTCGAAATTTCCCGCCACGACGCCGGTGTCGCCGAACTCTCCGTGGAGGCCGTCGATTTGCGCTCCACGGTCAACAGTGCGCTGGGCAATGTCGGGCACCTGGCCGACGAGGCAGGGATCGAGTTGATGGTCAACCTGCCCGACCACGAGGTGATCGCCGAAGTCGACGCCCGCCGCGTCGAGCGCATCCTGCGCAACTTGATCGCCAACGCGATCGACCACGCCGAACACAAGCCGGTCCGGATCCGGATGGCCGCCGACGAGGACACCGTCGCCGTCACCGTCCGCGACTACGGCGTCGGCCTGCGCCCGGGTGAGGAGAAACTGGTGTTCAGCCGGTTCTGGCGTTCGGACCCCTCCCGCGTGCGCCGCTCCGGGGGAACAGGTTTGGGCCTGGCGATCAGCATCGAGGACGCGCGGCTGCACCAAGGCCGGCTGGAGGCATGGGGCGAGCCGGGCAAGGGCGCCTGCTTCCGGCTGACGCTGCCACTGGTGCGCGGCCACAAGGTCACCACCAGCCCGCTGCCGCTCAAACCCGTTGCCACCGAACGTCAGGACAGTCGCAAGGATCCGCGCCAGCTCAGGCAGCGGGAGCCGGCGGGGGAGAGCGTGTGAGACGCCGGCTGCTGGCCCTCGTGGTGGCCGGAGTGGTAGTGCTGTTGACGGGTGGATGCGCCGGTGTGCCGAATTCCTCGGCACCGCAGGCGATCGGGACCGTAGAGCGGCCGCAGCCCAAGAGCCTGCCCAAGCCGACCCCGGGCATGGATCCCGACCAGCTGCTTCGCGAATTCCTCAAGGCCACCGCCGATCCGGCGAACCGACATCTGGCGGCGCGCCAGTTCCTCACCGGTGCGGCGTCGAGCGCCTGGGACGACCAGGGCAGTGCGCTGCTGATCGACAATGTCGTGTTCGTCGAAACCCGTACCCCGGACCGGGTTTCGGTCACGATGAAGGCGGACATGTTGGGGTCGCTCTCCGACGTCGGCGTCTTCGAGACCGCCGAGGGGCAGCTGCCCGACCCCGGGCCGCTGGAATTGGTGCAGACCCCGGAGGGCTGGCGGATCAACAAGCTGCCCAACGGCGTGTTCCTGGACTGGCAGCAGTTCCAGGCCACCTACAAACGCAACACGCTGTACTTCGTCGACCCGACCGGCAAGACCGTCGTTCCCGATCCCCGCTATGTGGCCGTGTCGGACGGTGATCAGCTGGCCACTGAACTGGTCACCAAGTTGATCGCGGGTCCGCGCCCGGAGATGGCGCGAACCGTTCGCAACCTGCTGGGGCCGGTGAAGTTGATCGGCCCGGTGACGCGGGCCGATGGCGGGAAGACCGGAATCGGTCGCGGCTACGGCGGGGCGCGGATCGATTTGGAGAATCTGACCACCACCGACCCGCATAGCCGGCAACTGCTTGCCGCGCAACTCATTTGGACGCTGGCCCGGGCCGATATCAAGGGTCCGTACGTGATCAACGCTGACGGCGCCGCACTCGACGACCGGTTTGCCGACGGCTGGGACACCACCGATGTGGCGGCGACCGACCCCGGTGCGGTGGACGGCGCGTCGGCCGGGGTGCACGCGCTGATCGGCGGGTCGATGGTGTCGCTGGACGGGCAACGGGCTGCGCCGCTGCCCGGCTCGTTCGGCCAGATGAACGATCAGGTGTCGGCGGCGTTGTCGCGGACCGGACAAGCCATCGCCTCGGTGACCGTGCAGCGCCCCGGCGCCCCGGACATGGCCTCCACGCTGTGGATCGGACCGACCGGCGGCGTGGCGGCGAAAGCCACCGACGCTCGGTCGTTGACACGGCCGTCGTGGGCACTGGACGACGCGGTGTGGGTGGTGGTCGACGGCAACAGCGTGGTGCGGGTGATCCAGGAGCAGGCCTCCGGTCAGCCCGCCCGCATTCCGGTGGACTCCGCGGCGGTGGTGTCCCGATTCCCAGGCGCGATAGCCGAACTGCAGCTGTCCCGCGACAGCACCCGTGCGGTGATGGTGATCAACGGCCAGGTCGTGCTGGCGAATGTGGAGCAGTCACCGGCGGGGGAGTTCGCGCTGACCTATCCGCGCCGGCTCGGCTTCGGCCTCGGTTCGTCGGTGGTGTCACTGTCGTGGCGCACCGGGGACGACATCGTCGTCACCCGCACCGACGCCGGGCATCCCGTGTCGTATGTGAACCTCGATGGGGTGAACTCCGACGGGCCCAGTGCCAACATCGTGATGCCGGTGTCCGCGGTCGCGGCGAACCCCGCCGCGGTCTACGTCTCCGACTCCCGCGGGGTGCTGCAGCTCTCTGGCGCCGGCGCGGATAACAGCCAATCCTGGTCGGAGGTACGGCCTTTCCTTGTTCCCGGCGCGGTGCCGGTGCTGCCCGGCTGAGGAGGAGATCTGGTGTCTGGACCCGTGCTGCCTGGTGCGATCCGCCAAATCGGCTACATCGTGCGGGATTTCGACAAGGCGCTGGCCGAGTTCGTGGCACTGGGGGTGGGGCCGTTCTATGTGCTGCGCGGCATCGAGCAGACCGGGATCTACCGCGGCGAGGAGTGCACGGTCACGCTGACGCTGGGCTTGGCCAACAGCGGGGACCTGCAGATCGAGATCATCCACCAGGACGACGATACGCCGTCGATCTACTCCGAGTTCACCTCGGCCGGCGGCGACGGCTTCCACCAGTTGGCCTACTGGGCCGAGGATTTCGACGCCGCCCTGGCTGCCGGTCAGGCCGCGGGTTGGCCGGTGGTGTGGTCAGGCGGTGAGCCCGGCACCGCTCGCTATGCGTACTTCGAACCGCCGCCGGGCACGGCGGCGGCGACGATCATCGAGTTGATGGAACTCACCCCGGCCACGACCGGGATGGCCGAGCTGGTGCGCTCCGCCGCCGTGAATTGGGACGGCAGCGACCCGATCCGGACGCTGTTCGACGCGCGTCCGGCCTAATTCTCCGGCGGAGCCTGCGGCTCGAACGGGTCATACCACTTCCATTGCGCGCGTTCCCCGATCGGCCCGCGGCATGGTGGGACATCTGGTGGCGGATGATTCGGCGGGCGCGCCAACGACCGCGACGTGAGCGGATCGCCATCGCTGTCGATGACGGTCAGCTGATGGGCGGGCCCGCTGATGGTGATGTCGCCGCGGTGATGCGCCCGGTGGTGATACGGGCACAGCAGAATCAGGTTGTGCAGCTCGGTGGGTCCGCCGTCTTCCCAGTGCTGGATGTGGTGGGCGTGCAGTCCGCGCGCGGCGCCGCAGCCCGGGACCGCGCAGGTGGCATCGCGATGCTCAAGGGCGCGGCGGAGTCGCCGGTTGATTGTCCGGGTGGTCCGGCCGGCGCCGATCGGTTGACCACCGCGCTCGAACCAGGCCTCACAGGTCGCGTCGCACGTCAGGTACTGGCGGTCGCCCTCGGTGAGGAGTGGTCCCAGATGCAGTTCCCCGGTTCGCTTTTCGACGTCCAGGTGCACCACCACCGTGGTGCGCGCTCCGTGCGGGCGGCGGGCCACGTCGGCGTCCCAACCCGCCTCGACCAAGCTCATGAATGCGTCGGTGGTGTTCGGCAGCGGCGGCGCATTGTCGGCAGACTCGGCGTCGTGATCTCGTTTCCAGTCGGCGATCAGAGCATCATGATGGGACTGCAATGCGGCGTCGACGGTGGCTGCTTCGACGTTGGGCACGGTGATGCGCCAGGTGGTGGACTCGTCGCCAACGGTTTTGCGTACCGAACGCGGCGGGTCGGGTTGTGGGCCAGGTTTGGGCGGCCGGGGTTCGAGTTTGATCGCTTTGCGCAACTGGCTGACCGTCGCAACGGAGGCCAGCTGCGCATAGTGTGCATCGGAGCCTTCGGCGGCTCGTTCGGCGATGACGCCGACCTGATCCACCGACAGCTGGCCCTCACGCAACGCCGCCACGCAGCAGGGAAAGTCCCGAAGTCGATGCGCGACAGCGGAAATGATTTCAGCGTTAGTGGGGGAGATCCCCAGTTTCCAGGCCACCAGGGCCGGAATGGAGCGGGCTCCGGTGTTGCCCCAGATTCCGTCGTGGTCGATCTCGGCGACGAGTTCCACGATGCGTCCGTCGATCGCGTTGCGCTGACCGGCCAGCTCTGCCAGTTCCGCGAACAGCACCTCGAGACGCTCCTTCGAGGTGAGCGAGGTGGTCGACGACATGACTCCATGATGTCAGTCGGGTCCGACAAAAAATGCGTGCCGAAACGGTCCGAAGACCCGGCGCCCGATCAGCCGCTCCTGTGGAAAGAACTCTAGCCGTGTCACGCCACCACGCCACACTCAACCCATGCTCGACCTGATCCTCCCGCTCGAATGCGGAGGCTGCGGCGCGCCGTCGACCAGGTGGTGTGACACCTGCGCCGCGACACTGAACGTTCACACCGACGAGCCGCACCTCGTCACCCCGCGCATCGACCCGGGCGTGCCCGGCTTCTCCCTCGGCCGCTACGCCGGCCCGCGCCGGCAGGCCATCGTCGCGTTCAAGGAGCACGGCCGCCGCGACCTAGTCGCCCCGTTTGCCCGCGCGTTGGCGCTGGGCATCCACCAACTCGCAACCTGGGGAATCCTCGAGACCCCGTGCACGATCGTCCCGGCCCCGACCCGGGCCTCGGCCGCCCGCCGCCGCGGCGGAGACCCCGTCACCCGCGTCGCGATGGCGGCCACCCAGGAGCACCCCGCGATCGGCGTTCGGGCGGCGCTGAGGACCAGGGCGATGGTCCGTGACTCCGTCGGCCTCACGATCGCCGACCGCGAGCGCAACCTGTCCGGTCGCGTCAAGATCACCAAAGCCGTCAGCGGCGACGTCTTGCTGGTCGACGACATCGTCACGACCGGCGCCACCGCCCGCGAAGCGGTACGGGTACTCGCCGCATCCGGGGCGAATGTGACAGCTGTGCTGACTCTCGCGCACGCCTGACCAGGGCGGCGTGCGGCCGGTGTAACGGGGGTCGAAAGAACTGGAAACAGGTGTGCCAAAAAGGTGGCACACCCCTGTGAACTACGACTACCGTCGGGGCCAACACACCGTGAACATTTCACGGGGGCGGCCTCGTTCACCAGGCCCGCCGCTTCGCCGAGTGACGGTAGGAGGTGAGGTTTCTCGACCCCTGGCGCCGGCGGATGAAACTCGTGCCAATCCTGTCGGCGCAGCTACCTAAGACAGGCCGGCACGCCTGAGTGCGTGCAACCCGTAACAGAAACGAGTTGTCAAGCATGTCAATCGATTCCGTGAACACCGGTCAATTACTCGCCGACGAGGACGATGTTGTCGAGCCCGACGCCAACGCCGAAGTGCAAGTGTGCGGCCGCAATGTCGAGATCCCCGATCACTACCGCATCTATGTTGCGCAGAAACTCGCTCGCCTCGAGCGCTTCGACCGCTCGATCTACCGCTTCGACGTCGAGCTCGAGCACGAACGCAACCGTCGCCAACGCAAGAACTGTCAGCACGTCGAGATCACCGCGCGCGGCCGCGGGCCGGTCGTCCGTGGTGAGGCCTGCGCGGACAGTTTCTACGGCGCCTTCGAGGCAGCCGTCCACAAACTCGAGAACCGGCTGCGCCGCACCAAGGACCGCCGCAAGGTTCACTACGGCGACAAGACGCCGGTCTCCCTGCACGAGGCCACCGCGGTAACGCCGCTTGCCGATGCGGCCGCGGCGTTCACGCCCGAACAGCCCGCCGCCCAGGAGCCGGTGGTCGACGATCACGAACCGGGCCGCATCGTGCGCACCAAGGAGCACCCGGCCACGCCGATGACGGTCGACGACGCCCTCTACGAGATGGAGTTGGTCGGCCACGACTTCTTCTTGTTCCACGACAAGGAGACCGATCGGCCGTCGGTGGTGTATCGCCGGCACGCCTACGACTACGGGTTGATCCGCCTGAGCTGATCGACGTTGCCCGGGCTCGAGCGGCTCGTCACCTAGGATGGAGGGCGCTTACGCCTCCCCATCCACCGGGAGGCCCTCCTAACATGCTCAGGGGAAAACGTGCTGTCGAAGTTGCTGCGCCTTGGTGAAGGTCGCATGGTCAAGCGCCTCAAGGGGGTGGCTGACTACGTCAACACCTTGTCCGATGACGTAGAGAAGTTGTCGGACGGCGAGCTGCGGGCCAAGACCGACGAGTTCAAGAAGCGCGTCGCGGACGGCGAAGGCCTCGATGAACTGCTTCCCGAGGCTTTCGCCGTCGCGCGCGAAGCCGCCTGGCGGGTGCTGCAGCAGCGCCACTTCGATGTCCAGGTGATGGGCGGTGCGGCGCTGCACTTCGGCAACGTCGCGGAGATGAAGACCGGTGAGGGCAAGACCCTGACCTGTGTGCTTCCGGCCTACCTCAACGCGCTGTCCGGGGACGGCGTGCACGTCGTCACCGTGAACGACTACCTGGCCAAACGCGACAGCGAGTGGATGGGCCGGGTGCACCGCTTCCTCGGCCTCGAGGTCGGCGTGATCCTCTCGGGTCTGACCCCCGACGAGCGCCGCGCGGCCTATGCCGCCGACATCACCTACGGCACCAACAACGAGTTCGGCTTCGACTACCTGCGCGACAACCTGGTCTACGACCGGCGCGAGATGGTGCAGCGGCCGCACCACTTCGCCATCGTCGACGAGGTCGACTCCATCCTGATCGACGAGGCGCGCACCCCGCTGATCATCTCGGGGCCGACCGAGGACCGGTCGGACCTGTATGTGACCATCGATGCGATCATCAAGGATCTGATCCAGGACAAGTCGACCTACGATCTCGACGAGAAGCAGCGCCAGGCCCTGCTGACCGAGGAAGGCTCCGAGCGGATCGAGGAGATCATGGAGCAGCGCGGCCTGTTCGCCGCGGATACGACCGGGCTTTACGACGCGGCCAACATCACCCTGGTGCACCACATCAACCAGGCGCTGCGCGCCAACACGCTGTATCAGAAGGATAAGGATTACATCATCCGCTCGGGCGAGGTGATGCTGATCGACGAGTTCACCGGCCGGATGATGCAGGGCCGCCGCCTGTCCGAGGGCCTGCACCAGGCCATCGAGGCCAAGGAAGGCGTCAAGATCCAGCCCGAGAACCAGACCCTGGCCTCGGTGACCATCCAGAACTACTTCCGCCTCTACGAGAAGCTGTC
>JAEZIA010000102.1 GCA_023416315.1 Actinomycetes bacterium
GCATCGGTGCACAGATACAGCCGTGCGGTCGCCAGCCTGGTGTGAGGTTCGTGCACACCGCGACCGTAGCGGCTAGCGTGGAGGGTTGGCACGGGAGCCCCGGGAGCTGGGCTGAGAGTGGAGCGCATTTCTCCAGACCGTCACCACCTGATCCGGGTCATGCCGGCGAAGGAAGCGAAAGGGACATGTCGAAGGATTCTCTGGCCGTCATCGGGGGCGGCGTCATCGGACTCGCGGTGGCACGGCGCGCAGCGCTGGACGGGTTGTCGGTGCGCGTGCACCGGACCCCTCTGTGGGGGGCGTCGTGGGTGGCGGGCGGCATGCTCACCCCGCACAGCGAGGGCTGGCCTGGTGAGGAGAAGCTGCTGCAACTCGGTCTCGAGTCGCTGCGCCTGTGGCACAGCGGTTTCCTCGACGGCCTGCCGGACGACGTCGTCACCGCACGCGAGTCACTGGTGGTCGGGGTTGACCGTGCCGACGCCGCCGATCTGCGGACCGTCGCCGACTGGTTGTCGGCACAAGGTCACCCCGTCAGCATCACAACTACCGCGCGCGACACTGAACCGCTTCTGGCACAAGGTATTCGGCACGGATTCATCGCCGCCGACGAGCTGGCGGTGGACAACCGCAAACTGGTGGCCGCTCTCGAAGCGCACTGCGAACAGCTCGGCGTCCGGTGGGCCGCGCCGGTGGAGCGGCTCGACGACGCCCGCGACGGCACCGACACCGTGGTCATCGCCAACGGCATCGACGCTCCCGCGTTGTGGCCTGGGCTGCAGGTCCGCCCGGTCAAGGGTGAGGTGCTGCGGCTGCGTTGGCGACGCGGCTGTATGCCGGTGCCGCAACGCGTGGTTCGCGCGCGGGTGCACGGCAGGCACGTCTACCTGGTACCCCGCGCCGACGGCGTGGTGGTCGGCGCGACCCAGTACGAACACGGCCGCGACACCGCGCCCGCAGTGACCGGGGTCCGTGAGCTTCTCGACGACGCCTGCGAGGTGATGCCCGCGCTCGGCGAGTATGAGCTGGCCGAGTGCGCCGCCGGGTTGCGACCGATGACCCCGGATAACATGCCGATCGTCGAACGGCTCGACGAACGCACCCTGGTCGCCACCGGGCACGGCCGGTCCGGATTTCTGTTGGCGCCGTGGACAGCCGAGCGTATCGCCGCGGAATTGATAGGAGCACGCGCGTGAAGGTGATGGTCAACGACGAGGAGTTGGAGGTCGCCGACGACACCACGGTGTCCGGGCTGCTGGAGCGCCTCGGCTTCCCCGACCGCGGTATCGCCGTCGCCGTGAACTGGTCGGTTCTGCCACGCTCGCAATGGGATTCCGCAGTGCCCGCAGGGGCCCGGGTCGAGGTCGTGACGGCGGTGCAGGGTGGTTGAGCAACTCACGATCGCGGGCCGCACGTTCGGCTCGCGGCTGATTCTGGGCACCGGCGGCGCGCCGAACCTGACCGTGCTGGAAGAGGCGCTGGTGGCCTCGGGTACCGAACTGACCACCGTCGCGATGCGCCGCGTCGACGCCGAGGGCGGCACCGGGGTGCTGGATCTGCTTGCCCGGCTGGAGATCACGCCACTGCCGAACACCGCCGGCTGCCGAGGGGCGGCCGAAGCGGTGTTGACCGCACAGTTGGCCCGCGAGGCGCTTGGCACCGACTGGGTGAAGCTCGAGGTGATTGCCGACGAGCGAACCCTGCTGCCCGACGCGGTCGAATTGGTACGCGCTGCAGAGCAATTGGTCGACGACGGATTCGTGGTTCTGCCCTACACCAATGACGACCCGGTGCTGGCCCGCCGGCTCGAGGACACCGGCTGCGCGGCGGTGATGCCGCTGGGATCTCCGATCGGCACCGGGTTGGGCATCTCCAATCCGCACAACATCGAGATGATCGTCGCGGCCGCCGGGGTCCCGGTGATCTTGGATGCCGGCATCGGTACCGCCAGCGACGCCGCGCTGGCCATGGAATTGGGTTGTGATGCGGTGCTGTTGGCCAGCGCGGTCACCCGGGCCGCGGATCCGCCGGCGATGGCCGCCGCGATGGCGGCGGCGGTGACGGCGGGTCTGCTGGCCCGCCACGCCGGACGGATCCCCAAGCGATTCTGGGCGCAGGCGTCGAGCCCGTCCGTTGCCTGGCAGGACGCGTGAGCCGGTATGTCGCGCTCGGCAGCTCGATGGCGGCCGGCCCCGGAATCAAACCCAGGGCAGCGGGGTCGCCACTGCCCGCGGGTCGCTCGGCCCGCAACTATCCGCACCTGACCGCCGAACGCCTCGGACTCGATCTGGTCGACGTCACCTATTCCGGCGCCACCACCGCGCATGTGCTGCGCGAACGCCAGCACGGCGCGCCACCCCAGATCGACGCCATCGACGGCACCGAGGAACTGGTCACCGTCACCATCGGCGGCAACGACGTCGGCTACGTCCCGCTGCTGTTCGCCGCGACGCTCCCGTCGGTGCTGCGGACTCTGCCCGTGCTCGGGGCCGCGCTGCGCGACCTGCTGGACCCAGTCGCCCGCGACGCCGCGTTGAACCAGGTCGGCGGCGCGCTGCGGGACGTCGGCCGGGTGCTGCGCGACCGCTGCCCGCGGGCCCGAATCATGTTCGTGGACTACCTGACTCTGCTGCCGCCGCCGGGGACACCGGCCCCGCCGCTGCCGGACGACACTGCGGACCTGGGTCGTCGCGTCGCGCAGCGGCTGGCCGAGCTGACCGCCGAGGCCGCCGACGCCACCGGCTGCGAAGTGGTCGCAGCTGCCGAGGCCAGCCGCGACCACCACGCCTGGTCGGCCGACCCGTGGACACTCGGCGCCGGCTCGTTGCTGCCGTGGCGGCCCAAGCCGTTTCACCCCAACGCCGCAGGCATGCGCGCGGTGGCCGAGCTGATCGCGGCGAGGTTTCCGGAGCACCCGCACCGTCCAGCCGACTGATGCGTCTAACCTGGGCGCGATGAAGTACAGACACCTGGTCGTCGCGGGCCGCATCGGGCTCGCGGTCGCCGTGATCGCCGCGGCGGGATGCGCCCGGCCCGCCGACTCCGGCCAGCCGGTCACCCCGCAGAAGGCCGCCACGCAGTTCGCCGACGAACTGCGCCAGAAGGTGACCACCGACGCGATGATGGCGCACCTGCAGAAGCTGCAGGAGATCGCCAACGCGAACAATGGCACCAGGGCCGTCGGCACCCCCGGCTTCGATGCCAGCGTCGACTACGTGGTGGGCGTGCTGCGCTCCAAGGGCTTCGATGTGCAAACGCCGGAGTTCCAAGCCAGGGTCTTCCACGCCGGGAAGGCCGAGTTGCGGGTCGGTGCGGACACCGTGACCGCGCACGCCGCGGAGTTCAGCCTCGCCACCCCCCCGCAGGGTGTCAGCGGACCGCTGGTCGCCGCCCCCGTCGAGGACACCCCCGGCTGCGCACCCGCCGACTACGACGGGCTGCCGGTCCAGGGCGCGGTGGTGCTGGTGGACCGCGGCAGTTGCCCGTTCTCCGAGAAGCAGGCCATCGCCGCCAAGCTCGGCGCGATCGCGCTGGTGGTCGCCAATAACGTCGACGAACCCGTGATGGGTGCGACGCTGGGGGAAGACACCGACGTCAAGATCCCGGTGGTCGGTGTAACGAAGGCCGACGGCGCGCACATCCGTGCCAATCCGGGACCCACCATGCTCAAACTCGAGGCGAATACGCAAAACGTCAACGCTCACAACGTCATTGCGCAGACGAAAACCGGATCGACCAGCGACGTGGTGATGGTCGGCGCCCACCTGGACAGCGTTCCTGAGGGGCCGGGCATCAATGACAACGGCTCGGGCGTGGCGGCGGTGTTGGAGACCGCCGTGCAACTCGGAACCGACCCCGATGCGAAAAACGCTGTGCGGTTTGCATTCTGGGGCGCTGAAGAGCTCGGCACGATCGGATCGAACAAATACATCGAATCGCTGACTGTCGATCAACTCAAAGACATTGCCTTGTATCTGAATTACGACATGATCGGCTCACCGAATCCCGGCTACTTCACCTACGACGGTGACCAGTCGACGGCGCCGGGGCGGGGTGACCGGGTGCCTCGGGTGCCCGAGGGCTCGGCCGGCATCGAGCGGACGCTGGTCGGCTATCTGAAGTCGGCGGGAAAGACCGCGCAGGACACCTCGTTTGACGGTCGGTCAGACTACGACGCGTTCACCAAGGCCGGGGTGCCCTCCGGTGGCCTGTTCTCCGGCGCCGAGGAGAACAAGACGGTCGATCAGCAGAAGCTGTGGGGTGGCACCGCCGATGCGCCCTTCGACCCCAACTATCACAAGGCCACCGACACCATCGAACACATCGACACGACCGCGCTGGGCATCCTCGGCGGGGGAGTCGCGTTCTCGGTCGGCGTGTACGCCCGGGACATCGAGGGCCGCAACGGTCTTCCGATGCGGGAGGACCGCACCCGGCACGCGGGCGCGGTGTCCTAATCCGGCGAGTGCGCGGGTAATGACCGGGCGCCGCGGGCCAGGCCCAACGCCCGCATGCCGTGATACACGACCAGCGCGGCGATCGAGCCGAGAGCGATACCGGTGAACGTGAGGTTGCCGATGCTCCAGGTGAAGTCGGCGATCCCGATGATCAGTGCGATCGCGGCGGTCATCTGGTTGATCGGCAGGCTGAAGTCCACCCGGTTGGTCAACCAGATCCGCACGCCCAGCACGCCGACCAGGCCGTACAACACGATCGTCGCGCCGCCGAGCACACCCGGCGGGATCGCCGAGATCGTCGCTCCGACCTTGGGGCACAACGCCAACAGGATCGCCGTCACGCCGGCCACCCAGTACGCCGCCGTCGAATAGACCCGGGTCGCCGCCATCACCCCGATGTTCTCGGCATAGGTGGTGGTGGCCGACCCGCCGCCGACGCCGGCCAGCACCGTCGCCACCCCGTCGGCGGCCAGGGCGCGTCCGGTCAGCGGATCGGTATCCACCCCGGTCATCTGGCCCACCGACTTCACGTGGCCGATGTTCTCGGCGATCAGCGCGATCACCGCGGGCAGAAACATCGGCAGCACGGCCACATTCAGCGTCGGCGTCTGGAACGTCGGCAACCCGATCCAGCCGGCCGCCGCGATCGCCGCGGTATCCACCTCACCGAGTGCCAGCGCCAGCAGGTACCCGGCGACGACGGCGAGAAAGATCGCGAGCCGGCCGATGATGCCGCGGAAGAACGCCAGCGCCGCGACCAGCAGCACCAACGTGACGATGCCGACCAGCGGGCCCTTCTCGAAGTTCGATTTCGCGGCCGGCGCCAGGTTGAAACCGATCAGCGCCACGATGGCCCCGGTGACGACCGGCGGCAGGGCGATGTCGAGCCACCGGGTGCCCGCCAGGTGCACCACCACACCGATGACGATCAGCAGCACACCGACGGCAATCAGCCCACCCAGCGCGCTGCCGGCCCCGTGCGCGGCCACCGCGCCGGTGACCGGTGCGATCACGGCGAAGCTGGAGCCGAGGTAACTCGGCAACCGGTTCCCGGTGATGACCAGGAATAGCAGCGTGCCGATGCCCGAGAACAGCAAAGTGGTGGCGGGCGGGAAACCGGTCAGCACCGGAACCAGGAACGTGGCGCCGAACATGGCCACCACGTGCTGTGCCCCGATGCCGAGGGTGCGGGCCCAACTGAGCCGTTCGTGCGGGGCGACGACGAAGTTCTCGTCCGCGCGGGGCGCCACCGGCGTCCAGGTCATGGGAATCACGGACCTACCGTAACCGGCGAACGACGTAGATCAGGGCGCCGAGCAGCAGAATCGCCGCGCCGGCCGCGACCGCCTGACCTGGCAGCGCGACCGCGAGAACCACACAACCGATCAGGCCGATCACCGGTATGAATCGCCCACCCAGCGTCCATGCCGAGGCATTGGCGACCGCGTAGTAGACCAACACCGCGAACGACGAAAAGCCGATCACGCCACGCACATCGGCCACCGCCGCCAGAATCGCGACCACCACACCGACGGCCACCTCGGCACGGTGCGGCACCCCGAAACGGGGGTGCACGGCGGCCAGCGCGGCAGGTAGGTGGTGATCGCGGGCCATCGCCAGCGTCGTCCGCGACACCCCGAGGATCAAGGAAAGCAGCGAGCCCAGCGCCGCGACCGCCGCCCCGATGCGCACCACCGGTTCGAAACCACCGACCCCGGCGGCGCGCACCGCATCGGCCAATGGTGCTGCGGCCGTTGCCAATCGGTCGGGACCGAGTACCGTGAGCACGGTGACGGCGACCGCCGCGTAGACGACGAGGGCAAGGCCGAGGGCAAGCGGGATGGCCCGCGGAATCGTGCGGGCCGGATCGCGCACCTCCTCGCCGAGGGTGGCGATCCGCGCATAACCGGCGAAGGCGAAGAACAACAGCCCGGCGGCCTGGAGCACACCGAGGACGGTGCCGTCGCCGAGGCGTAACTGCTCGGCGTCGGCGTGTCCCGAGGCCGCCACGATCACCACCACGGCGGCCAGCACCGCCAGCACGACGGCGACGATCACCCGCGTCAGTAGTGCGGACTTTTGGATGCCGCGGTAGTTGACGGCGGTCAGCGCCACCACCGCGGCCACCGCCACCGCGTGGGCGTAGGCCGGCCAGACGTAGAAGCCGACGGTCAGCGCCATCGCCGCACACGAGGCGGTCTTGCCGACCACGAAGCTCCAGCCGGCCAGATAGCCCCAGAACTCGCCGAGCCGTTCCCGGCCGTAGACGTAGGTGCCGCCGGACTGCGGGTAGCGGGCGGCCAGGCGCGCCGAGGAGGTGGCGTTGCAGTAGGCGACGACGGCGGCGACAGCCAAGCCGACCAGCAGCCACGACCCGGCGGCGGCCGCCGCGGGAGCCAGCGCGACGAAGATGCCGGCGCCGACCATCGAGCCCAGCCCGATGATCACCGCGTCGGTGGTGCCGAGGCGTCGCTGCAGGCTGCTCACCGGCGGGATACTAGGCGCCGAAGATGAATGCGGACCGGCTTGGGCACGGTTGCCCACGCCCAGGCCGGTCCGGCACGGTCCCCCGACCCATCTCGCGTGGCATCCTCACAAACCAACGACGTACGCGTCGCCGTGCCCGATCAATGTAAACCGAAAATATGACGACGTCGTCAATCTTGTCGAAGTTGTGATCTTGATGCGTCAGCGGTTGCGGACGATATTCGCACCCAGGTACGCGCCGTACGCCAGCAGTCCGGCCAGTGCGAGTTTGCGGGTCTTGGGCGCGATCAGGGCCAGCCCGATCGCGGTCTCGATGCCGCCGTCGATGTAGGTGTGCTGCAGCGTGTTGTCCGGAAACGCCGACTTGGTAGCGGATTCGAACAACTCGGGGCGCACGAAATGCGACAGCCCGGTGGCGGCCACCACCACCCCCGTCGCCTTGATCAACGGCTCTGCAGACATCGACATCCTCTCAGCGTCAACTGATGTGGTAGTCCGACACCGGATAGTTCGAGGCCTCGCGTACCGCATCGTGTGTGGTCATCGGGCGCAGCAGGGTCGCCTCGCCACTCGGATTGAAATAGTACGACCGCGCCGATGCGCAGTTGCCCTGGTTGAACAACGTGTCCCCGAGCAACTCCGTCATCTGGTCGAGATAGCGGGCGTTGGCGTCCTCGGTGATCTCGAATGTGGTTGCGCCACGGCTCTTCAGCTCGCCGAAGAGCCGGTCCATGTGCCGCATCTGATATTCCATCGAGTTGAAGAAGTTCAAGCCGAGGAAGGCGAACGGGCTGGCCAGGCTCAGGAAGTTGGGGAAGTAGGGCACCGAGACACCCTGGTAGGCCTGGAATCGGGTCTCCCGCCACCACTTTCCGAGGTTGCGGCCCTCGCGGCCGATGATCTCGATGGCCGGGAAGTTCGCTTCCCACAGGTCGTATCCGGTGGCCAGCACCAGCGTGTCGATCGTGGCCTTGGTGCCGTCCTTGGCCACGATGCCGTCGGCCTCGATGTGGTCGATACCGCTGGCCTGCAGATGCACGTTCGGTTTGGTGAATGCCTGGTAGAACTTGTTCGAGAAGGTCGGCCGCTTGCAACCGAACTCGTAGTCGGGCGTCAGCTTGCGGCGCAGTTCTTTGTCGCGGATCACGATGAAGCGCCACAACTTCGACAGTTCGGCCGCGGCGCGACGGCCCAACGGCAAGCGCCGGTAGTGCAGCACGCCCCAGTCGATCAGCACCTCATAGATGAAGTCGGTGATCGCGCGGATCACGCGCTGGGTCAGCGGCACCCGGGCGAACAGCCGCTTGGCCCACGCGGAGAACCGGATGTCGATCTTCGGCACGACGTAGATCGCGGTGCGCTGATACACGGTGAGGTCGGCGGCGTCGCGGGCCAACTCGGGGATGAGCTGGACGGCGGTGGCGCCGGTGCCGATGATGCCGATCCGCCGGCCGGACGGGTCGTAGCTGTCGTCCCAGTCGGCGGTGTGGACGACCTTGCCCTCGAAGCTGTGGATGCCCGGTATCTCCGGGGTGAACGGCTGGGACAGGAACCCGGTCGCGGTGAACAGGTAACGCGCCGCGAGGGTGTCGCCGTCGGCCAGCGTGACCCGCCACAGCGTGGCTTCCTCATCCCAGCGAGCGCTCTCGACGGTCGTGTTGAACCGGATGTGGCGGCGGACGTCGTACTTGTCGGCGACGTCATCGGCGTACTGCTTGATCTGCGCGCCGGTCGAATACAGCCGGTCCCAGTTCGGATTCGGCTCGAAGAAATAGGAGTACGTGGTGGTGGGGACGTCGACGGTCAGCCCGGGGTAGTGGTTGACGTACCAGGTGCCGCCGAGGTCGTCCTCGCGGTCCAGCAGGACGAAGTTCTCGAACCCGAGGCGTTTGAGTTGGATCGCCGCGCCGATGCCGGCGAAACCGGCGCCGACGATGATCGCGTCGAACTGCGTAGCCATGGGAAACAGACTACCGTATCTTACTCACGAGTAAGATACGTCCGTTGGGCCTCATCCGCCGGGACCTAGGTCAGCGCTGCCAGGGCCGCGTCCACCGCCAGCGCCGGGACGTCGAGCTTCTTGGAACCGAGGTCGTGGCGGGCCCCGGTGACTTCGACGATCCGGACCGGCGAGGGGATCAGTGTGACCGCTTCGCGAAGTTCGTCGAGGGTGCCGAACGGATCGGCGGTCCCGTGGGTGAACACCGTGGGCACGGTGATGCCGGGGAAGTGCTCGGTGCGCAACCGGTCGGGCTTGCCCGGCGGATGCAGGGGATAGGAGAACGGGGTCAGCAGGTCGACCAGGTCGGGATTCTCGACGACGACCATCGAGGTCTGTCTGCCGCCGTACGAGTGCCCGCCGGCGACAACCGGGCCGTCGGCCAGCGAACGGGCCAGCGTGAGCGCATCGACGATGCCGTCGCGGTCGCCGCCCGCCGACCCCGACGGCGGGCCCTTCGGGCGCCGTCGCCGGTAGGGCAGGTTGTAGCGCACCGCCAGCCAGCCGCGCGACGCCCATTCGTCGCAGATCCGGATCAGCAGCGGGGACTCCCGGCTGCCTCCGGCGCCGTGGGTCAGCATCACCACGCCGGCCGGTGTGCCGTGGGGTTCGTGGGTGACGCCGGCGATCTCGGAGAGTTCAGGCATCTGCCCGCAGCCGCCACAGCGCCGACACCGGTCCATGCCCACCGCCGAGCGGATAGGCCGCGCGCAGACCTTCGGTGACCCAGGCCTTACCGAAAGCCACCGCATCAGGCATCGAATAGCCATGGGCCAGTGCGCAAGCCGTCGCCGCGCCCAGCGTGTCGCCGGCACCGTGATCGTGGCCGGTGTCCACCCGGGGCGCGTCGAACTCGTGGAAGTCGGTGCCGTCGAAGAGCAGGTCGGGACTGTGCGACGACCCTCGCAGATGGCCGCCCTTCACCAGTGCCCACTGCGGGCCCAGGCCGTGCAGTGCCTTGGCGGCGTCACGCTGGGTCTGCTCGTCGACCACGTCGATGCCGACCAGCAGCCGCACCTCGTCGAGGTTCGGGGTGACCAGGCTGGCCAGTGGGAACAGCTCGTTGCGCAACGTGTCCAGCGCCGACGGGTGCAGCAGCGGATCGCCGTGCATGGATGCGCACACCGGGTCGACCACGAACGGTGTCGTCCCCGCCAGACCGAGGTCACGCCAGGTGCCTGCCACCGTTTCGATGATCTGCGACGACGCCAGCATGCCGGTCTTGGCGGCCTGCACCCCGATGTCGCCCACCACCGCCTCGATCTGGCCTCTAATGACCTCGGTGGGGATCTCGTGGAAGGCCTTGACGCCCAACGAGTTCTGCACCGTCACGGCGGTGACGGCGACCAGCGAGTGCACGCCGAGCATGGCGAAGGTGCGCATGTCGGCCTGGATGCCCGCGCCACCGCCGGAATCCGAGCCGGCGATGGTCATCACTCGAAGCGGCGTCTGGCCCGGTGGGGTCAACGGCAGGTATTTCACGACGACGAGTTTTCCAGAGGGATGTACACGCGGTTGCCGTGTGCGGCGAACTCCTCGGATTTGGTGGCCATCGCGTCGCGAATGTCCTGCGTAATGCGCATCGAGCAGAACTTCGGCCCGCACATCGAGCAGAAATGCGCGGTCTTGGCAGGTTCGGCGGGCAGCGTTTCATCGTGGAACTCGCGCGCGGTGTCGGGATCCAGCGAAAGCGCGAACTGGTCGTGCCAGCGGAAGTCGAATCGGGCGCGCGACAGCGCGTCGTCGCGCTCCTGCGCCCGCGGGTGCCCCTTGGCCAGATCGGCGGCATGGGCGGCGATCTTGTAGGCAATCACCCCGTCCTTGACGTCCTTGCGGTTGGGCAGGCCGAGGTGCTCCTTGGGCGTGACGTAGCACAGCATCGCGGTGCCGGCCTGGGCGATGATCGCCGCGCCGATCGCCGACGTGATGTGGTCATAGCCGGGTGCGATGTCGGTGGCCAGCGGGCCGAGGGTGTAGAACGGTGCCTCGTCGCACAGTTCCTCCTCGAGGCGGACGTTCTCCACGATCTTGTGCATCGGCACATGGCCCGGACCTTCGATCATCACCTGCACACCAGCCGCTTTCGCGACCTTGGTCAGCTCGCCAAGGGTGGCCAGTTCGGCGAACTGCGCCGCGTCGTTGGCGTCGGCGATCGAACCCGGCCGCAGCCCGTCGCCGAGGGAGAACGTCACGTCGTAGCGGGCGAGGATTGCACACAGCTCGTCGAAGTTGGTGTACAGGAATGACTCTCGGTGATGGGCCAGGCACCAGGCCGCCATGATCGAACCGCCGCGGCTGACGATTCCGGTGACCCGGTTGACGGTCAGCGGGATGTGCCGCAGCAGCACACCGGCATGCACCGTCATGTAGTCCACGCCCTGTTCGCACTGCTCGATCACGGTGTCGCGGTAGATCTCCCACGTCAACCGGGTCGGGTCGCCATTGACCTTCTCCAGCGCCTGGTACATCGGCACGGTGCCTACCGGGACCGGGGAATTGCGCAGGATCCATTCGCGGGTGGTGTGGATGTCGGCGCCGGTCGACAGGTCCATGATCGTGTCGGCACCCCACCGGATCGCCCACACCATCTTGTCGACCTCCTCGCCGATCGACGAGGTGACCGCCGAATTGCCGATATTGGCATTGACTTTCACGGCGAAGGCCTTGCCGATGATCATCGGCTCGCTCTCCGGGTGGCGATGGTTGGCGGGGATCACCGCTCGGCCGCGGGCCACCTCGGCGCGCACGAGTTCGGCCGCGACGCCCTCGCGTGCGGCGATGAACGCCATCTCCGCGGTGATCTCACCGGCACGGGCCCGCTGTAGCTGGGTGCCGCGGTCGGTCACCACCCCCGGTCGGGCGGGCAGCCCGGTGTGCAGGTCGATCGTCGCGGCGGCGTCGGTGTACGGCCCCGAGGTGTCGTACAGGTCCAGATGGTCGCCGTCGGTCAGATTGACCCGGCGAAACGGCACCCGCGCGCCGTCGTCGAGTTCGCGGTAGACCTTCGAGCTGCCGGCGATCGGGCCGGTGGTGACGGTGGGGTCGACAAAGAGATCGGTCATTTTCACTCCCTACGCCGGCATTACCCGGACAGGTTCGACGGTCGACGGCCGACAGCCGTCCTCTCAGCGCACTCGGTGCGCTCCCGTGTGGTTGGTATTCCGCGGCCAACAGTAGCCCATGTCGCTGTGCGGAGCCGAGCGTGAGTTTCACGTTCTGCAGCGGTCTACTCGAGCTTTCGCTGCAAAAGGTGAAATTCGGTAATGGTCAGGGCCGCCACCCACGCGAGACAAGTAGTCGCCGAGCCCGCGCGATGATCTCGTCGTCGCGGTCCTCCTTGATGACGTGATCGACCGCCCAACCGAGACCTTCCATCTTCGGACGCAGGCGCAAATCCCTCACGTAGGCGCGACGATTCGTGCGGTGCACATCCCCGTCGTACTCCGAGCCGACACGAAACTTCTCCCAGCCCAGGTCGAGGATTCGCACCGCCTCCCAGCCGTTGCGCACCGGGACCTGAGTTGTGGGACGTGGCAGGCCGGCGTCGATGTACAGCAGCCGCAGCCGCGTCTCTTGCGGCGAGGCCGCTCCGCCGTCGACGAGGGGCAGCGCTTCGGTCAAGCGCTTCAGTCCTCGCACTCCGGGATACCGCTTGGTGAGAATGAGCACGTCCTCGGTCGAGAACACCTGGTTTCGCATGAGGGCATCCAGTCGGGCGACAGCTTCACTGCGCCGCAGATGCCGGCCCAGGTCGAATGCCGCACGGCCGCGCACGACGACGGGGATGCCGGAGACAGTGGTGACCTCGTCGGGTGCGATCGACTCCTGGCGGATAACCAAGCCTGGTTGCGGCCGCGCATGCCGCGGCGATATCAGCTCGATGGTGGTGTCCGGGTCGACCCAATTCGCGCCATATAACCCGGACGCCGCCACGCCGGTGACCACCGCTTGACGGCCCGTCGCCAACCACGCCGCCTTCGCCCGGTCCCACAACGTGACGGTCGAGTCCTTCGGGATGTACACGCCACGAAACAACGGCTGGTACCAGCGGGCCAGCTCACTCCTGGTGAGCCGACCATCCGCCAGCGCCTCGCGACCGAGGAACACCTCCCGCTTGGCCATGACGGGAGGATGTCATCGGGCACCGACACCGTTCGGCCGCTGGACAGGCGAGTTTCACGTTCTGCAGCGGTCTACTCGAGCTTTCGCTGCGAAAAGTGAAACTCGACCGCGGATTGGCTCTAAATGATTTGTATAGCTAACATATGCTTCATTGTTTTCCGCTTTTGTGCGTTGTGCTTGACGTTTGCATATGAAACGAGATCTGCCCGTGACGACCGAGCTTGACCCGGCCCTGGCCGAGACCGACCGGCGCCGCCGCCGGATGGACCAGGACCACCCGCATTACAAGTGGGTGGTGCTGTCCAACACCACGCTGGGCATCCTGCTGGCCGCGATCAACGCCTCGATCGTCCTGATCTCCCTACCCGCCATCTTCCGCGGCATCGGCCTCAACCCACTGGCCTCCGGCAACGTGGGCTACCTGCTGTGGATGCTGATGGGCTACCTGGTGGTGACTGCCGTGCTGGTGGTGCCATTCGGCCGCCTCGGCGACATGTTCGGCCGGGTCCGGATCTACAACATCGGCTTCGTCGTGTTCACGCTCGCGGCGATCGCGCTGTCGTTCGACCCGTTCCATCTCGACGGAGGCGCGATCTGGCTGATCGCCTGGCGGGTGATCCAGGGCATCGGCGGCGCGATGCTGATGTCGTCGTCGTCGGCCATCCTCACCGACGCCTTCCCGGCCAACCAGCGCGGCATGGCGCTGGGCGTCAACATGGTGGCCGCGGTCGCGGGCTCGTTCCTGGGCTTGCTGATCGGCGGTGTGCTCTCCGAGATCCACTGGCAGGCGATCTTCTGGGTGGGCGTGCCGATCGGTGTCCTCGGCACCCTCTGGAGCGTGCGCTCGCTCAAAGAGCTCGGCGTGCGCAACCCGGGCCGGGTCGACTGGGCGGGCACCGTCACCTTCGGCGTCGGCCTCACCGTTTTGCTCATCGGAATCACCTACGGCATTCAGCCCTACGGCAATTCGACGACCGGCTGGACCAACCCGATGGTGCTGGGCTCGATCATCGGCGGTCTGCTGCTGTTGGTGGCGTTCTGCTTCATCGAACTGCGGGTGGCCCAACCGATGGTCGACATTCGGCTGTTCCAGTCGGCGGCCTTCGGCATGGGGAACCTGGCCGGGCTGATGTCCTCGGTGGGCCGCGGCGGCCTTCAGTTCATGTTGATTATCTGGCTGCAGGGCATCTGGCTTCCGTTGCACGGCTACAGCTTCGAGTCCACGCCGCTGTGGGCCGGTATTTATCTCCTGCCCGCGACGTTCGGGTTCCTGGCCGCCGCACCGATCGCCGGATCCTTGGCCGACCGGTTCGGCGCCCGGCCGTTCACCGTCGGCGGCATGGTGTTGATGGCGGTTACTTTTGTTGCGCTGCTGCTGATCCCGGTCAACTTCGACTACTGGATCTTCGCGGTGCTGGTGTTCCTCAACGGCCTCGGGGGCGGCATCTTCACGGCACCGAATACCGCGGCCATCATGTCCAGTGTGCCTGCCGCACAGCGCGGTGCCGCCTCAGGTGTGCGTGCGACGTTCTTCAACGCGGGTAACTCGCTGTCCATCGGGATCTTCTTCTCGCTGATGATTGTCGGGTTGGCCAACACGCTGCCCGCCGCGATGAGCGAAGGACTTCAGGCGCAAGGGGTTTCGCCGACTGTCGCCCACGACGTGGCCAATCTGCCGCCGGTTGGCAGCCTGTTCGCGGCGTTCCTGGGATACAACCCGATCGGCGAGCTTCTGGCGCCGTACAACGCCTTGAACCAGCCGGGCGTCAACAGCGAGGTGCTGACCGGGCAGACGTTCTTCCCGACCCTGATCACCGAGCCGTTCCATTCCGGTCTGGTGGTGGTGTTCGGCGCAGCCGCGGTGATGATGGTGATCGGCGCGCTCGCGTCGATGTTCAGCCCGGGCCGCTACGCGACCGATCCCGAGGCGCAGGAGTCGGCGAGCGAATAGCCGCCCAGATCACGTATCGGGCCTGCCGACCAGAATGAGGTCGCGCAGCGCGAACGCCGGCACATCGAGGACGTCGGCGAGCGCTGCGGCGTAGCTCCGGGCGATGTCGGTGCCGTCGCGCAGTTCGTCGAAATCACCGGTCAAGTCGACGGCGATGCGGCAGCCGAGGGTATCGCCGGCCTCGACGACGGCGACGCGCTGCACCCCGTCGGGCAGGGCCAGCGTGGTGACGGCGGCACGCACCTGCTCGATGGTGGCCGCCCAATCGACATAGACCGACACGAACGATGTCATCGAACACGATCGTCGGTCCGGGTGCGGGCGGGCGCCACCGGAATCACGCAATGTTTACCTGCCCGCCACGAAGGCGGGGGACCGCCGAGCGGACGATGGACCCGAGCGGACTGTCCCAAGTGGGCACCAAAGCGCTGCCGCCTTCGGTAGCTTCACTGACCGTGCCCGCGCTGACGAACCGCCAAGTCCTGCTTCGCCGCCGCCCCTCCGGTCTGGTGCAGCCCGCCGACACCGAATTGGTCACGACGGCCGCACCCGAGATCGCCGACGGCGAGGCGCTGTTGCGCACGACGTACGTGGGCTTAGACGCCGCCGTGCGCACCTGGCTCGACGACCAACCGAGTTACCTGCCGCCGGTTCAACTCGGCGAGGTGATCCGTGCGGCCGGAATCGGTGAGGTCGTCGAGTCGCGGTGCGAGGCGTTCGCGAAGGGCGACATCGTCACCACGCTGACCGGCTTCCAGGATTACGTGATCATTCGCGACGACATCTTCAGCACACCCATCCCCGGCGAAACCGACCAGCTGGCGATCATGAGCGTGTACGGCCCGACCGGCGCCACCGCCTACTTCGGCATGACCGATATCGGCCGCCCCAAGGATGGGGAGACCGTGGTGGTGTCGGCCGCGGCCGGTGCCACCGGCTCGGTCGCCGGGCAGATCGCGAAGATCGCCGGGGCCCGGGTGGTCGGCATCGCGGGCGGGCCGGACAAATGCCGGGCGGTGGTCGAGGAGTTCGGGTTCGACGCCTGCATCGACTACAAGAACGACGACGTCCCCGCCGCGCTGAAACAGCACTGCCCCAAGGGGGTTGACGTGTACTTCGACAACGTCGGTGGGCCGATCCTGAACGCGGTGCTGGGCCGGCTGGCGCCCAAGGCCCGGGTGGTGCTGTGCGGGGTGATCTCCAGCTACCTGACCGGTGACCATCCTGGGCCGGCCAACTACGTCAACCTGCTGGCCAAAACCGCCTCGATGCAAGGGTTCAACGCCCTCGACATGTGGGGGCGCTTCGACGAGGCCTTCGCCGACCTGCGCCGGTGGGAATCCGAGGGCAAGCTGGTGCACCGCCAGACCGTCTTCGACGGACTGGAATCCTGCGTCGACGCGCTCAACGGGCTGTTCACCGGTGCCAACATCGGCAAGATGCTGGTGAAGGTCAGCGAGCCCGCGAGCGTCTAACGCTGGAGGTCGACCAGCACCGGCGCGTGGTCGCTGGGCGAGGGATCACCCTTCTTGCCCGGCCGGCGTTCGTCCTTGACGATCTCGGCGTGCGTCACCCGCGCCGCCAAAGCCGGTGAGCCGAGGATGAAGTCGATGCGCATACCGCGTCGTTTCTGGAAGGCCAGCTGGGTGTAGTCCCAGTAGGTGTACACGCCGGGACCGGGGGTGAAGGGGCGCACCACGTCGGTGAACTTGGTATCGACGATCGCGTTGAACGCCGTGCGCTCCGGCTCCGACACGTGTGTGGCGCCGTCGAACACCGCGATGTCCCAGACGTCTTCGTCGGTCGGCGCGATGTTCCAGTCACCAACCAGCGCGATCGGCGCCTCAGGTTCGCGCTGCAACCACGATTCAGCCGTATTACGCAGTGCGGCAAGCCATTCCAGCTTGTACTGATAGTGGGGGTCGGCCAGGGTGCGGCCGTTGGGCACGTACAGGCTCCACACCCGCACCCCGGCGCAGGTGGCGGCCAGCGCACGGGCCTCGGCCTTCGCGTCGTCGTCCTTGCCCCACGAGGGCTGACCCTCGAAGCCGACCTCGACGTCGTCGAAGCCGACGCGGGAAGCGATCGCCACCCCGTTCCACTGGTTGTAGCCGCAGTGCACCACCTCGTAGCCGGCCTCCAGGAACGGCATCGTGGGGAACTGGTCATCGGAGCACTTGGTTTCCTGCATGGCCAGCACATCGACGTCGCCGCGCCGCAGCCAATCGGTGACCCGGTCCACCCTGGCGCGAATCGAATTCACATTCCAGGTGGCCAGGCGCAAGACGTCGGCGGACATGGCCTACAGCGTACGGGGGGCCAACGAGCGGGCATCGACGTAGCGGTGGTGGTGATGCAGCCGGAAGCCCAGCGAGTGATAGAGCCGGATCGCGCCGGTGTTGTCGTCGAGCACCTGCACGTAGGCCCGGCTCGCGCCACACTGCGCGCCCCAGCCGAGCAGGGCCCGGCACAGCCGGCGGGCATACCCGCGCCTGCGGTGCTCGGCACTGACCCGCACCGCCGAGATGCCCAGCCAGCGGGTGCCGTCCGGGGCTTGAGTCACTGCGCCGCGACCCACCGCGGCGTCACCCACCGAGGCGAACGTCAGCTCCCCGTCGACCACCGATGCCAACACCTCGGCGGGCACGTCACGCTCGTAGCAGGCCAGCCACGCCGGGTCGGGACGCTCGAGAAAGGCCACCGACGGCTCCGGATCGGCAGCCGCCATGTCGGTCACCATGACCCGGGTGTGCTTGATGCCCTCTGCCCGGACCGGCAGCAGCCGCTCGGGCAGCGCCAACCAGGGCGCCAGATCCCGCTGGGCGTACCAGTCGACGATCCCCGCCACGGCGGCGATGGTGGCCGAGAAGTCCAACGGCACAGCCGAGTTGGCTCTGCTGGTATAGCCGCCGGCGGCCCGCAGCAGCCAGCCGTCGTGCCAGCTCTGCTCGGTTCCCGGCCAGGCCAGCGCGGCCGCGTGTTCGAGCGCGCGGATCTCGGAGGCTCGCACCGGAACAGCACTGAGTTCACGCACCGTGACGACGTCGGCGGGGGCCACCTCGACCAACCCGTCGGACTTGGTCCGCAGCACGATCACCGGCTCCACCGCCTGCACCTCGCCGATCACGTCGGTCAGCGGCGGCGTCGTGCCCGCAGGCAGGCGGTAGCGGAGGCTCACCCGGCTGCCGATGGGCGGGAGGCTCGTCACGGTTTCAGTGACCGAACGGGTCGGCCACCTCGCCGGGCGTCCATGACAGGCCGGGCACGCCCCAGCCGTTCGCCTTCACCGCCCGCTTGGCCGCGCGGGCGTGCCTGCCGATCAGATGGTCGACATACAGGAACCCGTCGAGATGTCCGGTTTCGTGCTGCAGCATCCGGGCGAAGAGGTCGTGCCCTTCCAGGGTGACTGAATTGCCGTCGGCGTCCAGGCCGGTCACCCGGGCCCACTTCGCCCGGCCACGCGGAAACGACTCGCCGGGCACCGACAGGCAGCCCTCGTCGTCGTTATCCGGGTCAGGCATCGTCTCGGGGATCTCCGAGGTCTCCAGCACCGGGTTGATGACAACGCCGCGGCGGCGGGTGGTCTTGCCACGCTCGTCGGCGCAGTCGTAGACGAACAGCCGCTTGTTCACGCCGATCTGGTTGGCGGCCAGCCCGACTCCGTTGGCCGCGTCCATCGTGTCGTACATGTCCTGGATCAGATCGGCCAGGTCGTCGGGCAGTGAGCCGTCGTCGCTGACCGGCACGGGTTGAGTCGGTGTGTGCAGAACGGGATCGCCCAGGATCACGATTGGTCTAACGGCCATGATCGGCAAGCTTAGTCAGCCGACGCGCGGGGTTGGCTGCCGTCCCAACCGGCTCAACCGTGATTGAATGAGCGCCGGACATAGGGATGTCTGTTCCAGGTCTTCGAAAGGGTCTACAGATC
>JAEZIA010000223.1 GCA_023416315.1 Actinomycetes bacterium
ACCTATGAGCACAGGGCATGTCGTCGGGTATGGCGGCGGGTTGGCGGTAGCACTGGGGGTTGGCGCGGCGGTCTGGCTGAGCGCGCCGACCGCGTCGGCCGATGCATCCTCGCCCTCGACACACAGCGCCTCCTCCGGCACGGCCAAATCGGCCCGCGCACCGCAGCGCCCCAACACCGTCGCCTCGAGGAAACCCCGGCCGTCGTCGGGGCACGCCCTTCGGTCGGCTGCCGCCGCCGCGTACAGCCCGCCCTCCTCGGTGAGCTCCGACGGCACCCGCCGGCTGAGCACCACGGTGTTCACCGACGCGGAAAACCGCCAGAACACCACGCTGACGGTGACCGCCAGCGCGACCGGCGACCCGGTCGGCCCCGCACTCACGGTCCTCGGCGATGCCGGCTCGTCGCCGGCACAATTCCTGACCGGTGACGGCTCCCGAGTCCTTCTCACCACCACCGAGTACGGTTACGAACCGATCGGCGGAGGCTACGTCCAAGGCGGGTTCACGACCCGGGTCCGAGTGGTGGACACCGCGACCGGCACCGTGGTCGGCGACCCGGTCGTCGTGCGCGGCATGCCGTTCGGATCTCCGGTCATCGCCGGCGGTTCACGCGCCGTCCTCACCACCTACTACGACAACCCCACCAGTCACAAGACGTCCACCCGAGTCGCCGTCGTCGATACGGTCGCCGGTCGTCAGGTCGGCGGCACGACGGTGGTCAGCGGACAACCGGTGAGCACGACGCCAGTGGTCCGGGGCAACGACTTCTTCGTCAGCCGTACCCATCTCGGGCTCGGCGCGGTGATCGACAGCCGGTCCGGTGCCGCGCTCACCATCCCGGTCGCGTTCCCGTTCGGCGTTGACTTATCGCCGCTCTCGCCGATCATCTTCATCGGCACCCTGTTCTTCGGAGTGCTCGTCGTCGCCCCCGTCCTCGCCGTGGTGACGGTCGTTCGCGAGACGCTGAACTCGATCGGGCTACCCGTGTGAATCGAGCCGGTACTTGGCCTCGGCCAGGACGACACCTAGGCCTTGGCGATCGCGACCCGCACGCCGTCGCCGATCTCCACCGCCCCGTCTGGCTCACCGAAGTCGAAGCTGGTGGCCAGAATCTCCCCGGCGATCAGATCGGTGTGCGCAGCCGCCCAGTCGGCCCGCGCGGCAGGCACCGACATGACCACCCGGATCCGGTCACTGACGTCCAGGCCGCTCGACTTGCGCAGATCCTGCAGTTCCCGGATGCGGTCCTTGGCCCAGCCCTCGGCCTCCAGTTCCTCGGTGACGGTGCCGTCCAGCACGACCAGCCCCGCCCCGCCGGGCAGCGCCGCGGTCCATTCGGGATCGGCCGCGACCAACCGGGAGCTGTACTCCTCCGGTGTCAGGACCGCGTCCCCGGCGGTCAATGTGCCATCCGGATTGAGCACGCCCTGACCGGCTTTGACCGCCTTGATGGCGTCCTGCACGGCCTTGCCCAGCCGCGGCCCGGCGGCGCGGGCGTTGACGGTCAACTCGAAGCGCCCGAAGGCCGGCACGTCGTCGGTGAGCTCGACGGCCTTGACGTTCAGCTCGTCGGCGATCAGATCCGTGAACGGCTGCAACGCGGCCGGATTGTCCACCGCGACAGTCAGTTTCGGCAGCGGGAGGCGAACGCGCAGCTTCTTCGCCTTACGTAGCGACGAGGCGGTCGAACACACATCGCGCACCTGATCCATGGCCGCCACCAACGCGGGGTCGGCCGGCACCACACCGGCTTCCGGCCAGTCGGTCAAATGCACCGAGCGCTCGCCGGTCAGCCCGCGCCAGATCACCTCGGCGGCCATCGGCAGCAACGGAGCAGCCAGCCGGGTGGTCACCTCGAGCACGGTATGCAGGGTGTCGATCGCGTCGGCATCCTCTTCCCAGAACCGCGAACGCGACCGGCGCACATACCAGTTCGTCAGCGCCTCGGTGAACTGGCGTAGCTGCTCGCACGCCCCCGAGATGTCGCAGACGTCCATCGCACCGGTCAGCCCGTCACGCAGATCGGCGAGCTTGGCCAGGATGTAGCGGTCCAGTACGTGGGTTGAATTCGTGCGCCAGGTACCGACTTTCGGCGCGTACAGGGTCAGGAAGCTGTAGGCGTTCCACAGCGGCAGCAACACCTGGCGAACACCTTCGCGGATGCCCTGCTCGGTGACCACCAGATTGCCGCCGCGCAGGATCGGCGAGGCCATCAGGAACCACCGCATGGCGTCGGAGCCGTCGCGGTCGAACACCTCGTTGACATCGGGATAGTTGCGCAGCGACTTGCTCATCTTCGCGCCGTCGTTGCCCAGCACGATCCCGTGTGACACACAGGTTTTGAACGCCGGCTTGTCGAACAGCGCGCTGGCCAGCACGTGCAGGGTGTAGAACCAGCCGCGGGTCTGGCCGATGTATTCGACGATGAAGTCGCCGGGGAAATGCGTCTGGAACCAATCCTGGTTCTCGAAGGGGTAGTGCACCTGGGCGTACGGCATCGACCCGGAGTCGAACCACACGTCGAAGACGTCCTCGATGCGGCGCATCGTCGACTTGCCGCTCGGGTCATCGGGATTGGGCCGGGTCAGCTCGTCGATGTAGGGCCGGTGCAGGTTGTCCGGCCGGACGCCGAAGTCGCGTTCGAGTTCGTCGAGGCTGCCGTAGACGTCGATCCGCGGATACGCCGGGTCGTCGGAGACCCAGACCGGAATCGGGGTGCCCCAGTAGCGGTTTCGCGAGATCGACCAGTCCCTGGCGCCGGACAGCCACTTGCCGAACTGGCCGTCCTTGACGTGCTCCGGATACCAGGTGATCTGCTGGTTGAGCTCGACCATCCGGTCCCGGAACTCGGTGACCTTGACGAACCACGACGACACCGCCCGGTAGATCAGCGGGTTGCGGCAGCGCCAGCAGTGCGGATAGGAGTGCTCATAGGTTTCGTGACGGATCAGCACCGGCGCGTTGACGCCCGCCGACCCGGTGCCGTTCTTCAGGTCCCGGATGATCTGCGGGTTGGCGTCGAACACGTGCTGGCCCTGATAGTCGGGAACGGTCGCGTCGAATCGGCCCTTGGAGTCCACCGGGGTGACCGGCACGATGCCGACGGTGTCGGTGGTGGCCTTGTCGTCCTCACCGTAGGCAGGCGCCATGTGCACCACCCCGGTGCCGTCCTCGGTGGTGACGAAGTCGCCGCGCAGCACCTGAAAAGCGTTGGCGGAGTCGGAGAAATACGGGAACGGCGGCAGATAGCGCAGCCCCAGCAGCTGCTCACCTGTGACGGTGGCCGACACCTCGGGGTCCTCCCCCAGTTCGCGGGCGTAGGCAGCCAGCCGGGCCTGCGCCAGCACCAGTCGCCGGCCCTCGACGTTGATCACCGCATAGGTGACGTCCGGATTGACGGCGACGGCCTGGTTGGACGGCAGCGTCCACGGTGTGGTCGTCCACACCACCAGGTAGGCCCCGTCCAGGTCGGAATCGGGTGCGGTGATCCGGAAGCCGACGGTGATGGCCGGGTCCTGGCGGCTCTGGTAGACGTCGTCGTCCATGCGCAGCTCGTGCGCCGACAGCGGGGTCTCGTCATTCCAGCAGTACGGCAGCACCCGGACGCCCTCATAGGCCAGGCCCTTGTCCCACAGCTGTTTGAACGCCCAGATCACCGATTCCATGAACGACAAATCGAGGGTCTTGTAGTCGTTGTCGAAATCGACCCAGCGGGCCTGGCGGGTGACGTAATCACGCCATTCGCTGGTGTATTTCAGCACCGAGGCCCGGCAGGCATCGTTGAACTTCTCGATGCCCATCTCTTCGATCTGGGCCTTGTCGGTGATGCCGAGCTGGCGCTGCACCTCGAGCTCGGCGGGCAGGCCGTGGGTGTCCCAGCCAAAGCGGCGCTCCACCTTGTACCCACGCATCGTCCGATACCGCGGCACGATGTCCTTGACGTACCCGGTCAGCAGGTGGCCGTAGTGCGGCAGGCCGTTCGCGAACGGCGGACCGTCGTAGAAGACGTATTCCTCGGCGCCGTCGCGGCGCGCGATGCTGGCCCGGAAGGTGTCATCGGCCGCCCAGTAGTCCAGGACCTCGAGTTCGAGGGCCGGGAAGTTGGGTGAGCCACCGGCCGGCTTGGGGTAGCCATTCTCGGTCACGGGTGCGTTCGTCTCCTGTGCCAGCTGTCCGGGCACGGGGACGACGACGCGCCGGTGCGCGAGCGCCGCGGTACCACCCCGCTTACGCACGCCAGACGTGCGTCGCTCATTGCAGGCTGTGACGGGCCCGCCCGTTCGGTTCTACTGAGCCGTGCGACCGTTCTTCCGAAGGCTCCCCGGTGATGGCCGGATCGGTGCCGTTGGAGAGATTCTAGCCGCTAGACGGTGTGGAAGACCGGGGTGGCCTCGGAGGTCACGCTGATCAGGCCGAGGCGGAACTGGTTGGTCAGTTCCTCGACCGTGCAGCGGTCCAACCGGCGCGAGTCGTACCACCAGTCCATCTGCACCTCGACGCCGGTGCGGTAGGCGAGCACGCCCAGCGCGGGTCCGTCGGCCAGTTGCAGCGGACCCAGCGACGGCTCCGGCGGCAATCCGAGGAAGGAGAACGCGACGTCGGCGGGCGACGTGCTGAGCCGTTCTGGCGTCAGCGCGTCGCGGACATCGGCCAGCAGGGCGTTGGCGTCCATGCCGCGCTCGTCGGCACAGCTCAGCCGGAACGGCTGGACCGTGGTCAAGCCACTGACCGACACAAAGCCGACCCCGATCGTCCGGGCGATCGCCCGACCCAATGCGGCGAGGAGTACCTCCTCGACACCCACCCGGGCAGCCTCGACGGCGCCGTCGAGTTCGGCGGTCAAATCGTAGGACAGGGGCGCCGACAATCGAACCAAATCTTCGGGTCGAGGCCGGCCGGGAATCTCATCATCGACTACCCGCACATTGCTAGACGGGTAGGTCACAGGTGCAACCATGCCCTCACCGTAGCGGTCGTGTCCCATAATTGGGAGACCAATCCCAGAAGTGTGACGGCAGTGTCAATTTGATTACCAATTTCTCTAATGTAGTCACCGGTACCCATTACCGGGAGTTCGGGTTATTGTGAGGCGTGCCCAGGACCGATGAGAACGGACGCCAGCTCAAAACCCTTCTCGACTACCTGCTCGACGGGGACATCGAAGCCAAAGACATCTACGACGCGCTGGGCACTTCCAGCAGCACTTACTACCGGCGGGTCAAAGAACACGACTACCCCAACGCCGAAGAATTGCGTTTGGTGGCGTCCCGATTCGGCCTGAGTTATCCCGACTTGCAAGTGCGGTTCGGACTCATGAGCCGCGAAGAACTCCACGAATATGTGGAATCCTCGCGATTTACGGTTACGACAATTAATACCGCGACCGCGACGCGTAATCACGGTAAAATCTCAGATTTGAAGCCTCGACTCGACGCGCCACCCCTGTAATATTTGCTGAAGTTATTCGGGGGCGTAAGGCGACAACAGCATGGGTCTTGGGGCATTGATCACGGTCACGCTTGCCTGCGTGGCGTGGAGCCTGTGGATCAGGCGACTCACCTGGTCGTGCCGGTGGGAAGTCGCCGCCACGTTGAACATTGCCCTGCAGGGTGCGGCGGTGTTCCTGATGTCCCCGTTCGCCTCCGAAACCATCGGCAAGGCGCTGCACTCGCTGACCGGAGTGTGGAACCTCGAGGACTACATCGGTCATGACTGTTATGTCGTCGCCGCATCCGCGATCGTCTACAACGCGCTGGGCAGGCTGCAGGACGACAATGCGACGCAGGCCGCGTTCAAGCAATATGTCGAGCGCCCGGCCACGCTGTGCATTCCGTTGCTTTTGGCAACCTTTTCGCTCGGCAACGGCGCGACAATTTATCGCTCCGACTTCTTCACCGTGCCCACCGACTTCTGGCTGTCCACGTACTGGCTGCTGCTGTGCGGCACGCTGATCTATCTACTCGGATACGGATCAAGGGCGCTGTTGGTGCTGCGTCAGGACCCACGGTCGCGCCGCATCGCCAACATCTACCTGCTGTCCTCGGCCAGCGGCATCGTCGCCTGCACGATCCGGATCGTCACCGCCTACGTGCCGCCACTGCAGGAACTGGAGGGCGGCGCGCTGGTGTGGTTCTTCGCCTGCTCCTGCGGCGCCGGCTTCGCCCTGACCTCGGCACATTCCTGGCGCATCAAGACCCGGTGGTTCACCCGCACCCCGAGTTGACGGCCGGGCCCGCGGCCGTGGACCCGATAATGGTGATCGATGAAGATCGCGGTGAGTATCCACGGGACGCGCGGTGACGTCGAACCCTGTGCGGCGGTGGCCCTGGAGTTACAGCGCCGCGGGCACGACGTACAGCTGGCCGTGCCGCCAAACCTGGTCGAATTCGTCCACAGCGCGGGCCTGCCTGCCGTCGTCGCCTATGGGCCGGACTCGCAACAACAGCTGCAGGGTGACGTCTTCGAACGGCCGGACGCGCTGACCGCTGCCGGCCCGGCGGACTGGGTGCGGCTCGGCAACCCGCTCACCGCGCTGCGCAAGGCGCGGGCGGCGGCCACCCGAGGCTGGGCCGAGATGAGCGACACGTTGCTGACACTGACCGAGGGTGCCGATCTGATCGTCAGCGGAACCGCCTACCAGGAGATCGCAGCCAACATCGCGGAGTTCCGCGGTCTTCCGCTGGCCGAGGTGCACTACTTCCCCGTCCGGGCCAACACCCAGGTCCTTCCGGTGCGGCTGCCGTCGTCGGTGGTCAAGGTCGCCTACGCGGCCGGTGAGTGGATGCACTGGCGGCTGCTGAAACCGGCCGAGGCCCGCCAGCGCCGGGACCTGGGATTACCGCCGTCGACCACCCGGCCGGTGGGCCGCATCGTCGCCGCGGACACCCTGGAAATCCAGGCCTACGACCCGGTGTTCTTCCCCGGGCTGCCCGCCGAATGGGGTGCGCGGCGTCCGCTCATCGGCTCGCTGACGCTGCAGCTGCCCACCGCTGTCGACGCCGACGTGACGTCCTGGATCGCCGCGGGATCGCCACCGATCTACTTCGGGTTCGGCAGCATGCCGCTCGACTCCCCCACCGAGGCGGTACGACTGATCAGCGACGTCTGCGCCGAACTCGGTGAGCGGGCGCTGATCTGCGCCGGCTTCTCCGATTTCGACGCCACCGGCACCGGCTCCCACGTCAAAGTCGTGGATTCGGTCAATCACGCGGCCGTGTTTCCGTCCTGCCGGGCCGTGGTGCACCACGGGGGCGCGGGCACCACCGCGGCCGGGATCCGCGCGGGCGTGCCCACCCTGGTGCTGTGGGTGGCGGCCGAACAACCGTTGTGGGGCAAACAAGTCTCGCGGCTCGGCATCGGCGCCACCCGCCGCTTCTCCGCATCCACGCGAACTTCGCTACTGACCGACCTGCGGACCGTGCTGGCTCCGGAAATGGCGGACCGGGCCCGTTTGCTCGCCACCCGGATGACCACGCCGACAGACAGCGTCGCGACGGCCGCCGACCTGCTGGAAAAGGCCGCCCGCAACCGCCGCGCGGGGTGACGCCGAGGCTGCCCGCTCCCCGCGAGCAAGGTAGGATTCGACGTTGTGTGGACAACCGTGGTGCTGCTCGGCCTCGCGGTGAGCATCGAGCCCGCACGCATCGGACTGATCGCGCTGCTGCTGACGCGCCCCCGGCCCGCACGACATCTGACCGTCTTCCTCTGCACCGGCCTGGCACTCAGCATGAGCGTCGGCTTCACGGTCCTGTTCATCTTCCACCACAGCTTTCTCGGCAAGGGCGACTTCAGCCCGGCGCTGATCCAGATCGGCATCGGTGTCGTCGCACTCCTGCTGGGTGCGCTGCTGATGAGCAAGATCCCGCTGCGCCAGTTCTCGCGTAAGCAGATGGCCGAGGTGCCTGCCGGCGGGCCCGGCGGGAGCGCGGCGGCCGCCGAGGCAGAGTTGGCGCCGACCCGGTTCAAGCGCCTGTCCAACCGGGTCCGCGGCTTCGTGAAGGGCGAATCATCCTGGTTCTCCGGCTCCATCGGAGCCGCCCTTGCCATGCCGAGCGTCGACTACATGGCTTTGCTGGCACTGATCATCGCCTCCAAGGCCCCGCCGATCGAGCAGGCGGCGGCCCTGGTGACGTTCCTGCTGCTGGCCAGCTGGGCGGCGGTGATTCCGCTACTGAGCTTCCTGGTGGCACCGGCCAAGACCCGGATCTGGGTGCAGCGCTTCAACGAATGGATCCGCACCCGCACCCGCAGGCACGCCGGCATCTTCGTCGCGGTGGTGGGCCTGATTCTGATCGGGGTCGGCGTCCACGGCCTGTGACCGGTTACTCGATGACGGCCTCGAGCCCGAACTCGGAAAAGGTCTGCTCGGTGAGAGCCCGCAGCCGCTGCTTGGTGTTCTCGGCACCGATCTCGTAGGCCTCGATCGAGACCACCACCTTGCCGTTGACTCGCGCGGACACCACGACCAGCTGGCCGTGGGAGCGTTCAATCTCACGCCGGGTGACGTTCTGGTCGAGCGCGCGAAGCACGACCTTCTCCGCCGTCGTACCGTCCACCTGGGCGATCTGCGGCGGCAGGTCGCCGAGATTCGAGCAGGACACCGGAAGATCCTCGGAGTAGGAGAACAGCAGTTCGGCGACGCCCTTCACCGCGGCCCGCGGCAGATACGGCATCAACGGGAACAGCTCCATGGCCGGGTCGGTCTGACTTTTGGCCAGCTGCCGTGATTCGCGCACGACGGCGCGGGCCTCGGTCAGGTCGACGGTCACCTTCTCCGGGTCGACGGTGGCGCTGGCGAACGCCATCGCCAGCGCGCGGTCGTCCTCCAGGGACTCGCGGAGGTTGATCGCGATCACCAGCGTCACGGCACCGTCGGACTTTCGGCGCCGGCCCATCCGCTCGGCGAGCTTCGCCGTAACGCCGACCAGCAGCGAATAGCTGTTGCCGCCAAGGCTTTCCGCGCGCGCGTCCCACTCGGGGACGTCGATGACCGCGGCCACCGACGGAACGTGGACGATCTCGTCCGCCGATGCGTCGCGGACGCGCTTCTTGCGGGACTGGGCGAAGTCGCGCCGCTTGCTCCACACCAGCTTCGCCCCGGTGGCCAGCGCCTTGCGTGTCTGCGGGAGGTCTCGCAGGGCCTGGCGGGCGTCGGCGGCCAGCGCTGTGCGCCGGGGCCTCGACCCCGGCCGGTCGTATCCCCCGTCGCGCACGTTGCCGGTGACCGCCTCGAAGATCGCCAGCCCGGCGGCGGTCCCGTCGCCGATCACATGCGACGCCACGATGCTGATCGCGGTGGCACCGTCGGTCAGCGGCTGGACCACCAGGTACCAGGCGGGGCCGTGCTCGGGGTCGATCGGCAGCGTGGCGAGTTCGTCGGCCCAATCCATGAGTTCGTCACGCGGACGGGGCGTTTCGTTGATCCGGATCTCCGACGGCGCGTGGCTGGGCTGGACCCACCGGGGCCTGCCGAACGGCAGCGGTGAGCGCTCGATGCGGCGACCGCCGAGCGAGTCGGCGATGTTGCGGTGAAAGCGCCGGAGTCCCTCGAAGTCGACGGGGTGCTCATACACCCAGACGCACTGCATGAGCTGCCCGCGCCCGGTGGCGCGCATCAACTCGAACGCCGTCTGATCGAAGAACTCGAGCCGGTGTTCCTGCGATTCGACGCTCACTGCACAAACCTCACTCGATTGAGCCGGACAGTTCGAACTCCGCGAGCGTCTGGGCTATCGCCTCGCGCAACCGGGCGCGCGAATTGTCCGCACCCGGTTGATAACTCATCACCGGGACGATGACCATGTCACCCAGCCGCGCTGACGCCACCGTCATCAGGCCACGTCGTCGTTCGAGGACATCGAGAGTGAGATTACGGTCAACACCGCCGAAGTAGAAGCGTTCGGACGCCGTGCCGTCGAGGCGAAGCAGATCGTCGGGGACGTCACCCATGTTCGAGCACGACACCGGGAGGTCGGCGGAGAAGTTGAACGCCATATCGGCCATCCGCCCCATCGCCCGCTTCGGCACGAACGGGATCAGCGGCAGCAACTCGACCATTTCGTCGGGTTTCTCCCGCGCCGTGACGATGCCGTTCTTGATCGCCGTGCGGGCGCCGGACAGGTCCGTGGCGACCGGGCTCGGGTCGAAGGTGACGTGGGCGATCGTCACCACGTTGCCGCCGGTCTCCCCGGGGTTGTCCCGCTCGCTGACCGGGATCATCAGCGTCGCCGCGCCGTCGCTGGGACGGGTACGGCCGATGTTCTGGGCCAGCTTGCCCGCGAAACCTGCTACCAGCGAGAAGTGGTTTCCGCCAATCTCTTTCGCGCGGGTATCCCACTGCTCTTTGTCGATGACGGCCGTCGTGAACGCCGTCATCACCGGTGTGCGGGCTCCGCTGACCGACGGGGAAGCCGGTTCGTCGCGGCGCACCAGTTCGTCCTTGCGGCGGGTCGCGACCTTGACGGCTTTGCGCAGCGTCCGCCCGATCTCGGGCAGGTCGGCAGCCAGTTGACGCAGATCCTCGCGCACGGCGCGGGTGCGGGTGCGCGACCGCCTGGCCGGATACCCGAGGTCCTTGCCGGTGCCGTGCACGGCGGCGATCACCGAGGCGACGACACCGCCGCCGTCGACCAGGGTGTGCGACACAACCAGGCTCACCGCGCTGGTGCCGTCGGTGAACGACTGGACGCCCATCCGCCAGCCCGGGCCCCGCTCGGGGTCCAACGGCAGCTCCACCTGTTCATGCGCCCAGTCCCACAACTCCTCGCGGGGCCGCGGTTGCTCGGCGATTTCCAGCGGGGTCTGGGGGCCGACCGCCGACACCCACCGATGCCGACCGAACGGCAGCGGCGAGGTCTCGATCAGTCGGCCGACCAGCCCGTGGCCGAAGTTCTGATGGAAGCGGCGCACCCCGTCCAGGTCGAGGGCGTGCTCGTAGATCCAGATGACCTGCATGACGGCCTCTTGACCGGCACCGCGCAGCGCCAACAGCAACGCCTGATCGGCGTACGGAACTACGTTGTCTACTCCGGGCGTCCCCACGGACTCAGACCGTCGCGGTGGTCACACGCGCCGACGACACCAGTTCCGAACGGCCCTCGGCCACCCGCATATAGATGCACTTCATGAGGTCGACGAACTCGGCCACCGATTCCCGGGCGATCGGGTTGTCCGGGTAGGCCACGGTGATGATCGTGCCGGTGTCACGGCGGTTCACCCACATGCCGACCTGGTTGGCGGCACCGAGATCGGTGTAGATGTGCCCGCCGCGGGCATACCACTGCGACATGATCACCGGGTTCAGCGGCGGCAGACCCACGTCGAGGTAGGACAGCATCGGGATTCCGGGACCGCCCGGCTTGATCTCGCATGTGGGGTCGCCCTCGGCCAGTTCGTAGACCCGCTCGATCGGCACGCTGGCCAGCGGCATCCCACGGTCGAACGACTCCTGGGCGGCGCGGGCGACCTCGGCGAAGTTGCGGGCCGCGACCGGCACCGTCAGCGGAACCACACCGGTGAACCATCCGGTGGTCATGAACTCCGCAGGTGTGCTGCGCGTGGTGGTCGGGGTGATGACGTAGTAGTTGTCGTCACCGGTCAGCTGGCGGTGGGCGATCGCCGCGGCGGCGAACACGCCACCGATGAAGCGAACACCGGCCGCCGTGCAGGCCGACTCGAAGCGGTCCGACTCGTGGTCGTCCATCAACTGCACGGTGAGCAGGTCACCGCTGCAGTGCACCGACGGATCGCCCAGCGGCAGCGGGAACGTCGGCATGGTGCCGCCGTTGCTGTCCAGGAAGTCCAGCCAGCCGCGGACGTCGGGCGACTCCAGGGTCAGCTGCTCGGTGTAGTCATGCTGGCGCACGCAGTAGTCCTGGTAGCTGCCCGCCTCGGGCAGGCGCAGCGGCGCACCGCCGCCGGCCAGCGCCTCGTAGTTCATGTGCATTTCCACGAACAGCGCCATCATCAGCATCGCGTCGGCGTGCAGGTGGTCGACGCTGACGTAGAACGTGAAGTGGTCGTCGCGCTGGATCACACCGAACCGGAAGCAGTCCCACTCCAGCGGGCTCGGGGTGTCGAGCACGTACTTCTTCCACTGGGCGGAGTTCATCTCGCCGTGCTTGGTGGCCACGAACTGGATGTCGGCCGGGTTCTCGATGGTGTGCCGGACGATCTGATCGTCGTCATCGAACTCGAACCAGCTGTGGAAGGTGTCGTGGCGTCGCAGGTAGGCGTTGATGACGTAGGTCATCGCCCGCACATCGCACTTGCCCGGCATGTTCCACGCCGGGATCAGCAGCCGCGCCATCTCCAGGCCGTTGGCCGTGTGATTGCGGTAGCTACGGATGTGCTGGCCCTGCTGATAGCTCGCAGGTACCTCACTGACCGGCGCTTCCTGAACCTTCTTCAGACATGCCGGTGACGGGCTCCACGACACGACCTTGCCTGGCGCGTCGACCCAGTCATGGATTGCGGTAAGTGCAACCACCCTAAATACCCCTATTCGACCCAGTTAGCGGGATGCAGCTGACGTGATGACGCCGGCCAGCGTTTCGCACAGGCTCTCGGCCAGCGACCGGACAGTCGTTATGTCCATCGATCGGACGCGTATTCCCGTTTCAGTTTCGATACGCGTTCTTAGTTCTAGGTTGCCCAATGAGTCCAGACCGTATTCAGAAATCGGCCGATCCGGATCGATTGAACGCCGCAAAATGAGGCTGAGCTGCTCGGATACCAGACGACGAACTCGCGTCGGCCACTCCTCGCGCGGCAGCTCGTGCAGCTCGGTACGGAAGCTGCTGGTGTCCGCCAGCTGATCGCCACTGGCCTTGAAGGCCTCGGCGAACGGGCTGCGGGCCGCCAGATCGGTCAGCCACGGCGTCCCGATCATCGGCGCGTAACCGCTGTAGGCACGGTCGTGACGCAGCAGCGCCTCGAAGGCGCGAGCACCTTCCTCCGGGCTGATCATCGTGGTGTCACCCGAGGCGGCCAGGTGCTTACCGGCACCGATCTGGTCCCAGGCCGCCCAGGCGACGGCCGTGGCGGGCAGGCCCTGCGCACGACGCCAGTGGGTGAACCCGTCCAGCCAGCTGTTGGCCGCGGCGTACGCGCCCTGCCCCGGCGAGCCCAGCAGGGCGGCCGCCGAGGAGAACGAGCAGAACCAGTCCAGCGGCTGGGCCGTGGTGGCGCGGTGCAGGTGCCACGCGCCGTAGACCTTCGGCGCCCAGTCCCGGTCGATCAGCTCATCGGTGATGTTCGGCAGGATCGCGTCCTCGACGACCGCGGCCGCGTGCAGCACACCACGCACGGCCAGACCGGTCGCGGTGGCCACGGTGACCAGGCGGTCGACGGTCTCCGACAGCGCGATGTCGCCGCTGACGACCTCGACCTCGGTGCCGGCCGCCCGCATCCGCTCGATCTCGACGAGCGCCTCGGGCTTGGGCTCCGACCGCGAGTTCAGCACGATCCGGCCACAGCCGGCCGCAGCCATCTTCGAGGCCAGGAACAAGCCCAGCCCGCCGAGACCACCGGTGATGATGTACGAGCCGTCGCGGCGGAACACCTTGGCCTGCTCCGGCGGCACCACCACATTGCTGTGGCCCACCTTCGGCACCGACAGCAGCAGCTTGCCGGTGTGCTCGGCGGCGCCCATCACCCGGATCGCGGTGGCCGCGTCGGCCAGCGGGTAGTGCGTGGTCTCCGGCTGCGGCAGCACACCGTCGGCGGTGAGCCGGTACACGGTGTCCAGCAGCTCGCGGATCTGCTCCGGATGCGTGGTGGCCATCAGGGCCAGGTCGACACCGTAGAAGGACAGGTTCTTGCGGAACGGGAACAGCCCGAGCCGGGTGTCGCCGTAGATGTCCTTCTTGCCGATCTCGACGAACCGTCCGCCGAAGGCCAGGATGTCGACGCCGGCCCGCTGCGACGCGCCGGTCAGCGAGTTCAGCACGATGTCCACGCCGTAGCCGTCGGTGTCCCGGCGGATCTCCTCGGCGAAGTTGGCGCTGCGCGAGTCGTAGACATGCTCGATGCCCATGCCGCGCAGGATGTCGCGACGCTCCTCGGTGCCCGCGGTGGCGAAGATCTCCGCGCCCGCGTGGCGGGCGATCGCGATCGCCGCCTGGCCCACACCGCCGGTGGCGGAGTGGATCAGCACCTTCTCGCCGGCCTTGATCTTGGCCAGGTCGACCAGGCTGTGCCACGCGGTCGCCGAGGCGGTGGTGACCGCCGCGGCCTGATCGTCGCGCAGTCCGGACGGCAGCGTGACGGCCACATCGGCGTCGCAGGTGACGAACGTGCCCCAGCAGCCGTTGGGCGACATGCCGCCCACATGGTCACCGACCCGGTGGGAGGTGACATCCGGACCGACCGCGGTGACCACACCGGCGAAGTCGATACCCAGCTGCGGGTGCAGACCCTCGAAGCTCGGGTAGCGGCCGAAGGCCAGCAGGACGTCGGCGAAGTTCAGGCTGGACGCGGTGACCGCGACCTCGATCTGGCCCGGACCCGGCGGGATGCGGTCGAACGCCGCCAGCTCCAGGGTCTGCATGTCGCCGGGGATGCGGATCTCCAGGCGCATGCCGTCGCGTGAGTGGTCGACGACCGTGGTGTAGCGCTCGTCGGGCTGCAACGGGCTCGGGAACAGGTGCGCGGTGTACCACTCGCCGCCGCGGAACGCGGTCTCGTCTTCCTCGGAACCGGTGAGCAACGCGCGGGCCACGAGCTTGACGTCGGCGTCGTCGTCGACGTCGATCTGGCTGGGCCGCAGCTGCGGGTACTCGGCGCCGATCACGCGCAGCAGACCACGCAGGCCGGCCTGCTCCAGATTCGGCCGGTCGTCGGCCAGCACGGTCTGGGCGTTGCGGGTGACCACGTACAGCCGCGGCGCCTCGCCCGCGGTGTCCGCGAGTTCGCGGGCGATGCGGACCAGGTGACGGACCTGCTCTCCCCCGCGATGCGGCAGCTGCTCCTCGGGGCAGCCGGCGATACGGGCCGGGGACACGACGACGACGTTGTCGAAGCCGCCCTCGGCGAAGTACGAGGCGAGCCGCTCGGCGTTACCGGCATGGTCGGCCTGCTGCGGCCAGGACATCGTCGTCACGTCGGCGTCGTTGAGCTTGAGCGCGTCGGTCAGTCCCGAGGCCAGCAGGTCGACGGTGTCCGAAGTGCTGATCAGCAGCCAGGTCGCCGACGTGGTCTGGGTGACCTCGGCAAGCTGCTGCTGGCGCCACTCGATGGCCAGCAGACGCTCGTTGAGCACCCGGTTGCCCTCGTTGCTCGCCGACATGCCGCTGCCCATCCGCAGGCCCTCGACGGTGAACAGCACGGTGCCGTAGTCGTCGAGCAGGTCGATGTCGGCCGACACGGTGGAACCGTCGAACGAGATCACCCGGGTCAGGCAGTAGCGGGCGTTGCGGGCCGGGCCGTAGGCGCGCAGCCGGTCCACCCCCAGCGGCAACAGCAGTCCGCCGGTGCCGGAGGCCTGCACACCCGGATGGGCGGCGACCGACTGGAAGCAGGCGTCCAGCAGCGACGGGTGCACGCCGTAGGAGGTCTGCTGGTTGCGGATCGAGGTCGGTAGGCCGATCTCGGCCAGCACGGTATCGGAGCTCTCGTCGGCGGCGTTGACGCCCTGCAACGCGGTGAACGCCGGGCCGAACTGCACGCCGCGGCCGTCGAACCACTGCCGGACGCCGTCGCCCTCGGCATGGTTGGGGTGCGCCTCGCGCAGCGCGTCCATGTCGTAGGACTCGCGCTGCTCGCCGACCTCGCCGGCCAGCAGCACCGCGCTGGCGCGCTGCTCGCGCTCGCCTTCGACGTCGGTCTCGACGACGAACTGCAGTGCACCGGTGATGTCGGCCGAGGCGGTGGCGCTGACCGGGGTCACATCCTTGAGCAGCAGCATCGCGTCGAACGTGACGTTGCGGACCTCGGCGTCGTCGCCGAACACGGTGCGCGCGGCGGCCAGGGCCATCTCGCAGTAGGCCGCACCGGGCAGCGCGGCGACGTTATTGATCTGGTGGTCGACCAGCCACGGGTGCGCGTCGGTACCGACCTCGGCCGCCCACGCGTGCCGCTCGGGCTCTTCCAGCAGGCGGACGTGCGAGCCCAGCAGCGGGTGGGCCGCGATGAGATGGGTACCGCGGGTCTGATGGTCGGCACCGTCCGGGATCAGCACCAGGTTGCGATGCGTCCAGGTCGGCAGCGGGGCGTCGACCAGCCGGCCGACCGGATACAGGACGGAGAAGTCGACCTGCGCACCGGCCGAGTACAGATCGCCGAGGAATTCGCCCATGCCGTGCGGGACTTCCTGACCGCGCCGCATACCGGCCAGCGCGGCGACGGAGATGTCCAAGGTGGCCGCCGTCTGGTCGATCGCGCGGATCAGCAGCGGGTGCGGGGACAGTTCGCCGAAGACCCGGAAGCCGTCCTCCAGCGCGGTCTGCACGGCGGCCGAGAACCGGACGGTGTGGCGCAGGTTGTCGACCCAGTAGTCGGCGTCGCAGTACGGCTGCTCGCGCGGATCGAACGAGGTCGCCGAGTAGTACGGCACCTCCGGGGCCATCGGGGTGATGTCGTCGAGCATCTCGGAAAGCTCGTCGAGGATGGGGTCGACCTGCGGCGAGTGCGACGCCACGTCGACGTTGACCTCGCGGGCCATGATCTCGCGGGCCTCCCAGGCCGCCACGATCTTGCGGACGGTCGCGGTGTCACCGCCGATCACGGTGGACTTCGGCGACGCCACGACGGCGACCACCACGTCCTCGATGCCCTGTGCCTCGAGCTCTTCGCGGACCTGCTGGGCGGGCATCTCGACCGAGGCCATCGCGCCCCCGCCGGCCAGCCGCAGGCACAGCAGTGACCGGCGGCAGATCACCTTGACGCCGTCTTCCAGCGACAGCGCTCCGGAGACAACCGCCGCGGCGACCTCACCGAGCGAGTGGCCGATCACCGCGCCCGGGCGCACGCCGTAGGACGCCATCGTCGCGGCCATCGCGACCTGCACGGCGAAGATCGTCGGCTGCACCCGGTGGATGCCCTCGACGGTCTCCGGGGCGGTCATCGCTTCGGTGACGGAGAAGTCGGACTCGGCGGCGATCAGCGGCTCGATCTCGGCGATCTTCGCAGCGAACACCGGCTCGGTGGCCAGCAGGCCGGTCCCCATCGAGGCCCATTGCGAACCCTGACCGGAGAAGATCCACACCGGTCCGCGATCGTCCTGGCCGACCGCGGGCTGGACGGGGTCGTCGCCCTCGGCGACCTGACGCAGGCCGGCGAGCAGCTCGGCGCGGTCGTCGGCGATCACGGTGGTGCGCAGCGGGCGCGGTCCGCGCCGCCGGCTCAGCGTGTAGCCGAGGTCGGGAAGCGACAGGTCATCACCGGCGGCCTCGACCCAATCAGCAAGGCGCGCAGCGGTATTGCGCAGTTCTTCGACCGAGGTGGAGACCACCGGGAAGACCTGCAGGTGCTTGGGAGCGTCGGCGGCAGCGGCGTCGACGATCACCTGCGGCTCCGGCGCCTGCTCGAGGATCGCGTGCACGTTCGTGCCGGACATGCCGTAGGACGAGACGCCCGCGCGGCGGGGGCCGCCGTCCTTCGGCCAGGGGATGTTCTCGGTCGGGACGAACATGCCCGTCTGGACCTTCGCGTTCTTCTCCGACAGCTGGGTGAAGTGCACGTTCTGCGGCACAACACCGTGATGCACGGCGAGGACGGCCTTCATCAGACCCAGCACGCCTGCCGCGGACTCGGCGTGGCCGAAGTTGCTCTTGACCGACGTCAGGGCGCACGGGCCATCGGTGCCGTACACGGTGGAGACGCTGTTGAACTCGATGGTGTCGCCCACCGGGGTGCCGGTGCCGTGCGCCTCGACCATTCCCACGGTGGTGGGGTCGACGTCGGCGGCGGCCAGCGCGGCCTGGAAGACCGAGACCTGCGCGTCGCGCGACGGCGTCAGGATGTTCTCGGTGCGGCCGTCCTGATTGGACGCGGTGCTCTTGATGACGGCGAGGACCCGGTCACCGTCGCGTTGGGCGTCGTCGAGCCGCTTGAGGACGACGATGCCGCAGCCCTCGGAGCGGACGAAGCCGTCGGCCGCGACGTCGAAGGAGTGGCAGCGGCCGGTCGGCGACAGCATGCCCTGCCCCGATGACGAGGCGTAGAGGCGCTGATCGAGCATCAGCATCACGCCACCGGCCAGGGCCATGTCGCTTTCGCCGTCGTGCAGGCTGCGACAGGCCTGATGCACCGCGACCAGGCTCGACGAGCAGGCGGTGTCGGTGGTCAGCGCGGGGCCGTGCAGGCCGAGCGCGTGCGAGATGCGGCCCGAAGCCATCGAGAACGGATTGCCGGTGAAGGCGTAGGCCTGGTCGAACGCTCCCGCGTCGCTGGTGACCATCGCGTAGTCGTCGTGCGACATGCCGATGAAGACGCCGGTCGAGGTGCCGGACAGGGACGCCGGCGTGAAGCCGGCCTGCTCGACGGCTTCCCAGCTGGTCTCCAGCAGCATGCGGTGCTGCGGGTCCATCGCGGTGGCCTCGCGCTCGTTGATGCCGAAGAAGTCGGGGTCGAAGCCGGTGACGTCGTCGATGAACGCGCCCCACTTCGATACCGAGCGGCCGGGCACGCCGGGCTCGGGGTCGTAGAGATCGTCAGCGTCCCACCGGTCGGCAGGAACCTCGGTGACCAGATCCGCGCCTTCGAGCAACGCCTCCCACAGCTTGTGGGGCGAGTCGATCCCACCGGGCAACCGGCACGCCATGCCGACGACGGCGATGGGGGTGACAGATGTCTGACGCACGACGGCTCAACCTCTCTTGACACTGGGCAAGGCAACTCCACCCGCTCATGTAGCTCCAACTGCCGAGCCAAAGTTGCCAATGTCCTCGGTAGCCTAGCCGTTTTTCGTTAAGTCCGCGACAAATGTTTCGACTTTTTGATTAGGGTTTGGACAAAGTGACCTTCGGCCCTAAGGCATTGGCTGGCCCACTGCCGATCCGATTGCTGACCTTGCCTCTACCCTTCCCGATGAGCCAACGGCAGCGCTTTGCCAAGGGATTCTAAAAATCGCTCTGACCAGTTGGTTCATCTGACACAGCGTGATCTGAGCAACCATCCACACAGCTCGGCGCACCCCGTCTCCGGGGGTGAGGAGGAAGTTGCAGAGTGTTTACTATCGCAACTGGGTCACAAATTAGCATCGTCAGCGTTATAGCAAATTCGAGATGCGTGGCTTCTTAGAAAACCCCGTCGGGCTGCCCGAATTACTCGGCAGCCACCATTCCCCGGGGCCCGATCCTGCTGCAAGTGATGCGCACCACGACCGTGCTACCGTGACGACCCTGAGAGTTTCCGCTATCCCACCTCAGCATCCGAAAACCGTCTAGCCTGCAGGTATCGTTCTGTTACACAGGAGATGGCTACCAACCTGAGAATAGGCTGAGATTT
>JAEZIA010000245.1 GCA_023416315.1 Actinomycetes bacterium
CACCTCGTGATACGTCTGCGGGCGCTCGCGCGATGTAACTTGGTGTGATGTCCAAGCGCGCCATTTTCAGGGGCGTGTCACCACATAAGCTCCTCACGGGCTTGGGTCGGGTGATCGTTCGCCACCCTGTGCTCGTGATCGCTGCTTGGCTCGTTCTGGCCGGGGCCATGATGGCCCTGATCACCCCGTTGTCGGGCGTCGCGGCCCGCAACCCCCCGGATTTCCTGCCCAAAGACGCCCCCGTGCTGGTCTCCGTGCAAAAAATGCAGGACGCCTTCCATGAAGCCGACGCGGGCAACTTCGCGGCGGTCATCCTCAGCAACGACAACGGGCTGACCCCGGCCGACGAAGAGACCTACCGCAAGATCGTCGACAAGCTCAAAGACGACAGCGAGCACGTCTCGTCGCTCCAGGATTTCGTCCGCACTCCGGAGCTGAAAGAGGTGATGACCAGCAAGGACGGTAAGGCCTGGAACCTGCCGGTCAGCATGACCGGGACGATGGGCACACCGGAAGGCCAGGAGGCCTACCGGCACGTCATCGAAACCGTGAACGAACAGGCCAAAGGCTCGTCACTGCAGGTCAACGTCGTCGGCGGTGCCTCGACCATCGAAGACATGAACGCCATCGGCGCCCGAGATCAGCACATGATCGAGATCGCCACGGTCGGGCTGGTGTTCACCATTCTTCTGCTGGTGTATCGCAGTCTGATCGCGATGTTGATGCCGCTGGTCACCATCGGCATCTCGCTGATGGTCGCCCAGCAGGCGGTTGCCGGCCTCGGCGAACTCGGCTTGGGGCTCGGCCCTCAGACCATGATGTTGATGACCGGCATGATCATGGGCGCCGGCATCGACTACGGCGTCTTCCTCTACAGCCGATATCAGGAACTCACGAAGACCGGGCTGTCGTCCGACGACGCCATCGTCGAAGCGCTGGCCTCAATCGGTGAGGTGATCGCCGGCTCGGCGGGCACGGTCGCCATCACCTTCTTCGGGATGTCGTTCACCAAGCTGGCGATCTTCTCCACCGTCGGACCCGCCCTGTCGGTGACCATCGTCGTGGGCTTCCTCGCCTCGATCACCCTGCTCCCGGCCTTCATCACGCTGGCCGGTCGAAAGCGCTGGATCAAGCAGCGTCGCGACATCACCGGTCGGCTCTGGCGACGCTCCGGTGTGATGATCATCCGCAGGCCCGCCCTTCTGCTGGTGACCAGCGTCCTGATCCTGGGTGCGCTGGCCGCGACGACCGCGCTGATGAGGTTCAACTACGACGACCGCAAGAACCTGCCGCAGAACTCGGCGAGCAACACCGCCTACGAGGTGATGGATCGGCACTTCCCGATCAGCAGCACGCTGCAACAGTTCCTGTTCATCCAGTCCCCGAACGACCTGCGCACCCCCAAGGCGCTGGCCGACATGGAGCAGATGGCCGCCCGCATCGCGCAGTTGCCCGACATCGACATGGTTCGCGGTATCACCCGCCCGACCGGCGAGGTGCTCGAGCAGGCCAAGACGACCTACCAGGCCGGTGAGGTCGGCACCAAGCTCGGTGACGCGTCCAACCTGATCCACAGCAATAACGACAACCTCGACCTGCTCTCGGGTGGTGCCGGCAAGATGGCCGACGTCCTCGGTGAGATCCGCAACCAGGTGGTCAATTCGATCGCCAGCGTCCGGGGCCTGACCAGTGCGCTGGACGCGATGTCGCAGAAGTACGGCGGCGCCAAGACCCTTGACCAGATCGACAAGACCGCGACGCTGGTGACCAGCATGCGATCGCTGGGCGACTCATTGGGGCTGAGCATCCTGCGCGTCACCGGCATCGGGGACTGGGCGTCGCCGATGCTCAATGCGCTCAACGTCAGCCCGCAGTGCGACGCCGATCCGGCGTGTGTGAACTCCCGGTCGGATCTGCAGAAGATTGTCGACGCGGCGAACACACCGGCGGTGAAATCCATCGAGGAGTTCGCCCGCGAACTCTCCAAGACCGACGGCTCGCAAAAGCTCGACGAAGCCGTTCACGAGCTGAGCAAGAACGTCCAGAAGGCGACGGCAGCCGCGCGGACCCTCGGCGTGGGCCAGCCCGGCGGGGTCGAGAAGAAGCTCAACGACGCGGTCACCGGCGTCAACACCCTCGCCGACTCGAGTCGCCAACTCGCACTTGGGGTGCAGACCCTGGTCGACCAGACCCGCAACCTCGGTGCGGGTCTGGACCAGGCGTCGTCGTTCCTGCTGGCCATGAAGCGCGAGGCGGCCGACCCGCCGATGTCGGGCTTCTACATTCCGCCGCAGGTGTTGACGATGGACGAGTTCAAGAAGGCCGCCAAGCTGTTCGTCTCCGAGGACGGTCACTCGGCGCGCTACCTGGTGCAGACGGCGCTCAATCCGTTCAGCACCGAGGCGATGGATCAGGTCAAATTGATCGTCGACACCGCGAACGCGGCAACACCCAACACGCAGTTGGCCGGTGCCGAGATCTCGATGGTGGGCTTCTCGTCGATCAACGCCAACGTCCGCGACTTCTACGACTCCGACTTCGTCTACATCCTGTGCATGACGCTGGTCGTGGTGTTCCTGATCCTGATGGTACTGCTGCGTGCGATCGTCGCGCCGCTGTACCTGGTGCTTTCGGTGGTGCTGTCCTACGGCGCCGCGCTGGGCATCGGGGTCGTGCTCTTCCAGTTCATCCTCGGCCAGGAATTGGCTTGGGGGGTACCGGGAATCGCGTTCATGGTGCTGGTCGCGGTCGGTGCCGACTACAACCTGCTATTGATCTCGCGCATCCGTGATGAAGCGAAATACGGTGTGCGCTCGGCGGTTATCCGCACTGTCGGTGCCACCGGCGGTGTGATCACCTCGGCCGGTCTGATCTTCGCGGCGTCGATGATGGCCCTGACGGTGAGCAGCGTGCTCACCGCTGCGCAGATCGGCTTCGTGATCGGTGTGGGCCTGCTGCTCGACACGTTCTTGGTCCGCACGCTCACCGTGCCCGCCGCCGCTGTGCTGGTCGGTGACGCCAACTGGTGGCCGGCCAAGCCGCCGAGCGTCAAGTACAAGGCCGCGAAGTTGGCCGCCGCGAGCGCGGCCGCAGCCGCCGCAACCGCGCCCGTCGCGGTGCTGGAACCGGAAGCCGAGACCGAGCCCGAGGTGCTGGACTTCGACGACCTGCACGGTGAGTCCGCGTGGGAGGCCGAAGGCGGATCGACCCGCGACGACGACTAAAGCCGCGGGTTGGGCACCCAAGGGGAGAAGCGGGCCGCCCAGCTGACGAGGTTGTCCGCGACCGCGTCCTCGAGCCGGTATCGCGTGTTCACCGGGTCGTCAGTCCACAGCGACGAAATCACTTGGGCTAGACCGTCGATGCGCAGCAGGTTGAATTCCGAATCGTCCTCGAGCTTCATCTCGCGCAGCGCACTCTGATGGGGAAGGTCGATGCTGTACGGCTTTTCGAGCCCGTCGATGGCGAACCCGGCGATGCCGTTGTCGTCCTCGACGCGACGGAGCGTGGCGCCCTTGGGATCTGGAAGGGCGTGGCCCATCGGATCGCCGCCAAGTGTGGTCCTGCTGCCGGTGACGAGGAAAGACCCCTCCGACTGCCGGTAGGGTTCGTGAACTTCGCCGACCTTCCCGCCGCGGAACCGGTAGGTGATGTCGACGCCGCCGGGTACCCGCCGGCTGCGCGCCGACACCGGACGCGCAAGACCCAGCCAGGACCGCACCAGAGCCAACGCGTGGTAGCGATAGCCCATCTGCGACATCGAGACTCGACTCACCTCGCCGAGCGCGCCGGCCCGGATGGCCTCGCCGACCAAGCGGTACTGCGGCATGTTCATGAAGTCTTCGCCGACGCGGATCTGTGACCACCGCCGGAACTGGCTCAGCCGGGCGAGGTCGTCGAGGCGCCCCACCCCCGGGGTGTCGATCACGAGCGAGGCCCCGGGGGCCAAGTGCGCCAGCGACTTCAGGACGGCGACGTTGTTGGTCACGGTCACCGACACCAAGGCCAGGTCGATGTCGCCGGGCCGCAGGGTGCGCGGGTCTTCGATGGCGGGCACGCCCCAGCGTTCGGCAGCGCGGGATGCGTTCGCATACGTCCGGGAGTGCACCCCGACGACCTCGATGCGGGAATCCAGCAGGCTCAACGCCGGAAGGAAGGCGTTGCGTACTCGGTATCCGGAGCCGACGACGAGCGCCCGCAGCCGACTACTGGGCTGGGTCACACAACGCCCGCGGCGGCCAGGGCACGGAAGCCGACGGTTTGGGCGCGGATGTAGGCCGCCTGCGCGCGCGACAGTTCGTTCTTGGTCGTCGGCGGCAGGGGGGTGCCGGCCGGGAGGTCGCCGCGGTCGGTCAGCGGGGTGGTGGTGCCGACCCGGTTCTCGTCGATGAGGGCCAGCAGCGCCGGATCGGTCAGGTGCTTACGGGCCTCGGTGAACTCCGGCAGACCGATACGGTCGTTCGGCAGGCCTGCGGGTTGGAACGAAATCTTCAGCACCCGCCTGCGCAGCGAGCCGCGGTTCGGCGACGCGCGGTGGAAGTAGGACCGGTTCCACATCGCGGCGGTGCCGACCGGGCCGATCAACTGCACGGCGTCGCCGCCGGCGCGCATCCCGCTGTTGGGCCGGTGCGGGTAGAACTCGAAGGCGCCGTCGTCGGCGCCGACCGGTGACAGCAGGATGAAGATGCTGATGAAGGACGGGAAGTCGGGGGTGTAGGACCGGATCGTCTCGGTGTCGCGGTGCCATCCCAGCGGCTTGTCGCGGTGGATGTGCGGCCGACCCTGGTTGGCGGCGATCTCGTAGCTGTGGCAGTGGTACAGCAGGGCTGACGGGTGGATACCGGCGATCAGCTGGCGAACCGGCTCACTGAACAGTTCGGCGAAGATCCCCGTCTCGGCCAAGGCGTCGGCGCTTGCGTACGACCGTCGCTCACCATCGGTCCCAGCGAAGATGGGATCGAGTCGGCGATTCCAGTCCTCGACCATCTCGACGGGCCACAGGCCGGTCACATCGGCGATGCCCTCGTTGGCCAACAGGTCCGTCACAGTCACTGTCGACGTCACCAGTACTACCTCCTCAGCGAAATCCGAGACACCACGCTACAGGCTATCGGTGCTGGCTGCGAGGGCCATAGGTCACTGCTTGGCGAATACGAACAGCCGGTGCTGGTACCCGTCGACGTTTGCCCAGTTCTCCTCGTGCAGGCTGGTGTAGCCGCGGTCGCGGAACAGGGTGCGGATGTCTTCTTCCAGGTAACTGTTCAGCCAGCCGCGGCTGATCCGGTCGACGGCACCGAGCTTGGTGCGGCGGAACTGCTCGTTGCTGTCGGGGCAGCCGTAGGAGATTACGGCCCGCGGCACGATCGTGGACAGCCAGTCGAGCACCGAGGGCACGTCCTTCAGGTACTCGAGCACGCCCATAATCACCGCGACGTCGTACTTGTCGGTGCCGAGGTCCGGCAGTGGCCGCTCGTTGAGATCGCAGACGATCGTGCCCGGCCCGCGGTCGACGAGATCGGACGGGGTGTACGTGCACGACGGGTCGAGATGTTTCTCGATGGCCCGGGTGCCCGCGCCGAATTCGATCACCCGGCTGCCCGCCGGGATCAGCTCGGCGGCCCGTTTGGTCCGAGGCTCCCAATCCGAGTAGAGATTCCGGGTGTCGGCCCAGCGTTTGTAGTCGGTCTTCTGGCGCAGTGCGGCGATAATCCCCAACTTAGGGATATGGACTCGGCTCACTGAATGTTCACCCCAACTGGTCGGTGCCGGACGATTCGCGAAACCCGCCGACGTGCTCGGCTATGGGTTTCCAGAAGGTTAGCACCCTACTCATCGCAGTCCTTTTCTGTTTGCGGGCGCAGCGCCCGACGAGGGCAACGCCCAGTCGACCCGGGCTGAGCGGACTCATGTCTTCTTTGCCGGTGAATCCGGACGGCGCAGTTCACCGCGCGGTAACGCGTTGTCTGTGTGGTAGCCACCTGAGCCGGGGTCGCGCCGACTCCGGACGTGCGACCGTCGAGGTATCCAATATCGGCTTTGCTGATACAGTATTCAGGCCTGTCGGGGGGCGTGGCGCGGTCGGTCCGTCGCGCGCGCTTTTGGCGGGAAAAGGGAAGTGACCCGGATGCGACTAGCGGCTCGTGGCGCGGCGGTGGCGGTTGCCACCCTGGCGGCGTTTCTGTCCTTGGTCCTGTTGTCGACCTCGACGGCGGCCCTCAAGCTTCTGGCAAGTGGCGCAACGGTTCTCGTGATGGGTGGCACGGGGCATTCGCTGTCGCCGACCGAGGACAGCAACCAGTTCGTCCAGGACTACATGGCCAGCGCCGTGGGCAACTATGTCGCGCCCGCCGGCACGCTCGATACCGGTGTGCCGGGCGGCCCGTACAACACCGTCGCCGTCATCACCCCGGAGCAATCCGCGCCCCGGACCGGCACACTGACCTTCGACGAGTCGGTGGCCCTCGGCCAGCAGAATCTGGACAGCTGCATCAGGTCCACCTCGTGCCCGTACAACGACCAGGTGGGATCCGTCCCGCCGATCCCCGGCGAAACCTTTGTCGTGTACGGCTTCTCGCAGAGTTCGACGGTCGCGACGCTGGAGAAGCGTGCGCTGGCGGCGGCCGGTTACGCCCCGGGCGAGGGTCCGGACGTGAGCTTCGTGTTGGTGGCCAACGGCAACCGGCCCAACGGCGGCTTCCTCGCGCGCGGGCCGGAAGGCGTCACGGTTCCGTCGCTGCTGCCGTTCGGCGGTGCGACGTTCAACGGATCCACCCCGACCGACACCCAGTACGACACGGTCGACATCGCCGCGCAGTACGACGCCTGGTCCGACTTCCCGGTCAATCCACTGAACCTGCTGGCGGTGGCGAACGCCATGATGGGGGTCGACTACCTGCATCTCGGCGGTACCTACGACAACACCACCCTTACTGATCCGGGCGTCGTCGACCAGGGCCAGTACCAGGACACCCACTACTACCTGATCTCCACGCCGGTGCTGCCGCTGCTGATGCCGCTGGAGAAGTTCGGTCCGCTGGGTCATGCGCTGGCCGACACGTTGGACGCCCCACTGCGGGTGATCGTCGAGTCCGCGTACGACCGCACCACCAGCCCGGGCGTGCCGACGTCGTGGAACGCGCTGTACTTCCCCAACCCGGTCAAGTTCGCCAGGAACCTCATCGTCGCGGTCCCGACGGGTTGGGACAACGGAATTCAGGACCTGTTCGGAGTGCGCCCGTTCCGCACGACGCGGCCCGGTCCCTACGGTGTCGGCGGTCCCGATGTCACCTACACCGCCCCGGACGCCACCACCGGTTCGTCAAGTGCGGCGGCCGATGCGAAGACCGTAGCCGCCGCGCAGGAGCCGACCGTGAAGAAGTCGACGGGTGGCTTCAAGCCGCGGCCGACCACCAAGGCCACCGCGACGAAGACCGCGGCCGCGGCTGCTGCCACGCAGACCGACGTCACGGTCGGCGGCAAGGACAGCAAGGGCAGCGACAAAGACACCGCGAAGTCGACCACGGCGAAGTCCACGACCTCGAAGCACAACAACGGTGTCGGCGGCTCCAAGCGGGCCAAGGCCGCCGCGGGCGCGAGCAGCTAGACGGTCGCGCCGCTACTCGCGGCGCAGCCGCGACTCTTAGCCCGATGTCGTCGCCGTCTCGCGCCGCTACTCGCGGCGCAGCCGCGACTCCACGAAGCGCTCGATCTCGTCCCACTCCTTGACCGCCGCTGTGTACGGGCCGGCCGGGCGGGTGTGGGCGTCGGGTTCGAGCACGTAGTCCACCAGCTTGCCCAGCGGGCGATCCTCGGCCAGCAGCGTGTCCGCGGTGTCCTCTTCGGAGTACTCACCGACATCGCGCACCAGCTCGACGGCCAGCTCCAGCTGATCGCGGTCGATCGCGTCCGGTCCGTCGGCGATATCGTCCGACAAGCCGGTCAGCACGTAGATGTTGTCCTCGGTGACATCAACCCGAAGCGACCCGTCGGTGGCGGCGGTGCGGATGTCGTCATAGGTGCTCAGATCCGACAGATCGTGATCGTGCTCGTCGGCCAGGTAGCGGGCCAGCGCGCGCTCCGAGCTGAACACGCTGATCCTGCCGTTGCGGCCCAGGAAAATCGGCCGGTCGTCGAAATAGCAGCGCAGCGTGTAGAACGTTCCCGTGCTCGCCTGGATGCGCACCGGGTCGATGCCGACCTCGGCCCAAAAATCCTCGTGGCTACCGAGCACCACATCGTCCTGCGGCGCCCGCTCGACGGCCGGCGCGTCGGACTCATCGCCGTCCTCGGTGGCCTCGTCGGCGACATCGACCGACTCTTCGACCTCGTCCTCGTACGGCTCCGCCAGCTCGTCGGCGGCCAGCTTGGCGGCCCGCTCGTCGACCTCGGGAACGGTGATCACCTCGTCAACGGCGGCCAGCACGCTGTCCCAGCCGCGGCGGACGATGTCGCCGACCACGCGCCAGCGCTTGAGTCCGGCCTTGCCGGTGAACTGCTCGTAGCCGCCCGAGAGCAGCCCGAGGTTGGGATTGCCGTTGAAGAACCGGGTCACCGCGGGCAACTCGCAGACCGAGCCGATCGACGAGACCACGGCCATGGTGTTGGCCAAGGCGGTCACCGACTCCTCGGTGGGCTTCTCGGCCAGCAGCTCCTCGACCGTGACCAGGTCGACTTCGCGGTCGGCGACCGGCGTCAGCTTGTGGGCATTGGCCGCGGTGATGTCTTCCCACGCCGGGTGATCGGTGAGGTCGTTATCGGTGTTGGTGCGCAGAAAGGCGGTCAGATCGGCGACCGACTCGAAGGCATAGAGGTCGTCACCCTTGCCGAGGAACGCCTCCCACTCGTCACCGCCTTCGCGCCAGCGCGGCGCCCACAATGTGTACAGGTCACCAGCGGTCACGCCAACGCGGACCGGAACGAGCTCAGCAGCCATGCCGGACAGCCTAACGACGTGCGCTGGCGGGTAGCCTGCCCCCCGTGGGCAGGGCACGCCGCGTACTGGCGATCCTGGCGGTTGTCGGCATCATTGCCGCCACCGTGGCCGGTGCGAGCGGATACGTCTTGTTCACCCGCCCGCACAGCGACCCGCTGACCAAAGCCGACGCGATCATCGTGCTCGGTGGTGAGAACGACGGCCGCCTGCAGTACGGCCTGGACCTGGCCAGGCGGGGCTACGCCGACACCGTGGTGCTGTCGAATTCGTATCTGGACAAACCGGCCGACCTCCCCGACTTCCAGCGAGCGTGCACCTCGGGAACCCAGACCATCACCGTCATCTGTTTCGTCCCCGATCCGTTCACCACCCGGGGCGAAGCGATGTACACCGCCGAGCTGGCGTGGGCGCGGCACTGGACGCACGTGATCGTGGTGTCCTGGAACTACCACACGGTGCGCGCCCGCTACGTGTTCCACCAGTGCTTCGACGGCGAGGTCACCATGCATCCCGTGCCCCGCGCCTACGACTTCGCCCCCTGGCGCTGGGCACTGGTGTACGCCTACCAGTACGCCGCGTTGATGAAGGCGGTCGCAGTCGGCTGCGATCCGGCCTGAGACCTCACTACAGTCTCTGCGCATGGACGTGTGCGTGATCGAGCACCCGCTGGCCCAGGCGCGGTTGACCACCCTGCGTGACGAGCGCACCGACAATGCGGCGTTCCGATCCGCGCTGCGGGGCCTGACCCACATGCTGGTCTACGAGGCCACCCGCGACGCGCAGTGCGCCGAAATCACCGTGCGCACGCCGATCACCGAGACTGTGGGCACCCGCCTGGCCACTCCGCCGCTCCTGGTGCCGGTGCTGCGGGCCGGGCTGGGGATGGTCGACCAGGCGCACGCACTGATCCCGGAGGCACGGGTGGGCTTCGTCGGCGTGGCCCGCAACGAAACCACCCACCAGCCGACGCCCTACCTGGAGTCCCTTCCCGACGACCTCAGCGCCCAGCCGGTGATGGTGCTCGACCCGATGCTCGCGACCGGCGGCTCGATGGCCTACACGATCAAGTTGCTCCATGAGCGGGGCGCACAGGACATCACGCTGGTGTGCGTGGTGTGTGCGCCCGAAGGCATTGCCGCGGTGGAGAAGGTCGCCCCGAATGCACGATTGTTCACCGCCACCATCGACGAGGGCCTCAACGACATCGCCTATATCGTGCCAGGCCTCGGCGACGCCGGTGATCGCCAGTTCGGGCCGCGCTGACTACCAGGTCTGCGCGCTCGCCAGGAGTTGCTCCTGCACGGCGGCGGCGCGCCTGCGCGCGTCGGCCAGGTCGCCGCTGACCGACTGGCGAACCTCGGTGTAGCACTTGACTTTCGGCTCGGTTCCCGAGGGTCGCACCACCACTCGGACCGACGTCTGCGCGTCGCCGCCGGTGAGGAACACCGCGTCGGCGTCGACGGTGGTCTCGACGTCGAAGCCGGCCAGCTCGGCGGGCGGGTCGGTGCGTAGCCGGGTCATCATCGCGGCGGCCTCGCCGGTGTCGGCCACCCGCCGCGACACCGCCGCGGTGGTGTGGACGCCGTGCCGCAGGGCCAGCCGGTCGAGCGCGCCGGGGATCGAATCGCCGTGTGCGCCAAGGTGGGCGATCAGATCGCACACCAGGACCGCGGCGCTGATGCCGTCCTTGTCGCGGACGGCGGTCGGATCGACGCAATGGCCGATGGCTTCCTCGTAGGCATAGACCAGGGTGCACCCGGGTAGGTCGGCGTCGGCGCGGGCGAGCCACTTGAATCCGGTCAGTGTCACGATGTGGTGCGCGCCGTGGTCGGCAGCGATCCGGCCGAGAAGTTGGGACGAGACCACGCTGCTGGCCACCACACTGGTGACCGCCGCCGCGGGCGGCAGCGCCGATAAGATGTAATCGCCGAGCAGCCAGCCGGTTTCGTCGCCGGACAGCATCCGCCAGCCCTCGTCCGTGGGAATGCCGACGGCACAGCGATCGGCATCGGGGTCCAGGGCGATCGCGACATCGGCGCCGACGCGCCCCGCCAACTCGCGCAGTGCGTCGGACGCGCCGGGTTCCTCCGGGTTGGGGAAGGCGACCGTGGGAAAGTCGGGGTCGGGAGCGAATTGGCTTGCCACCGTGTGTATGTCGGTGAACCCGGCGGCGTGCAGCACGCGAAGCGCGAGGTCGCCGCCGACCCCATGCATCGCCGTCAGTGCCACTCGGGGCGTACCTCCGCTGGTCCGTCGCACCGTCGCGGCGCGCGCGACGTAGGCGTCGACCAGGGTGTCATCGACGGGTTGTACTGGCCGGCGGGGGATCTGGTCGGCAGGCGGCGCACCGGCCATCGCCGCTTCGATCTCGCGGTCAGTGGGTGAGACGATCTGCACTCCGCCGTCGACGTAGACCTTGTAACCATTGTCGGCAGCCGGATTGTGGGACGCGGTGATCTGCACACCGGCGGCCGCACCGATGTGCCGCACCGCGAACGCGACGACCGGCGTCGGCACCGGGTGCGCCCAAGTGGTGACCGAGAATCCCTGGGCGGCAAACACTTCGGCGGCAGCGGCGGCGAACTTCTGCGAGCCGTGCCGCGCGTCGCGCCCGACGACGACGGTGGACCCGGCCGGGCATCGCTGCGCCAGCACCCTGGCCACCGCCCAGCTGGCGCGCAGGACGACCGCGAGGTTCATCGCATCCGGGCCGCCGCGCACCGGCCCGCGCAGGCCCGCGGTCCCGAACCTCAGCGGCCGGGCGAACCGCTCGGCGAGCTCGGCGGGGTCGAGGGTGTTCAGTTCGGCCGCGGTGTCGGGGTCGGGATCGTGGGCGATCCAGTCCTCGGGCGTCACGACATCGATTGTGCCGCGTGGTCGGCGTCGGCCAGCTTGCGCAGCACCGGTGCGGTGAGCATCAGCAGGTTGAACTCCAGCTCGGAGAGATGCTCGCGCATCATCTCGTGCAGCCAGGCATCGCGCTGGGCCCGGTCCCGCAACAGCAGGTCCAGGCCGGCGGGGGTGAGTTCGATCAGCTGCCTGCGCCGGTCGGCGTCGTCGGGCCGCCGGGACACCAGGCCGCGCGACTCGAGTTCGTTGATGCTGTCGGTCAGCGACTGCACCCGCACCTGCAGCCGGCCGGCGATCTCGGCCGGGGTCGTCACACCGGCGCGGCTGACGTCGCTGAGCACCTCGAGCTGGCTGAGGGTGAGCCCGTTGTCCGGGCGGTTCCGGCGCAGCTGGCGGGCCAGCGCCATCATCGCCTCGCGCAGCTCGGTGGCCGCCGCCGACGGCGCGATGCTTACGGTCATATTCCAAGTTATACCTTGCTAGTCAGTGAAATATCTCGCGCGAAACGCAGTTGGCGACGCAGATAATGCAAGGACATACTTGTTATATGCGATGGGTCCTGTTGGTGCTGGTGACGGTCGGAGTCACGGTACCGCTGGACCGCCTCGGCATCCCGTCGGCAGCGCTGTTCGCCGCGCTGCTGGTCGGCATCGTGCTGGCGATCGCCCGGCTGGCGCCCGCCGGGGTGCCCCGACGTGCGGGGCTGGCCGCTCAGGGTGTGCTGGGCGTCTACATCGGCACGATGGTGCATTCCGACGCGCTGTCAGCGCTGGGACCGCACTGGCCGGTGGTGCTCGGCGTCAGCGTGATCACGCTGCTGCTCAGCGTCGCCGCCGGAGCGCTGCTCGGCCTGCACCGCGATATCAGCGCGCTGACCGGCGCGCTGGCCCTGGTGGCCGGGGGAGCGTCCGGTCTGGTGGCGATCGCCCGCGAACTCGGCGGTGACGACCGCGTCGTCGCCGTCGTGCAGTACCTGAGGGTCGCGGTGATCACCGCATCGATGCCGGTCGTGGTCACGCTCGTCTATCACGCCGAGCGGTCGGCAGGCACCACCCAAGCCGCCCAATCCCATTCGGCTCCTTGGTATCTCAGCCTGGCGATGATCGTCGGCCTGGTGATCGCCGGGGTGATCGCGGGACGGCTGGCGCGATTGCCGGGCTCGGGACTGCTCGGGCCGATGGCGCTGACGATCGCGGTCGAACTCGGTGGGGTGTCCTTCGGGTTGACCGTGCCTGCAGTGCTGGTGTCGGTGTCCTACATGTTGATCGGCTGGCAGGCCGGGGTGGCGTTCACCCGGGAAGCGCTGCGCGCGATCGAACGGCTGCTGCCTGCCGCGCTCGGGCTGATCGTGTTGCTCAACGTCGCGACCGCGGGCCTGGGCGTGGCGCTATCCAAGATCGCCGGGGTCAGCCTGCTCGACGGCTACCTGGCCACCAGCCCGGGTGGGATCTACGCGGTCCTGGCGACCGCGGTGGAGACCGGCTCCAACGTCACGTTCATCGTCGCCGCGCAGGTACTGCGAGTGCTGCTGATGCTGTTCGCGGCGCCCCTGCTGGCCCGCGGCTTCGTGCGGCTGGCCTACAGGCGAGCGAGCACCGAGGCCAGCAGCGAGCCCATCGCGGTCGCCGACGCCCGTCCGGCGGCCAACACCTCGTCGTGACTCAGCGGCTGCCCGGTCATCCCGGCCGCCAGGTTCGTCACCAGCGACAGACCCAGCACTTCGGCGCCCGCCGCCCGCGCGGCGATCGTTTCGTGCACCGTCGACATGCCGACCAGATCGGCGCCCAGTGTCCGGAGCATCCGGATCTCGGCGGGCGTCTCGTAGTGCGGACCCGGTACTCCGGCGTACACCCCTTCGGCCAGGCTCGGGTCAACGTCACGGGCCAGCGCACGCAGCCGCGGCGAGTACGCGTCCACCAGGTCGACGAACTGCGCCCCGACCATCGGGGAGCGGGCCGTCAGGTTGAGGTGGTCGGCGATCAGGACCGGCTGGCCGACCCGGTACTCGGGCCGCAGCCCGCCCGCGGCGTTGGTGAGTACTACGACCTGCGCGCCTGCGGCCCGCGCCGTCCGCACCGGATGGACGATCGTGCGCAGGTCATGGCCCTCGTAGGCGTGGATGCGGCCCAACAGCACCAGCACGTTGTGGGAGGCCAGCGGCACCGAGAGCACCCGGCCGCGATGGCCGAGCGCCGAGGGCGGCGTGAAACCCGGGATGGCCGACATCGGGATCTCGGCCGCCGGCTGCCCGATGGCTGCGGCCGCAGGCGCCCACCCCGATCCGAGGACCACCGCGACGTCGTGCCGGGGCACCCCGCTGCGCTCGGCGATCACCGCGGCGGCGTGTTCGGCGTCTGGACTCACAGCCAGCGAGCCTAGCCGTGAATGAGATACTTCGTGGATGCCTGCAGCCACCGCCTCGACCCGCGTCGAAGACGTGGTCGCGGCGTGTGAAGGCGACCTGATCGCGTTGTCGCACGCGATCCACGCCGAACCGGAACTCGCGTTCAACGAGCACCGCAGCTGCGCCAAGGCGCAGGCGTTGGTGGCTGAACGCGGCTTCGAGATCAGCGCGGCCGCGGGCGGATTGGACACCGCGTTCCGCGCCGACTTCGGCTCGGGCCCGCTGGTGATCGGCATCTGCGCCGAGTATGACGCGCTGCCCGGCATCGGCCACGCCTGCGGGCACAACATCATTGCCGCATCGGCGGTCGGTACCGCCCTGGCGCTGGCCGAGGTGGCCGACGAACTCGGGCTCACCGTCGCCCTGATCGGTACGCCCGCCGAGGAGTCCGGGGGCGGCAAGGCGCTGCTGATCGACGCCGGGGTGTTCGACGACGTCGCTGCGGCGGTGATGCTGCACCCCGGCCCGATCGACATCGCCGCCGCCCGCTCGCTGGCGCTGTCGGAAGTGATCGTCACCTACACCGGCCGGGAGTCGCACGCGGCCGTCGCGCCGTACCTCGGGGTCAACGCCGCTGATGCGGTGACCGTCGCGCAGGTGGCGATCGGGTTGCTGCGCCAGCAGATGGCGCCCGGCCAGCTCGCCCACGGCATCGTCACCGAGGGCGGCTCGGCGACGAACATCATTCCCGGCCGAGCGCGGCTGCAGTACACGATGCGCGCGGCGGACACCCACTCACTGCGGGGACTTGAGGCCAAGATGCGCGGCTGCTTCGCGGCGGGTGCCGTCGCGACCGGATGCGAACACGACATCGCCGAAGCCGCGCCGCCGTACGCCGAGCTCACCCCCGACCCGTGGCTCGCCGAGGTGATCCGCGACGAGATGACCAAGATGGGTCGCCACCCGGTACCGGCCGAGGCCGAGGCCATGATGCCGCTGGGAAGCACCGATATGGGCAATGTGACGCAGCTGCTGCCGGGCATCCACCCGGTGGTCGGAATCGAATCCGACGGTGCGGTGATCCACCAGCCGGGGTTCACGGTTGCGGCAGCGGGTCCCAGCGCCGACCGAGCGGTCACCGAAGGAGCAATCATGTTGGCGCGCGCTGTTGTTCGGCTGGCCCAGACGCCCGATGAGCGGGACCGGGTACTGGAGCTGCGGGACCGTCGGGGGGCGCGGGCATGAGCATCGCCGACGTGTGTGAATCCTGGTTGGCCGGGCACTTCGATGACCTCGTGCAGTGGCGCAGGCACATCCACCGGTATCCCGAGCTGGGCCGCCAGGAGTTCGCCACCACCCAATTCGTCGCGGACCGGTTGGTCGAGGCCGGGCTCAACCCGAAGGTGCTGCCCGGCGGGACGGGTCTGACCTGTGACTTCGGCCCCGAGCACGCGCCGCGGATCGCACTGCGGGCCGACATGGACGCGCTGCCGATGGCCGAGCGCACCGGTGCGCCGTACAGCTCGACGATGCCGAACATCGCCCATGCGTGCGGACACGACGCCCACACGGCGATGCTGATCGGGGCCGCCACCGCGCTGGCGTCGGTACCCGAGCTGCCGGTGGGGGTTCGGCTGATCTTCCAGGCCGCCGAGGAGCTGATGCCCGGCGGCGCGATCGACGCGATCGCCGCCGGGGCGCTGGTCGGGGTGTCGCGGATCTTCGCGCTGCATTGCGATCCGCGGCTGGCGGTGGGCCGGGTCGCGGTGATCCCGGGACCGATCACGTCGGCGGCAGACTCCATCGAAATCACCCTGACCTCGGCCGGCGGCCACACGTCGCGGCCGCACCTGACCTCGGATCTGGTGTACGGGATGGGCACGCTGATCACCGGGTTGCCCGGCGTGCTGTCCCGCCGCGTCGATCCACGGCACTCCACCGTGATGGTGTGGGGTGCCGCCAATGCAGGCGTCGCCGCCAATGCGATACCGCAAACCGGCTCGCTGGCGGGGACCGTGCGAACTGCCAGCCGGGAAACCTGGGTCGGCATGGAAAGCCTTGTGCAGGAAATTGTTTCGGGCCTGTTGGCGCCGCTGGGGATCGAGCACACGTTGCACTACCATCGGGGCGTGCCGCCGGTGGTCAACGAGGAACGCTCGACGCAGATCATGACCCACGCCATCGAGGCGGTGGCGCCGGACGCGCTGGCCGATACCCGCCAATCCGGCGGCGGCGAGGACTTTTCCTGGTACCTGGAGGAGGTGCCCGGCGCGATGGCGCGGCTGGGTGTGTGGAGCGGCCGCGGGCCGCAACTGGATCTGCACCAGCCGACGTTCGACCTCGACGAGCGGGCGCTCGCCGTCGGGGTTCGGGTGCTGGTCAACATCGTCGAACAGTCAGCGGGATTTTGATGAAGCTTTTGGTGACCGGCGGCGCCGGCTATGTCGGCAGTGTGTGCGCGGCAGTCCTTGTCGAGGAGGGCCACGAGGTGGTGGTCGTCGACGACCTGTCGACCGGCAACGCCGACGCAGTACCGCCGGGGGCGCGGTTTGTGCAGGCGGACATGGTGGACGTCGCACCGGGACTGTTGGGCGACGGCACCTTTGACGGTGTTCTGCACTTCGCCGCGAAAATCATGGTGGGTGAGTCGGTGGAGGCGCCGGAGCTTTACTGGGAGGGCAACGTCATCAAGACGCTGCACTTGCTGGAGGCGATCCGTGCCGCCGGCGTGCCGCGATTGGTCTTCTCCTCGACCGCGGCCACCTACGGTGAGCCGGAGTCGGTGCCGATCACCGAGGACGCGCCGACGAGGCCGACCAGTGCCTATGGTGCCACGAAACTGGCAATCGACCATGCGATCTCGTCGTATGCCATCGCCCACGGGCTGGCCGCGACCAGCCTGCGTTACTTCAACATCGCCGGGGCGTACGCCGGACTGGGTGAGCGCCACCCCGTCGAATCACACCTGATTCCGCTCATCCTGCAGGTGGCCGCCGGTGAGCGCCAGGAGATTCTGGTGTTCGGCGACGACTGGCCGACGCCGGACGGCACCTGCATCCGCGACTACATCCACGTCCGCGATCTGGCCGAGGCGCATCTGCTGGCGCTGCAGACCGCGC
>JAEZIA010000252.1 GCA_023416315.1 Actinomycetes bacterium
CGTTCCCAAATAGGCGTTCCGTGCGATAACGTCGCACGACAGCCCGTACTCCTAGATTGGGTCGCTTGATGACTGTGACTGGTGAGCGTCCGGAGATCCTCCTCGAGGACGTCGACTTCAATCGGCGTGACCACCCCGACCGACCGTTGCGCCCCATCCCGCCCGGTCGCGACCACTTCGCCGACCAGTGGCGGCAGATGCGCCAGTTCATCTTCGGTGAGTGGATCGACATCGACAAAGAGGTCGAACCCAACGACCTCACCCGGTGGCGTGACGACTACTTCTGGCAGCGCGACGAGCTCATGATCGGCGCGGTCGAGGCGTTCGAGCGCCTGGGCTACGAGAAGGGCCGCGCGCTGTTCGAGCAGGCGTTGACGCGGGGCATCGAGACCCTCGACGATCCGCCCCAAGAGTTCGTCGACCTGTTCGAGCACCTCGATCAGCTGCCTGCCCAATTCGACCTCGTCGCCGCCGAACGCGGCCGGATGCTGGCGATGTCGAGCACGATGGCCGCCACCACGATCATCCGCGGCTGGGCGTTCTACGAGACCGCGATGACCGGCGACATCTCGGCGGCCACCGGCGCCACGGGACGCTTCGCCGACGACGGTCCGCGCCGGTTCATCGAAACCGCCCGGGTCTTCGCCGAATTCACGCTGCCCGAGATCTTCGACCGCCACTCGGAAGCCTTCCAGGACGTGGTGCGGGTGCGGTTGATGCACGCGCTGGCCAGCCGCGGCCTCCGGAAGAAGTGGGGCGACGACCTTTATCTCAAGTTCGGCGAGCCCATTCCGGTGACGTCGCTGCTGGGGTTCGGCAGTGGCATGTTGCTCGGACGTCTGGTTGACCATGCGTTCGGCCGTAAGCTGACACCGCAAGAGCTCGAGGATCTGACCGAGTATTCGACGTTTTCCGGACGGCTGTGGGGTGCGCCCGAGCGGCTGCACTCGAAGAACGGGCTGGAACTGATCAAATCATTGAATTACGTTCTCGCCAGAGGCGGTAACCCCTCGCCGTGGCGGGCCGAACTCGTCGACGCCATCGCGGGCCCCGAGCACCTGGAGACCCTGACCGAGGCGCTCCCGGGCTGGGCCCGCAAGATCGCCTCGAAGTACGCCAACCAGATCACCGCCACCATCGCGCTGTCATCGGCGGGTGTCGTGTACGGCTACAAGCAGATCGACGCCATGGTCGCCGGCACGATGTTCGAGGCGCTGGGCTACAACTTCGAACGCCGCGTGAAGCTCTTCACCGAGTTCACCAAGCTCAACGTCCGCGTCGCGATGGTGGCCGACGCATTGCCGTGGTCGAATCCCATCCGCGAGCGCAGGAAGAAGAGCGGGGCAGCCGCACGCGAGCGAATCGCGATGCTCAACAAGATCGCTGCCGGCAGGCAGATCCCGCTGACCTTCACTCATCATGACCGTTCGACGGTGAGCGATACCTTTACCGGTTAGCCCGCCGGCGCCGGAGTCACGTCGGCACCCGAGCCCTTGACCGACGCCTTCGCGCGGTTCTCCGCACGCACCGCTTTCTTGCCGCGCACATAACCGGTCGGCGAGATCGCAGCCGCCAGCAGGGCGTCCTCACCCTTGACGAACGGGTGGAAGCCGACGCCGGCGCCGCCGCGACCCTTCACCGGAATGTCGGCGACTTCGGTGACCTTCCAACTCTTTTCGGACAGCGACAGGATCGCCTCACCGTTGCCGCACGACACCGGGAGAGCGGCGATCACCTCGTCGGCGTCGCCCGCCAGCTTCACCCCGGCCACGCCGTTGCCCGCCGCGCCCTGCGGGTTCACCGCGGCGGGATCGATCCGCAGGATCTTGCCGCGCCGCGTCACCAGCGCCAGGTGATAACCGAGCGGGAGCACCCCCGAGCGCAGCAGCCCGGTGATGTCGGGTGCCACCGGAATGTCGCGGATCTTGTACGGCAGACCATTACCGGTGGTGAACTTCACCCGCCCGTCGGTCCACACCGCCCACCCCAGGCCGGTGTTCAGCAGCTCGCCGTGGCTGTCGGAGAACACCCCGCGGTCGTCGAGGCGCCAGGCGGCGTTGACTTTTCGCTCGCGCGGTCCGTCCTCGTCGGAACTCCCCGACACCGGGGTGGCCTCGGCGTCCAGGACGGTGCGGCGGTCGAATTCCGGCCCCTTGAACAGTTTTGCGGTCTCGACCAACTCTTGATCGATCACCTTGCGGCGCGCGTCCGGATTCGACACCAGCTCGGTCAGCTCGGCGAACTCGGCGTCCAGCTTCTGCGCTTCGGCCTGCAGTTCGATGACATCGAGCTTGGTGAGCCGGCGAAGCTGCAGTGCCAGAACGTAATCGGCCTGCACGGCGTCGATCCCGAACCGCTCCTGCAGCCCTTGGCGTGCCTCGTCGACGGTGTCCGAGCCGCGGATGACCGCAACCGCGGCGTCGATGTCCAAGTGGATGGTCATCAGGCCGGCCACCAGGTGCCTGCGCGCGGTGACCTTCTCCAGCCGGTACTCGCTGCGGTGCAGCACCACCGAGTCGCGCAGATGCAGGAATGCCGAAATCAGTTCGCGCACCGACCACCAGCGGGGCACCCGGTTCTCGTCGAGGGCGACCAGGCTGGCGGCGAATGTCGACTCGAGTGGGGTGAGGGCCAGCAGTTGCTCGCGGATCTGTTCGGCATTGTGGCCGCGCTTGGCGGTGACCACGATGCGCAGGCCGTTGCGGCGGTCGGTCAGGTCGGACATGTCCGCGACGCCGGACAGCTCGCCGGACTCCACCAGGGCCCGGATTCGTTCCTGCACAGTGTTACTCGCGACACCGGGCGGCAGCTCGGTGATGACACAGTTCTTGCCGTCGACGCTCACTGTGCCGCGCACCGTGAACGCACCGCGACCGGTGGTGATGTACTCCCGCAACCCGGCCGTGCCGACCACGGTGGCTCCACATCCCCAGTCAGGCCCGGGAATGAGCTTGACAAGCCTGTCGTCGGTCATGTTCGGGGTCTTCAGCAGTGCCCGGCAGGCGGCCATCACCTCACGCGGATTGTGCGCGGGCACCTTGGTGGCCCACCCCTCGGCGATGCCGACGGCACCATTGCAGAGCAGCACCGGCCACTGGGCGGGCAGCATCGTCGGCTCGGTCCACTCCCCGTCGAACGTCGGCACCATCGGCACCGCGTGGTCGTCGAGTTCGGCTGTCAGCGCGGCGCCCGGTGCCGACAACCGCATCTCGGTGTACCGGTCGGCGGCGGGGATGTCGCCCTGGATACGGGGGAATGCCCCCTGTCCGTCAATGACTTTTACGCGCTGGAACTCAGCGGCCATCAGCGCGGCCGCCCCGTACATCGAGGCACCGCCGTGCGGGTGCAGATTGCCGGTCACCGCCGAGCACACCTTCGACGACTTTTGCGGCTTGTTGCCGGGCAGCAACCTCGAGTCGTGCATCTGGTAGAGCAGTCGCCGCTGACCGGGCTTGAGTCCGTCGAAGGCCGACGGGATGGCACGGTCGCTGACGCTGTACAGCGCGAAGGTCAGCTGATAGTGGTTCCAGTAATCATCGGCGCTCTGGTCGAGGACCAGGTCCGGGTTCTGCTCGATAATCGCGGTCACGTCATGCTCCTAGTCGAGGTCCAGCGCCGAGGTGTCGACACGGGCGGCCACGTCGGCCATCCACGTGCGCCTGCCCTCAGGCGGTCCGCCGAACAATGTGTGGTGCAGCTTCTTCTCGCTGTCATCGGGGTGGACCCGAATCACGGTGCGCCGCTGTGGATCCAGCACGGTATTCCAGAAGTCGTCGGCGTCCATCTCGCCGAGACCCTTATTACGCTGCACCTCTACCCGCTTCTTGGAGGTCGCCTTCAACTGGGCCACCGCCGCGTCCCGCTCGGACTCGTCCTGACAGTAGATCCGCTCGTCGCCGTTCTTCACCACGAACAGCGGCGGCAGCGTGACGTACACCATCCCGGCTTCGACGAGCGGACGGTAGAAGTCCAGGAACATCGAGATCAGGCTGGAGTTGATGTTGCCGCCGTCGGGGTCGGCGTCGGACGCGAACAGGATCCGGTCGTAACGGCACTGCTCGGGGTCGCAGTTGTCCCGAACCCCGCAGCCCAGGATGCGTTCGATCGAATCGAATTCGTCTTTGACCCGCGCCTTGGTCAGCGTGAACCCGTAGACGTTGGGCGGCTTGCCCTTCAGCGGGAACGCGGCCTGGAACGTCGCGTCGCGCGCGGCTTTGATCGTGCCCAGCGCCGAGTCGCCCTCGCAGAGGAACAGTTCAGCACCCGACCCGCGCCCGGTTTCCTTGCTGGGCAGCAGTTTCGGCGGCAGCGAGAGGTTGGTGCCGAGGCCCTTGGCCTTGGATGCCGCGCGGGAGCGTGCCTTGGCGCCCTCGGCGCTGCGCCGCGCCCGAGCGAACTCCAGCGCCAGCTTCGTCCACAGCGACACCGCATCACCGTTGGCCGGGTTGGCTGCCCAGACGGTGACGCTGCGGGCCACATCGGGGGCCATCGCCACGTTCAACGACCGTGACGACACGGCCGTCTTGGCCTGGGAATCCCATGACACGTCGGGGGCACGGGTATCGACTGCGAGTGCGGTGACCGCCGCGAAGTCCTGCGGCTCGGGCCCTTCTTCACCCTTGGCCAGCCCGAGGTCGCGGATGCGCGAGGCTCGGTCGGCCAGTGCTTCGGATACTCCCTTGACCGCGGCGGTCAGGTGTGACCCGCCGCCGGGAGTGCGCACGGTGTTGCAGAACGCGGCCACTGTCGCCGGTTCGGCCGGACCCGCCGTCAGCGACCACCGGAACGGGGTCGGGCCACGGCCGGTGGTGTACTCGCCGCGGCCCTCGACGACAGCGCGCACGGACGGGGCAGGTGCGCCGGCCGCGGTGCACATCAGGTCCAGCAGCGTGTCGGTGCCCCAGGGCCCGTTGAACGGTTCGAGCAGCGCCTGCGGGATCTCCTCACCGGGCCACCCGTCGTCGACCACGATCAGATGCACGCCGGGGGACATCCGCGCGGCGGCGTGGGCCCGCAGCAGCACCTCGCCGATGTCCACGCTGGAATCCGGGACGACGGCCGGGTCGAACAGGATGCGCACCTCGGTGCCCTGCGCGTCGGGCTTTCGGTTGCTGACGCCGCGCAGCTTCTGGGTGTCGTTGCGGGTGAACGGTGCCTTCGGGTCGAAGTCCTTGCCCTCGAACACGCCGGGGTAACCGGCCCCGAAGCTCTGCAGGTAGGTCTTGCCGGCCCGGCGGACCGTGACGTCGGTGCGGGCGGAGATGAACACCGCCGCCGCGGCGCCGATGCCGTTGAGCCCGGCACCGGTGCTGGTCGCGTCGAGGTGCGCGTCGAACTTCCCGCCGGCCCGGGCGGTACCCAGCGTCTTGACGATGCCGTTCTTCCCGGTCGCCGGGTCGGTGTCGACGGGCAGCCCGCGGCCGTCGTCGGCGACGGTGACCGATCCGTCGGCGTGCAGGGTGATCGTGACGGTCGATCCGCCGTGGCTGGGATCGGCCACCTCTTCCACGGCGTTGTCGATCAACTCGCGCAGTGCGGTGTTCAGGACGTCCAGACCGAGGTTGACCGCCGGCCGCAGGCGTGTGTGCTGGACATCGTCGAGCTCGGTGATGTCAGCGGCGGTGTAACTCACGTCTCGTCCTTTCCGATCGGGTGGGGCGCCGCTGGAATGGTAGACGGCCGGACCGACTTTCTAGCGTTGCCGCAGCGTTGCTGGGCCCGGCGA
>JAEZIA010000327.1 GCA_023416315.1 Actinomycetes bacterium
TTCCAGGTGAAGATCGGCATCCGGAACATCGTCATGCCGGGGGCCCGCATGCAGACCACGGTGGTGATCATGTTGACGGCACCGAGGATGGTGCCGAGACCACCGACGGCCAGGCCGAGGATCCACAGGTCACCGCCGGCGCCGGGGCTGTGCATGGCATCCGAGAGCGGGGTGTAGGCGGTCCAGCCGAAGTCCGCCGCACCACCGGGGGTGATGAAGCCGGCCAGCGCGATCATCGCGCCGAAGACGAACAGCCAGAACGACAGCGCGTTCAGCCGCGGGAAGGCGACGTCCGGGGCGCCGATCTGCAGCGGCAGTACCAGGTTCGCGAACCCGAACACGATCGGCGTGGCATAGAACAGCAGCATCGCCGTGCCGTGCATGGTGAACAGCTGGTTGTACTGCTCGTTCGACAGGAATTGCAGACCTGGAACCGCCAGCTCGGCGCGGATGAACAACGCCATCAATCCGCCGAGGAAGAAGAAGATGAAGCAAGCGACGCAGTACATGATGCCGATCAGCTTGTGATCGGTCGTCGTGATCAGCTTGTACACCAGGTTGCCCTTGGGGCCCATCCGTGCAGGCATGGGTCGAGTGGCCTCGAGCTCCCCCCGCGAAGGCACAACGGCAGTCAACTGTCCTCCAAAAATCGTTAGCGCGCCGAGAACGTGTAGTTGATCCTAACCGCCCCCCGCCACCGATGGGGTGTGGGTCCTACATTCTGTCGTATTTGTGACTGCTGCGGCCTAGGCCGCAGCTCAGCGCCCATGGAGCAGTCGGGTGTTACCGTCGGCGTCGTGCTGATCGGTGGTAGGCGTGCGGGCGTCGTGATGGCCGCCGCAGCGGTGCTGGCGGCGGTCACCCTGACAGGGGTCAGCGGGTGCTCCTCATCGCCGCAGACTCCCCCGCCGCCGGGCGCGCAAAGCCTCGTCACCAGCACTACCAAGATCGCCGGTGCCGGCGTGCTGGGCAATCAGCGCAGGCCCGACGAATCGTGTGCCCCGGAGCCTGCGCGGCTGGACCCGGGCGCGCCCGACCCGCACCGGATCGTGGTGCTGGCCGGCGACGAGCTCGACGCGCTGTGCGCGCTGGGCTTGCAGTCGCGGATCGTGGCGGCCGCCCTGCCCGACGGTTCCACCAGCCAGCCGTCTTATCTGGGCACCGTCATCCACGATCTGCCGGGGGTAGGTACCCGCAGCGCACCCGACCTCGCCGCGGTCGCGGCCGCCAAGCCCGATCTCATCCTCGGCTCCCAGGCGCTGACACCCCAGTCCCACGAGGCGCTGGCAGCTATCGCACCGACGGTGTTCACCGATGCGCCCGGTGCCAGGTGGCAGGACAACCTGCGGGCCGTCGGCGGGGCGACCGGCCGACCCGGGGCCGCAGACGAGCTGGTGACCGCCTTCGTTGAGCAGGCCAGGCAGAAGGGCATCGCCAACGACGCCCCGCACTTCCAGGCCTCGATCGTCCAGTTCACCGAGACCACGATGCGGGTGTACGGCGCCGAGAACTTCCCGGCGTCGGTACTTGCCGATGTCGGCGTGGATCGCCCTGCGGCGCAACGATTTACCGACAAGCCGTATATCGAGATGGGAATCTCCGACGCCGATCTGGACGGCTCACCGGATCTGTCGGCCGCCGACGGCGACATCGTGTACCTGTCGTTCGCCTCGCCGGCGGCCAAGGATCGCGCGCCGGCCGTGCTCGACAGCGCGGCGTGGCGCAAACTGTCGGCCAACAAGGACAACCGGGTCTTCGTCGTCAACAACGAGGTGTGGCAGACCGGCCAGGGTCTGGTCGCCGCGCGCGGCATTCTCGACGACCTGCGCTGGCTGAACGCTCCCATCAACTAACCAGGAAACCGGAGTAAGTTCAGCGCCGTGTATCACGTGCTGACCATCACCTACGAGAAGCCACTCGACGTCGTCGACCAGAGCCGCCCCGCGCACCTGGCCTTCCTGAACGACGAGGTCGCGGCCGGTCGACTTCTGCTGGCCGGACGGATGGAATCGGGTGCCGGCGGCGTCCTGATCACCGCCGATATCAGCACCGACGACGCCCAGAGCATCATCGATCGGGACCCCTACACACTGGCGGGCGTGGCCAGTTATCAGCGGCTATCGTTTAACGGCGGGGTTCGCGCAGCGGGGCTGTAAACCTCGTCACGTCGGGATTACCCACCCGCCCTATCGGGTTATGCGTCATGGTCGCAACGTTGCGACCCAACTTGCACTCAAATCGCTGAATTGTTCAGTGCTGCCTTATAAGCGATCCCCAAGGACGACAACACCATGAGCACAGTCACCGCCTACACCGCCACCTCGGCAACCGAACCCCTGACCAAGACCACCATCACCCGCCGCGACGTGGGCCCACATGACGTCAGGTTCGACATCCACTTCGCCGGCATCTGCCATTCCGACATTCACACGGTGAAAGCCGAATGGGGACAACCCAATTACCCGGTGGTGCCCGGTCACGAGATCGCCGGCGTTGTCACCGAAATCGGTAGCGAGGTCACCAAGTACAAGGTCGGCGATCGGGTCGGCGTCGGCTGTTTCGTGGACTCCTGCCGGGAGTGCGACAGCTGCAAGGCCGGCCTGCAGCAGTACTGCACCGGCACCGGAATGGTGGGCACCTACAACGCCGTCGGTCGCGACGGCCAGCCGACGCACGGCGGATACAGCGGAGCGATCGTGGTCGACGAGGACTATGTCCTGCGTATCCCCGACAGCGTCGCCCTCGACGCCGCGGCGCCGCTGCTATGCGCGGGCATCACGCTGTATTCACCCCTGCGGCACTGGAATGCCGGTCCCGGCAAGAAGGTCGCGATCATCGGCCTCGGCGGATTGGGCCACATGGGCGTCAAACTGGCCCATGCGATGGGCGCGCACGTCACCGTACTGAGCCAGTCACTCAAGAAGATGGAAGACGGGCTCCGGCTCGGCGCGGACGAGTACTACGCCACCAACGATCCCGCCACGTTCGACAAGCTGGCCGGCAAGTTCGACTTGATCCTCAACACCGTGTCGGCCAACCTCAAGATGGGCGACTACCTGAAGCTGCTGGCAGTCGACGGGACGCTGGTCGAACTCGGCATTCCCGAGAAGCCCATGGCGGTGCCGGTCTTCCCGCTGGCGGGCGGGCGGCGCAGCTTGTCTGGTTCGATGATCGGCGGTATTCCGGAAACCCAGGAGATGCTCGATTTCTGCGCCGAGCACGGCGTGACGCCCGAGATCGAGGTCATCCAGCCCGATTACATCAACGAGGCCTACGAGCGCGTGCTCGCCAGCGACGTCCGGTACCGGTTCGTCATCGACACCGCCGCGCTGCGAAGCGAATAACTCACTCCGTCGCGGTGTCGTCGCCCACACCGGCCAGCGGCCAGCCCGCCGCGGCCAGTATGGCGGCGACCCGCCTGACGTTCTCCGGGCCGGCGTCGTGGTGACTGACGTCCTTGATGAAGTCGGCGATTTCGTCGGCGCTGATCGAGCCGTCGGCCAGTGCCGGTGAATCCTTCGCGGTGATGTTCGCGACCACCTCTTTGATCTGTTCCTCGGTCAGCGGCGTCGCGCGCAGCAGCGCCAGCAGCGGGACCCGGTCCGGTCCGGGGACCCCGTTGGGATAGCCGGCTCGCAACCAGTTCAAGATCGAGTTCAGCAGCGATGTAGCGGTCACGACGCCAGTGTCTCGGTTACCGCGACACCGCGCCAGCACCGACAGGGCAGTTCGCCGGCGATTCACACCGAGTTCACCGCTGCGCAGTGCACCTGGCCAGGAACTGCACCACCGCGTCGGCGAACACGTCGTTGCGGTCACCGGCGACCATGTGGCCGGCACCGGCGACGTCGACGAACTCGACCTGCGGAAACCGCTCGAGGAATTCGTCGGCGCGGTCCTGGGTGACGAGGTCGCTCATCTGACCGCGCACCAACAGCATCGGGGTGCCTGCGCGCAGGATCGCGTCGACCGCCGCGTTGATCCGGTCGACCTCGGTCACCTCGATCGGCGGGCGGGCCGCGGTGCCGTCGATGAACTTCGGATCCCAATGCCAGTACCAGCGGCCGTCGCGGTGGCGCAGATTGGTGCGCAGCCCGTCGAGGTCGTCGGGCCGGCGGCGGTGCGGGTTGTACTCCTGGATCATGTCGGCCACCTCGTCGAGTGAGGCGAAGCCGGATTCCATGCGGTCATACATGAACTGGTGGATTCGCTGGGCTCCGGACGGATTCATGTCCGGCACGATGTCGACCAGAACCAGGGCGCGCAGCGCGTCCGGCGCCAGCTCGCCGGCCAGCAGCATGCCGGTGAACCCGCCAAGTGAGGCGCCGACGAGGACTGGGCGCGGCGGCAGTTGACGCATGAGTTCCAGCACGTCGGCGGCGAAGCTGACGACCCGGTAGTCGCCGTCAGCCGACCAGTCCGACTCGCCGTGTCCCCGCAGGTCGACGGCCACTGCCTGCCAGCCGCGCGCTGCCACAGCCGCGGCCGCGCGCCCCCAAGACCGGCGGGTCTGCCCGCCCCCGTGCAGGAATACGACGGCTGGTGCGTCCGGGTCGCCGAAGCGGTCGGCGACGATGCGGATGCCGTCGACACCGGCTGTGCTGAACGGTTCGGGTCTGCTCACGCCATCAGTAGTACCGCGTCGAGGGCCTGAAATTGCAGTGATGCGCTACTGAACTCGCCGCGCCGGGTTGCGGTGACGATTGCCTGGAGCGCTCGGGGAAGGCAGAACCATGGGTAACCGGATGACCGTCTCGATCGGGGCCGCTGTTCTGGCAGCCGTCACCGCGCTGACTCCCGCCGCGGCTTCGGCGGAAGAAGCACCGCCGGACAAAACCGCGCTGATCTTGTGCGGAACCACATGTCCGACGCCCGACCAGACGTACATCGACATCGTCCGGGACCAGTACATCGGTCCCCTCTATCCGGACCTCGTCATCGACTACGTACCGGTCACGACGCCCCAGCAGATGTGGCCGCTCACCGGCGCGCTGCGCCTCCTCGGGCTCGCCTTCGGCGACCGACGGCTCTTCGGACCCGGCGGCCCAGCATGGCCGCACGAACCGTTGTGGAAGCTCACTGGACTGTTCGACCTCACCGCCAATCAATCACTGAAGATGGGTGCCGACGATCTCGAGGCGGCAGTGGTCGCGCACGGCAGCGATGATCTGGTGATCTACGGCCTGTCCCAGGGCGCCGGCGTTGCCAATGTCGTGAAGAAGCGACTGGCCCAGCAGTACCCCGACCCAGCTACGGCACCCGATATCAGCTTCGTGTTGAGTGGTGACCCCAACATGCCCAACGGCGGTTTGATGTCACGCTTCGGCGGCGCCTATATCCCGATTCTCGACTTTCCCTTCAACGGTCCCGCGGCAATCGACACCCCATTCCCGACGGTCGAAATCAGTAGGCAATACGACGGATTCACTGATTTTCCGCTGTATCCGCTCAACGTCATCGCCGACCTGAATGCGCTCATGGGCGTCGTGTACCTGCACACCAACTTCTTGGACGTCAGCTTGCCCGAGGACCCGACGACATCGCCGGCATACCAGGGCACCCACGGTGACACCACCTATTACTTCTTCCAAACGCAGGATCTGCCGCTGTTCGCTCCGCTGCGGGCGATGGGTGTACCCGAGAAGCTCATCGATGTGGTGGAGCCATTCTTCCGGGTGATCGTGGAGGCGGGCTACGACCGCACCATCAAGCCGTGGGTACCCACCCCCGCGCGGCTGATTCCGTCCATTGCTCCAGGGAAATTCGCCGCCGAGCTGGCCGGTGCGATCAACGAGGGCATCGACAACGCCCGTCAACTCGTCGGTCTGCCCGAGCCGGGTTCCGGCTTGGGTGGCCCAGGCCCGAAACCAGAAGCGACGGCGTCGTCGGGAAAGCCCGCTGCCGATGCCGCTGCCGGTGCCGCTAAGGCATCTCGTCGGCCCAAGTCGAATGCTGCTCGAAGCCAAAGCGTTTCGCCATCGCGCGGTAGCGATCACGGTGGTGTTGGTACGTCTCATCGTCGCTCCGGGCCTGCGCCAGCAGCGCGCGCAGCCGCAGCAGAGTGACGTCACATATTGCCGAACCTGAGGTGAGGACCGCCATTTCGTTGATCGCCGCATGGGCTTCCACAAGATCGTCGCCGTCGCGTCGCTGCAGCAGAGCCTCAACGAAAACGCCGGTGGCCCAGAATCCGTAGAAGACGTGTCCCATCTGCCGCAACTCGTCGACGGCGCCGCGCATCTGCTCGATCGCGGCCTCATGATCGCCACGCCTTGCCAATTCGCGAGCCGCCCATACATCGGTGACCGGGATCAGGAAGAAGGCTTGCTTGCGAAGCCACATCTCGCGGGTACGCATCATCAGATCCAGTCCGCGTTGACGGTCGGCCGCGGTGTCCTGGTTCAACAACCCAACGGCCAGTGTGTAACCGGTCAACCCCATTGCGCGGTCGGTGCTGGCGCTCTGAGCGGTCTGCAGCGCAGCTTCGCTGGCGCGCAGCACGGATTTGTCCGCAGGCAGCACCCCGTACTGCACGGCGAAACCGTAGGCCCACGCGATGGCGCCGGCGAGGGTCTCCGGATTGCTCTGCTCGGCCATCTCGACCGAGTCACATATGTCCTGACGCCAGCCATCCCGACCCAGCCACCACCGCGCAGTTCCCCGCCATGCCAACGCGATAGCTAGTGGTGAACCGACACCGAAACCGGCCCCTTTGTGGGGATCACCGGCGGCTCGGTCGACGATGGTATCTGCCACCCGCAAAACCTCGGTGAAATCGCCGACGCCCAGCCAGTTGACGAACGCCACGCCAGCCAACGCCATGGGCGGAAGCGGGTCACCGATGGACTCGAGCAATGCCATCTGTTCGGAGGCCACCCGCGCTGCATCGCGTGCCCGCCCGGCATAGCACAGGGCAATGGCCGGGCTGCTCATGCCGATGGCCAACGAGACCTTGTCCTCGGCGGCGTCGCACAGCTCTCGCAATTGCGCGAAGCGAGCCTCACCGTCGTATGCCGTTCTAGCGTGGATATCGGTGGCGCACAGCATCGTGCGCGGGGCGATGCGCATGGCGAGCGCGTTGGAGTCATCCGTGGGTAAAGCGTCCGCGATCCGGCCCGCGCGCTCCCAGCTGACGCGGGCTGCGGCGAGATCGCGATTGGTGGACCACGTGCCCGCTCGCATGTGCCAGTGGTACGACTCGCGCAACTCCCCCGCTGCCTCGAGGTGTTCGGCAATCAGCGCAGCGCTCTCGTCCGGGCGTTGCGCGGAGTGTTCTATTGCCGCGGCCAATCGTCGATGCCATTGCGCGCGATCAGATTTCAGCTGTGATTCGTAGGCCACGGCGCGAATCAGCGGATGACGAAACGCGAATTCGGCACGCGGGGTGAACCCCACTTGGTCCACGAGTTCGGCGTCCAACAACTCCTCGAACGTGGGCTCAACGCCGAGTGCGGGCAGCAGGTCGGCGTCGAAGCGGGCGCCGATCACCGACGCGGCGGTCAACGTTCGCTTCGCCTGCGCAGTCAGCCGATCGATGCGCGCCTCGATGGCGGCCTGCACAGTCGCCGGCACGGTCACCTCCGAGACGTCGCGCTCGCATCGGTAGGCGCCGCGCCGGCCGGCCAGCGCACCACGCTGCGCCAACTCGCGCACCATCTCCTCGGCGAAGAACGGGTTCCCGTCGGCCCGCTCGGCGATGACGGTCGCCAGTTCGCCGACCGACGGATCCGAACCCAACAGCTCGTCGAGCAGTGTCGCGATGTCTGAATCACCCAGTGTGCCAAGCGCTATGGTTTGCGCACCAACCACCCGTCGCAGTGTTCCCTGGTATTCCGGGCGGGCGGTGATCAGCACCATCGACGGGGTGCGTGGGATGACGCTGAGAAAGTCGGTCAGCATCGACTCGCTGACGGTGTCGATCCATTGCGCGTCGTCGATGATGAACAACGCCGGTGTTGTCCGCGCCAAGGATGTGGCGTTGATCAGGGCGGTCAGCCTGCGTCGTCGCGCATCCGGATTGATCGGCGGCAGCGTCACAGTTGGGTCGGCGATGCCGAGCAGATCATCGAGTAACAGCAGGTCCTGCGGGTCGGCGGCCGGGAACTGTTCACGTACCCGAGCACGCGCAGCTCCGCCGCTGACACCAGCCACACCGGTGCGGGAGCGCAGCAGTTGGGCGACGACACGGAACGGGATGTCCCCGGCGTGGGATTCACAGAACGCCCAGAACACGTCGACCCCGCGGCGGCCGGCGATCGCGGCGGCTTCCCGGGCCACCCGGCTTTTTCCGATCCCCGGCGGTCCTACCACATTCACCACGTCACCGCGGCCATCGATCGCGCGTTCCAGGATGGCTTCCATCGCCGCCAATTCCCACCGCCGCCCGACCAGTCGCGCCTCGGTTCGCCCACCCGGGCCGCTCCGTGGGTTGATACCGATCAGCCGATGGGCAGCCACCGGTTGGTCGCGCCCCTTGATCCGAACTTGCTCCGGATCGCCCAGACGTACCAAGTGCTCGACGAGCACAGCGGTCGACTCCGAGAGCACCACTGCGCCCGCAGGCGCGACCGACTCCATCCGCTGCGCCATGCCGACGTGCTCACCGGTCGCGTGATAACCCAGTGCACCCGAACCGATCTCGCCGGCGATAACTCGACCCGAATTGAGTCCGACCCGCATTTGCAGCGTCACCTTGTCGGTCCGGTGTACCTCGGCCCCCAACCGGTTGACCTCGTCCTGAATGGCCATAGCGGCAAGACAGGCGCGAAAGGCGTGATCCTCCAAGGCAACTGGCGCACCGAAGATCGCCAAGATCCCATCGCCGGTGTATTCCACGGTCCCGCCGTAGCGATGGGCCACTGACGCCGAGCATTCCAGCAGTTCGGTCATGATTGCCCGCAACCGCTCCATGTCCACGGCGGCTGCGATATCCATCGATCGCACGACATCGGCGACCAGGACCGTCACCTGTTTGTACTCAGCCGACGCAGCGGTGACCCGCGCCCCGCACACGTTGCAGAAATTGGAGCTCAGCGGCAGCGCAGTGCCGCACGACCCACACGACAGCGCCGGCATCGTCTCGTCGCCATCAACGTCGCCCGACGCGTCCACGCCCACATGGTGTCACCGCCGAAGCGAGAGTTCATGCTCCTTTGGCGAAATCGCGTCGCCCCTCACTGGCGATTCGCCGTCCCGGCGGAGCGGACGCATCGGAGATTCAATCCGTCCCAGACCTGCTCGGGCGCCGCGAGGCAAAGAACCCGGCAGCCGCCGGTTCGAGCGGGTACCAGCGCGTCATGACCGCGCGGTGACTGGGACTAGAAGTCCCAGTCCTCGTCCTCGGTCACGACGGCCTTGCCGATGACGTACGACGAACCCGAGCCGGAGAAGAAGTCGTGGTTCTCGTCGGCGTTCGGTGACAGCGCCGACAGGATCGCCGGGTTGACCTCGGTCTCGTCGCGCGGGAACAGCGCCTCGAAGCCCATGTTCATCAACGCCTTGTTGGCGTTGTAGCGCAGGTACTTCTTGACGTCCTCGGTCAGGCCGACCGAGTCGTAGAGATCCTGGGTGTACTCAATCTCGTTCTCGTACAACGCATACAGAAGTTCGTAGGCGTAGTCCTTGAGGTCCTGCTTGCGCTCCTCGGTCTGGACTGCATAACCCTTCTGGAACTTGTAGCCGATGTAGTAGGCGTGCACGGCCTCATCGCGGATGATCAACCGGATCAGGTCCGCGGTGTTGGTGAGCTTGGCCCGGCTCGACCAGTACATCGGCAGGTAGAAGCCGGAGTAGAACAGGAACGCCTCAAGGAAGACCGAGGCGATCTTGCGCTTGAGCGGATCGTCACCGCGGTAGTAGTCGAGGATGATCTGCGCCTTGCGCTGCAGGTTGACGTTCTCCTCCGACCAACGGAAGGCCTCGTCGATCTCGGCGGTCGAGCACAGCGTGGAGAAGATCGAGCTGTAGCTCTTGGCGTGCACGGACTCCATGAACGTGATGTTGGTCAGCACGGCTTCTTCGTGCGGGGTCAGTGCGTCGGGGATCATGCTGACCGAGCCGACCGTGCTCTGGATGGTGTCCAGCAGCGTCAGCCCGGTGAACACCCGCATGGTCAGCTGCTTCTCGTCGGCGGTCAGCGTGTTCCACGAGGGCATGTCGTTGGACAGCGGGACCTTCTCGGGCAGCCAGAAATTACCGGTCAGCCGATCCCAGACTTCTGCGTCCTTCTCGTCAATGACACGGTTCCAGTTGATCGCCGTCGCCCGGTCGATCAGCTTCGTTCCATCGCTCACCGAAACCCCACTTCACCACGCTGTTTGCCCCGTTTCCGGCT
>JAEZIA010000447.1 GCA_023416315.1 Actinomycetes bacterium
ACGCGGGCAATCCAGCTCGCGGGTCTGCAGCCCTCCGATATCGATCACATCAACGCCCATGCGACCGGCACCCAGGTGGGTGATGTCGCGGAAGGCAAAGCGATCAACAATGCGCTCGGCAATCACCGGCCGGCCGTCTATGCGCCCAAATCGGCGCTGGGCCACTCGGTGGGCGCCGTCGGTGCGGTGGAGTCGATCCTCACCGTGCTGGCGCTGCGGGACGGCGTCGTGCCGCCCACCCTCAACCTGCGCAACCTCGATCCGGAGATCGATCTGGACGTGGTGGCCGGCGAACCCCGGCCAGGCAACTACCAGTACGCGATCAACAACTCATTCGGATTCGGTGGTCACAACGTCGCGATCGCCTTCGGGAAGTACTGAAAACCAGTAACTCGAAGCATCCGCGCACACATGGAGGTTTAGATGACGATCATGGCCCCTGACACGGTCGGCGAATCACTCGACCCTCGCGACCCGCTGTTGCGACTGTCTACGTTCTTCGACGACGGCAGCGTGGCACTGCTGCACGAGCGGGACCGCTCCGGCGTGCTCGCGGCGGCCGGCACCGTCAACGGTGTGCGCACCATCGCGTTCTGCACCGACGGCACCGTCATGGGTGGCGCCATGGGTGTGGAGGGCTGCCAACACATCGTCGACGCCTACGACACCGCGATCGAGGAACAGAGCCCGATCGTCGGCATCTGGCACTCCGGCGGCGCGCGCCTGGCCGAGGGTGTCAAAGCGCTGCATGCCGTGGGGCAGGTCTTCGAGGCCATGATCCGCGCATCCGGCTACATCCCGCAGATCTCGGTTGTGGTCGGCTTCGCCGCAGGCGGCGCCGCATACGGCCCCGCCCTGACCGACGTCGTGATCATGGCCCAGGAGGGCCGGGTCTTCGTCACCGGACCCGACGTCGTGCGCAGTGTCACCGGCGAGGACGTCGACATGGCCTCCCTCGGCGGACCCGACACCCACCACAAGAAGTCCGGCGTGTGCCACATCGTCGCCGACTCCGAGCTCGACGCCTATGAGCGCGGCCGCCGGTTGGTCGGATTGTTCTCCCAGCAGGGTCATTTCGACCGCAGCAAGGCCGAGGCCGGCGATTCCGACCTGCACGCGCTGCTGCCGGAATCCGCCCGTCGTGCCTATGACGTGCACCCGCTGGTCGAGGCACTGCTCGATGCCGACACCCCGTTCGAGGAATTCCAGGGCAAGTGGGCCCCGTCGATCGTGGTCGGGCTCGGCCGGCTGTCCGGACGCACGGTCGGCGTCATCGCCAACAACCCGCTGCGCCTCGGCGGCTGCCTGAACTCCGAAAGCGCCGAGAAGTCAGCACGTTTCGTGCGGCTGTGCGACGCCTTCGGCATTCCGCTGGTCGTCGTCGTCGACGTCCCGGGCTACCTGCCCGGCGTGGACCAGGAATGGGGCGGCGTGGTGCGCCGCGGTGCGAAGCTGCTGCACGCCTTCGGTGAAGCTACCGTTCCGCGCGTCACGCTCGTGACGCGAAAGATCTACGGCGGGGCTTACATTGCGATGAACTCGCGCTCGCTGGGCGCCACCAAGGTGTTCGCCTGGCCGGACGCCGAAGTCGCGGTGATGGGCGCCAAGGCCGCCGTCGGCATCCTGCACAAGAAGAAGCTGGCCGCCGCTCCGGATCACGAACGCGAAGCGCTGCATGAGGAATTGGCCGCCGAGCACGAGCGGATCGCCGGCGGCGTGGACAGTGCCGTGGAGATCGGCGTGGTCGACGAGAAGATCGACCCCGCGCACACCCGCAGCAAGCTGACGGAGGCGCTCGCCGAGGCTCCGGCCCGCCGCGGGCGGCACAAGAACATCCCGCTGTAACTAGGCGCGGATCTGTGCGGCGTCCTGCCCTGGTGGCACGCCGAAGAGCCGGCGGTACTCGCGGGTGAATTGAGACGGGCTGTCATAGCCGACCCGGTGTCCGACGCCCGCGATGTCGCCGCGGGCGGTGACCACCATTGAGCGCGCCTCCTGCAACCGGATCCGTTTCTGAAACTGCAACGGGCTCATGGCCGTAACGGCCCGGAAGTGCCGATGGAACGTCGACGGGCTCATCCCGGCCATCCGAGCAAGCTCCTCGATGCGCATCGGCTCGGCGTAGTTCTCCCGGATCCAACCGATGGCGCGGCTGACGTATGACAGGTTGCTATCGGCCAGCCCGATCTGACGCACGGTGTCGCCCTGCGGGCCGGTCAGTAGCCGCCAGATGATTTCACGTTCGATCAACGGCGCGAGAATCGGTGCATCCGAGGGCTTCTCGAGCAGCCGCAGCAGCCGGATCGCCGCGTCCAGCAGATCGGTGTCGGCGTCGGCGGTCGACACCGCCGCGTGTGCGCTCACCCCGCGGGACCAGCGCGCCGGCGGGGCAGCCAGCAGCAGTTCGGCGACCAGCGCCGGGCGCAGCACCAGCGCCATGCCCAATGAGGGCAAACCGTCTCCGGTGTCGATGAAATACCCGGTCACCGGAAGGTCGGCGGTCACCACCAGGCACTGCCCGGCACGGTACTCGTAGACGTCTTCCCCGAGCAGCAGGCGCTTGCCGCCCCGCGCCATCACCACAACCAGCGGTTCGGTCAGTGAATAGTCCGGTGTGCGCGACGCGGCGTCCCGTGACACCAGCAGCCCATCGATCGACGTCGCCATGTCCGGAGTGGCGTGCGCGTCGATCAGGGCGCGAAGTTCCGCCAACTGAGCATCTTGCGCTGCCATGTCTGATCTCACCAAGATTGATCGTATTATGCAAGAGCAGGGTCGGATCGATCTACCGTTCAACTGCAGGTTCACCTTCGATGAAGACATCAACTAATCCATCGAAGGAGCGAATCATGCCACTCGACCACTATGTCACCCTGGGCCGGTCCGGGCTGCGGGTCAGCCCGTTCGCACTCGGGGCGATGACGTTCGGCGAGGACGCCGGCGG
>JAEZIA010000014.1 GCA_023416315.1 Actinomycetes bacterium
CCGCCGGCGGCGAGCGCCTCGGCCAGCGTCGCCCCGTCGGCGCCCCACTGCTGCACGGCGTCGGCGACGGCCTGCAGCACCGACACGATCGTTCCCGCGATCAGCTGGCCGCCCATCGACGACACCACCAGCCCGACGGCATGCCGCAGCGCCGCGCCCAACAGGACCGCGTCGATGTCGGCCAGAAACCCGTCGGTGTCGGAAGCGGCCGATGCGGTGACGTCGGCCAGGCCCCGCAGGATCTGGGAGAGGATCACCCCGGAATTACCGCGGGCGCCGTGCAGCGCGCCTTCGGCCAGCGCGGCGGTCAGCGCACTGACGTCCGTTGTTTCCGTCGCCTCCACCGCCGTCAGCGCCGCACGCATGGTGAACAGAAGGTTCGTACCGGTGTCGGAATCGGCCACCGGGAACACGTTGAGCCGGTTGATCTCGTCGGTATGGGTGATCAGGTCGCCGACCGCGGTATGAGCCCAGTCGCGCAGGGCAGATGCGTCCAGCCGCCGGTCCGGCATCGGCACCTCCTCGCGATCCCAGGCCGACCACGCGGCGTTGTCGCGCCAGCCTATCCAGTCCGCCTGACACCGCGGTGCCAGCGCGGCCCACCCCGGTGGAATGGTAGCCTTCTCCCAGGTCAAGAGCATTTGCGCGGATTCGCGGGAGCGTCGCGACGACGCATTTTGGCGTTCGGTTCGCCGGACGGCTATCCTGGTCAGGTTGTCGGGTCACCCGTCGTTCGGTCGTTGGCCCCCGGACAAAGTTCGACTACTGACTTAGAGGAGTTCTACATGGCTGCCGTGTGCGATATCTGCGGAAAGGGCCCCGGCTTCGGCAAGTCGGTGTCGCATTCCCATCGCCGGACCAGCCGCCGGTGGAACCCGAACATCCAGACCGTGCACGCTGTCACCCGCCCGGGTGGCAACAAGCACCGCGTCAACGTGTGCACCTCCTGCCTGAAGGCCGGCAAGGTCTCCCGCGGCTAGATCGCCAGCGATTTCGGCGCGTTTTCGTTCGCTCAGCGGCGGTTTGCGCGCCGAAATCACTTAGGGCAGCCGCCAGTCGATCGGCTCGGCTCCCATCCCGGCCAGTAGTTCGTTGGCCCGGCTGAACGGTCGCGACCCGAAGAATCCCCGTGACGCCGAGAGCGGCGAGGGATGCGGCGACTCGATCGCCACACAGCGATGGCCGCCTTCGGCGAGCATCGGTTTCAGCGTCGACGCGTCACGCCCCCACAGAATCGCCACCATCGGCTGATTCCGGGCGACCAGTGCCCGGATCGCGCATTCGGTGACCGCCTCCCAACCCTTGCCCCGATGCGACGCCGGGGTGCCGGGCCGGACCGTCAGCACCCTGTTGAGCAACATCACGCCGCGTTGCGACCAGGTGGTGAGATCGCCGGTGGACGGCTGCGGATAGCCCAGGTCTGCGGTGTACTCGGTGAAGATATTGGCCAGGCTGCGTGGCAGCGGGCGCACGTCGGGGGCCACCGAGAAGCTCAGGCCCACCGCATGCCCCGGCGTTGGGTACGGATCCTGGCCGACGATCAGCACCCGCACGTCGCTGAACGGAAACGTGAACGCCCGCAGCACGTTCGGACCGGCAGGCAGATACCGCTGGCCGGCGGCGATCTCGTCGCGCAAAAAGTGGCCCATGCGGGTGACCTGGTCAGCAACCGGGGCGAGCGCCCGCGCCCACCCTTCCTCGACGAGTTCGGACAGCGGCCGGGCGGTGGTTGTCACGCAGGTCAACCTAACGCAACCGCTAGTCGAAGGATTGCCAGCCCGCCGGGCCGTCCCATCGCCGCCCGTCCACCAGGACCTCGGGCGCACCGGCGCGCACCGTGCCGATCACCCGCCAGCCCGGCGGCACCGCGCCGGGAAAACACGCGACCAGACAATGATCTTCACCACCGGCCAACACCAGCGCCCACGGGTCGGCACCGGTGGCGGCGGCCGCGTCGGCGACGGCGTCGACATCGGCTCGCAGCGCGTCCGCAGCCAGGTCGATGACGACTCCGGAGCTGTCGGCGATGTGGCCGAGATCGGCGAGCAGCCCATCGGAGACATCGGTCATCGCCTGCGCCCCGGCGTCGGCCGCAGCGACGCCCTGCCCGTAGGGCGGGCGCGGGACCACATGCCTGCGCCGCAGTTCGCTGAACTCATCGATCTGCTTGTGCCACAACAGGTATCCGGCGGCAGAGCGGCCGAGATCGCCGGCAACGGCAACCACCGATCCGGCTCTCGCACCGCTGCGCAGCACCGGCGCACGGCCACCGAGATCACCGAACGCCGTCACCGAGACCACCCACTGCGGGCTGGCGACCAGATCCCCGCCGACGATTCCGGCGCCCAGCGCGCCGGCCTCCTGCCACATCCCGTCGGCCAGTTCCTGCGCCCGCGATGCGGCGGTCTCGGTCGGAGCGCCGAAGGCGACGACGAACGCACAGCTGTGCGCACCCATCGACTCGATGTCGGCGGCGTTCTGCGCGATGGCCTTTCGGCCGACCTCCTGTGGTGTCGACCAGTCCAGCCGGAAGTGACGCCCTTCGACCAGCATGTCGGTGGTGACCACCGCCCGACCGTCGGGCATGGCCACGACCGCCGCGTCGTCGCCGGGTCCCACACTGACGCCGGCGGGCTGAACGCGGCCGGTGACCAGCCGGTCGATCATCGGGAACTCGCCGAGTTGGCGCAAGGTGGGTTCGCCGACGTCGGCCACGAGGTCTGCCCTCCTCCTGTCGCACAGGCTGATCGGGGCGCCAACCTGCGGTAGGTTTGGGCCCTGCCGAACGCCCAGTCTAGGGCGGCACTGCACAGCGACGGCGATCGAGACGAGGAGACGACGGGTGGTGGAGGCCTACATGCTGATCCAGACCGAGGTCGGCCGCGCCGAGGTCGTCGCCAAGCAGGTGGCCGCGCTGCCCGGCGTGTTGTCGTCGGAGTACGTGACCGGACCGTATGACGTGGTCGTGCGCGTCGGTTCCACCAGCCAGGAGGACCTGACCACCACGGTGGTGCCCCGCGTGCAGCAGATTGCGGGGATCACCCGGACCCTGACCTGTCCGATCGCCGATGCCGACTGAGCCGTTACCCATCGCCGAAGACAGCGAGCCGGACGGCCCGCCCCGGGCCTTCCTGATCGCGGCGGTGGTGGTGGCGGTACTGGCCGTCGCCGCCGTCCTGGGCATCGCGGCCACCCGCCGGGCGCCGGTCCAGCCGGTCGTCATCGCCTCGGTGCCGGCACCACAGGCGGATTCCCCTTCCTGCAAAGAGATGCTCGACGCGCTGCCCGAAAACCTCGGCGAATTCCACCGCGTCGCCGCGGCGGAGCCCGTGCCGCCCGGTACCGCGGCGTGGCGCGGCGCGGCCGACAACTATCCGGTTATCTTGCGGTGCGGTATCGGCCGTCCTGCCGAGTTCGTGGTCGGCTCCCCCATCCAGCTGGTCAACACGGTCCAGTGGTTCCGGCTCGACGACGCCGAGATCGACCGCAGCACCTGGGTCACCGTGGACCGGCCGGTGTACGTGGCGCTGACGCTGCCCAAAGAGTCCGGGCCGACTCCGATTCAGGCGTTATCGGATCTGATCGCGCGCACGATGCCGACCGTGCCGATCGATCCGAACCCGCCGCGCTGAGTCAGCGCAGACCGGTGCCGCGGGCCAGCGCGGTCTCGACCATGGTGCCCACCAGCGTCGGATAGTCGATGCCGCTGGCACCCCACATCCGCGGGTACATCGAGATCGTGGTGAAGCCGGGCATCGTGTTGATCTCGTTGACCACCGGGCCATCCTCGGTGAGGAAGAAGTCGACCCGCGCGAGCCCCTGGCAGTCCAGCGCATTGAATGTGCGAATCGCCAAGTGCCGCAGTTCATCTGCGACATCGTCGTCGATCTTGGCGGGCACGTCGAGCTCGGCGCCGTCGTCGAGGTACTTGGTGGCGAAGTCGTAGAAGCCGTCTTCGCGCCCCTGGATCCCGGCCACCCTGATCTCACCGATGGCGCTGGCTTGCACTGAGCCGTCCGGGAATTCGAGGACACCGCATTCGAGTTCGCGGCCCTCGATGGCGGCCTCGATGATCACCTTGGGATCGTGTCTGCGGGCATCGGCGATCGCGGCGGGCAGCTCGTCGGGGCTCATGACCCGGTTCACTCCGATCGACGATCCGCCACGCGCGGGCTTGACGAACATCGGAAAGCCAAGGCGCATGATGTCATCAAGCGTCGGCGCCTTCTCCTGCGGCCGCAGCACCACGTAGTCGCCGATCGGCAGGCCCTCGACAGCCAGCAGCTTCTTGGTGAACTCCTTATCCATGCCTGCCGCGCTGGCCAGCACGCCTGCCCCGACGTACGGCACGCCCGCGAGCTCCAGCAGCCCCTGGATGGTGCCGTCCTCGCCGTAGGGTCCGTGCAGGATCGGGAAGACCACGTCGACCGCCGTCAGCACCTCACCGGCGGCCTGGCCCAAAGACACCAGCTCGCCGCGCCGCATCGGGTCGGCCGGTAACGCCAGCGCGGTGCCCGACTCGCCGCTGACTTCAGGCAGTTGCCGGTCGGTGATGGCGAGGGTCTCCGGCTTGCCGTCGGTCAGCACCCACGAGCCCTGCGGGGTGATGCCCACCGCCACGACCTCGAAGCGCTCCGGGTCGAGGTTCCGCAGAATGCTGCCGGCTGACACGCAGGAGATGGCGTGTTCGGAGCTGCGGCCCCCGTAGACGACGGCGACGCGGATACGAGAAGTCACAACCTAGAGAGGCTACAGCCCACACGCTATCGGCACGATTTGATGCCGTGAGCTGGGGTTATCCGGCGTCGAGTGCGGCGAGGACATCGCTGAGGAGGTCATCGGTGTCCTCGATTCCGGCCGAGATCCTGGCGAATCCGTCCGAGACCGGGTCACCCCAGCGGGCCCGACGGTCCACCGAGGTGTGGATGCCCCCAAAGCTGGTCGCCGCCACCAGCAGCTCGCTGCGGCGCACCAGCGCATGCACGGCCGCCTCGTCGGCGAGTTCGACGGACACCAGGCCGGCGAACCGCCGCATCTGGGCGGCCGCCACCGGATGCGACGGATCGCCGGGCAATCCGGGATAGCGCACCGAGCGAACCTTCGGGTGACTCTGCAACGCGACCGCCAGCGCCAGCGCGTTCTGGCATTGCCGCTCGAACCGCAGGCCGACACTGCCCAGGCTGCGCAGCACCAGCCACGCTTCGAAGGAGCCGAGGATCGCACCGGACAGCAGGCGCTCACGCTCCAGGGCCGACATCAGCTCCGGGTCGCTGCCGGCGAGGTAGCCGGCCAGCAGGTCGCTGTGCCCGGCCAGCGCTTTGGTGGCGCTGGCCACCACCAGGTCGGCGCCCAGGGCCAGCGGCTGCTGACCCAGCGGGGTGGCCGTGGTGTTGTCCACCAGCAGCCGGGCGCCCCGTCCCCGGCAGACCTGCCCCAGCGCATGCAGGTCCACCACGTCCCGGCCCGGATTGGCCGGCGTCTCGGCCAGCACCACGTCGGCGTCCCGGGCCGCCTCGCACATCTGGTCGCACGGCGCCTCCAGCACCGTGATACCCAGGGGCGCAAGGTATTCCGTAGCGTAGGCACGCGCCTGGTAGTAGCCGTCAGCGGGAACCACCAGCACCGAAC
>JAEZIA010000022.1 GCA_023416315.1 Actinomycetes bacterium
AGGTTGGCCGGCGTGCCCAGCAGATACCCGTCGGCCTCCAGCATGTCGACCGGCGACACCGTCAGCGCGGGTCTGCGGATCACTTCCACACCCTCGATCTCGGGGTCGGTGGCACCGGAGTGCACCGCCTCGAACATCTCCTGGCAGTGCGGCGACGGTGTGTGGTGGACGATCAGCAGGCGTTTCATGTCTGCGACTCCGCTTGCAGGGCAACAGCTTTGCGCATGGTCTCGCGAGCGCGGCCACGATCACCGGCGTAGTCGTAGGCCCGGGCCAGCCGATACCACCGCTGCCAGTTGTCCGGGTCGGCCTCCAATTCGGCCCGCACGGTGTGGAACAGCGCGTCGGCGGCCTCGCGCTGGATGCGGCCCGACGGCGTCCGCGGCAGTTCACTGACGTCGAGTTCCATCCCCGCCTCGACGGCGAGTCGCGCCAGGCGCTGATGGGCGAAGCCCGCGCGCAGCGTGGCGATCATCGCCCACGCACCGATGATCGGCATGATCAGCACCCCGACGCCGAGCGCGACCGCGACCGGCGTCCCTGCGGTGATCAGCGTGACGGCGGTGCGGCCCAGCAACACGAAATACACCACCAGGGCCGCACACATGAGGCCGATCAGCAGTTGGACGCGCAGCGCGGGATTCACAGGTCGAGCAGCGGTTCGATTCCGATGGTGAGGCCGGGCCGGCGGGCGATCTCACGGACGGCGAGCAGGACGCCGGGCACGAACGACGTGCGGTCGAGGCTGTCGTGCCGGATCGTCAGCGTCTCCCCGAGGGTGCCGAACAGCACCTCCTGGTGCGCGACCAGCCCGGTCAGCCGAATCGAGTGCACCGGCACCCCGTCGACGTCGGCGCCACGGGCGCCCGCCAGCCCGGTGCTGGTGGCATCGGGGTTGGGCGGCAGGTCTTTTCGCGCCTCGGCGATCAACTTGGCGGTGCGGGTCGCGGTGCCCGACGGGGCGTCGGCCTTATGCGGGTGGTGCAACTCGATCACTTCGACCGATTCGAAGTACGGCGCTGCTTTCTGCGCGAAGTGCATGGATAACACGGCGCCGATCGCGAAGTTAGGCGCGATCAGCACTGCGGATTCGGGTTTGTCGGACAGCCACGACCGGACCGTGTCCAGGCGTGCGTCAGTGAACCCGGTAGTGCCGACGACAGCGTGGATTCCGTTGTCGATGAGGAACTTCAGATTGTCCATCACGACGTCGGGGTGAGTGAAATCGATGACCACCTCGGTGTTGCTGTCGGTCAGCAGCGACAAGGCGTCACCGGCGTCGACTTCGGCGCTCAACGTCAGGTCGTCGGCCGCCCGCACCGCCTCGCACATGGTGGTTCCGACCTTGCCTCTGGCTCCCAGGACTGCAACTCGCATGGGTGCAGCCTAACGAGCCGGGATCAGGACGGAATCAACAGACCGGTGTAGGCCACCACCACGAACAGAACCCCGCACAGGGTCGCCGCGAGGAAACCCTCACCGACATGCCGCACCTCGTTGTGATTGATCCCCGCCAAGACGAAAACCACGGCGAAGAAACCGGGGATAATCGGTACGGCAAACCACATATAGATGAGCGGCGTGATCGTCATCGCCAACACCCCGAGAACGAAACCGCTCAACAGCGGCGCCAACCTTGGCGGCGGCGGTGCCGGTGCCGGTGCCGGTGACCACTGCAGATTACGGGCGTATTCGTCGTGCCAGGACATCACGACCACCACAACGCGGACTGAAGACCAACCGCGCCGAAGGCGAGCCATCCGGACAGCGCGCAGAGAATCAACGCGACTCCGCTCGTGCGCGCGGCCGCCGACCAGGCCCGAAGAAACACCCAACCGATGGCGAAGATCACCAGACTCGCGGCGATGAAAACTATGAGTTCAACCGGGTCGATCCAGCGATCGTCTGCCCGCCCGATGGACATCATCACACGTATCCCGAGCAGACCCCAGTACACGCCGCCGAGCGCCGCGCCAGCGAAAACGGCTACCCTGCTGTGGATTACAGGTTTTGGGGCTGACATCACACCATCCTCGTTCTCATTTGCCTACCGGCACTGTGACGTGTTGATCGACCGGACCGAGTTCGACCGACGGATACGGGGCCACGACAGGAGGTGGCATCGGCACCCGACTTGGTGAGGGCTGGACGGAACGGTTGAGGTCATCCGGGAACTCCCCCATCAGCCCGGGACCGATCTGCTGGGAGAACGGCAGCGCAATGAGCGGCCCCATCGGGCTGATGTTCTGCGGGAAGATCCGGTCGACCAGCTTCGTCGCACCGTTTCGGTCGTTGTAGATCTCGACCGCTGGGAAGTCGGAGATGATTCCGCCGGCAATCGGTCCGGCATCGGTCGGCTTGATGACCAAGCGTCCGTGGACATTCCATGGGCTGGCCTTGGCGATGTCCTCCCCGCCCGGGGAATACGGGTCGGCCGCCACGTAGTTGATGAGCACCGACCCGTTCGGATTTTGACTGACTCTGATGTCCGGTGTTCCTGTCTTGGCCTGACCATTCATCACCGACGGGTTCTGCCTGCCGACCACAATGCCGTTCTCGTAGTCGACGTAGAAGCTCACCCGAGACAATTCAGGTCCCGCCGATGGCTCGAACGGTCTTGCGTCGCCGAGGTTGTCGCCGAACGGTGTCCACGCGGTCCGGCCCGGAATGAAGAGGTTGGTGCGCACGACACCCTGACCGGGCACCGGTTCGATACGGCCGACCACGATGTTCGGTGGTACATCTCGATTCTTCGGTTCGTAGCTGTGCGGGTCCAGAGCCGCGGCGGTGTCCCAGTCGGCCGCGCTGACCGGGTCGCGGCCGAATACCGTTCGGAAAGCCTCGGTCTGGTTGGCGCGCCGCCGCACGTCGTCGAAGCCCGGGGACACCGACATGTCCGCGTCCGGCCCGAACCCGAGGGCGGGGGCATCCGAGCGGTTGATGGCATCGGCGAGCTCGGTGTCGACCTTCTCGGCGCGCTGCATTAGCTCGACGATGCGTACGGCGATGTCGTCGGCGGCCTCGGCCACCAGCGCTTGGAGAGCCGAGGACTGAGACGCGTACACCGGCCACGTGAGCGCACCGGTGGCGCTGTCGATCGTGATGTCCCAGGCGGCGGCCTCGTCCTTGATCAGCTGCAAGTCGTGCTTGATATCGGCCACTTGTGGAGCGGCACCCGACGCCGCCTTGGCGACGGCCTGATAGTCGTCGGCGTGGCGATACAGCCCCTGACGGGTCTGCCACATCGCGGCCCGGGCAGCATCGGCGGCGTGGCCGGCCCACCGGATGCCGTCGACGACCGCGCCGAGCTGGTCGGCGATCATCCGAGTGACCCGCCCCTGACCATCGGCCGCGCTCGCCACCGCGGCGATCGATGAGCTGTCCCATCTCTCGATATCCGCCAGCGACAGACCCACTCGTCCCACCTCCCTTTGCCGCCTTGAGCAAAAGCTAGGTGATGGCGTGACACGGCACCAGTCACCCCGATGCGATGCGCAAACCGGACCCGCACAGGGTTGCTAGGCCGTACCATTTCGACCAGGGGGACGTTCGGATGTTCAAACCGGCTGGATTGGCCATAGCAATCAGTGTCGCAATGATCGCGGCGACTCCGGCGGCGAATGCCGCAACCGTCTTAACGCTCGAGGGAGCCTTTGTCGGATTGCAGCCGATCTGGCATTACGCGCCACAGCAGCTGCAGGGCGACCTGTGCAAGTCACCCAACCACTGTCAGCCGGTCGATTATGTCGCGTTTCCCGGCGCGTCGTTCAACGCCGCGGGGGCGACGAAGGTCCAGCAGGCGATCGATGCGCTTCCCAGCGATGAGCAAATCGTTCTGTTCGGATACAGCCAGGGCGGGCAGGTCGTGTACACCGCTCTGCGTCGGTTTGCCGCCGACCCGGCCAACGCCCCTGATCCGGCGCGACTGAGCTGGGTGTCGATCGGCAACCCAGAAAACCCGTACGGCGGCAGGAGACCCAAGACCGAAACCGCCGCCCAACCCTGGTTGCCGCCCCACACCGCCTACACCGGCACCGAGGTCATCCGGCAATACGACGGCTGGGCCGACTGGCCCGACGACACCAGGAACCTGCTCGCGGTGGCCAATGCCGTCGTCGGCATGTTCTCGATCCACAACGATTACCGCCGAGTCGATCTCGACGCCCCGACCAACGTTCGCTTCACCCCCGACGTCAACGGCCAGCCCGGCAACGTGACATACGTGTGGGTCCCGACCAAGACCCTGCCGCTGGTCGCCTGGGCCGGTCCGCTGGCGCCCGCGCTGGACAAGCAGCTTCGACCGATCATCGAGAAGGCCTATCACCGCCCGGTCAATATTCCCGACCCGAATGCGCCGGCTCCCGCCGCGACTCGGCCGGTTCGAACCCCTGCGGTACCGACACGATCGGCGGCATCGAGCAAGCGTGCGGGTGCGAAAACCAGTCCAGCCAAACAGCATTCGACCCCCATCCGCAAGGCGAAGTCCTCGACCGGGTCGTCGGCGCGCGGGCGGTGACGCCCGCCTACAGCGGGGCGGCGCCCCGGAGGTGCTCAAAGATCAGCGACGTCTGGGTGCCGGCCACATCGCCGTCGGCGTTGAGGTTCTCGACGACGAACGAGCGCAGGTCGTCGGTGTCGCGGGCGG
>JAEZIA010000057.1 GCA_023416315.1 Actinomycetes bacterium
TCTCGAGCGACAGGCCGACCTCTTCGCTGACAACCTGGCCACCGGTCAGGATCGCGATGTCCTGCAGCATGGCCTTGCGGCGGTCACCGAAGCCCGGGGCCTTGACGGCGACGGACTTGAAGGTGCCACGGATCTTGTTGACCACCAGGGTCGACAGGGCTTCGCCCTCGACGTCCTCGGCGATGATCAGCAGCGGCTTGCCCGACTGAATGACCTTCTCCAGAAGCGGCAGCAGGTCCTTGACGGTCGAGACCTTCGACGACACCAGCAGGATGTACGGATCCTCGAGGACCGCTTCCTGACGCTCGGCGTCGGTCACGAAGTAACCCGAGATGTAGCCCTTGTCGAAGCGCATACCCTCGGTCAGCTCCAGCTGCAGGCCGAAGGTGTTCGACTCCTCGACGGTGATGACACCCTCGTTGCCGACCTTGTCCATGGCCTCGGCGATCAGGTCGCCGATGGTCTGGTCGCCCGCGGAGATCCCGGCCGTGGCCGCGATCTGGTCCTTGGTCTCGACCTCCTTGGCGCTCTTGAGGAGCGTCTCGGTGATCTTCTCGACGGCCTTCTCGATACCGCGCTTCAGGCCGAGCGGGTTGGCGCCGGCAGCGACGTTGCGCAGGCCTTCGCGAACCAGGGCCTGAGCCAGAACGGTGGCGGTGGTGGTGCCGTCGCCCGCGACGTCGTCAGTCTTCTTGGCGACTTCCTTGACCAGCTCGGCGCCGATCTTCTCGTACGGGTCCTCGAGCTCGATCTCCTTGGCGATGGACACACCATCGTTGGTGATCGTGGGGGCGCCCCACTTCTTCTCCAGGACGACGTTGCGACCCTTGGGGCCCAGCGTCACCTTTACCGCGTCGGCGAGGCTGTTCAGGCCCCGCTCGAGGCCGCGACGGGCCTCTTCGTCGTAAGCAATGATCTTGGACATTGCGAAGTGAATCCTCCGGTTGGGGGTTACACGTCTCTTGGCCGGACGCAGTGCCCGCGACGGACGACCGTAGGTGTGTACGACTTCGGTCTCACCGTCCCGACCTAGCACTCACTGGTCGCGAGTGCCAACCACATTCTTAGCACTCGCCTATGCCGAGTGCAAGAAGTGAATCAACTGTTCACCCGGCGCGTAACCCGGCCACGATGACATTCGTGATCCGATCGGCGACGTCGTCGCCGTAGGCCTGGCCGCTCTTACACACGACCAGCAGCGCCTTGAGTTCGGCGACGCCGACGTCGCCCCGCGCGGTGCCGGCCCGCTGCGCCGAGGCCAGCATCTCGCCAAGCACGCCGAGGAATTCCGCCTCGGCGCCGGGCGCCGCGGTGTCGATGTCGATGCCGTAGCCGGCCAGCGCCTCGACCAGTCCGTGGTCGGCCGCGCCCGAGCGCGCCAGCTCGCGGACGAACTCGAACAGCGCGCCCTCGGGGTCGGCGGCCAATAGTTCGCGGGCCCGGGCCACCACGGCCTGAACCCGCTCGCCGACGACCGCTTCGAACAGCGCCTCTTTGGTCGGGAAGTGCCGGTAAACAGTGCCCGCCCCGACACCGGCCCGACGGGCGATCTCGTCGATCGGCACCGACAACCCGTGCTCGGCGAACATCTCGTAGGCGACCTGGAGCACCCGCGCGCGGTTGCGCGCCGCATCAGCCCGCAGCGGCCGGCAGCTCAGACCCACCTCGATACCTCTCACGCGTTGACAAAGCGGGGCGCACGTTCCGTATAGTCGAAGAAACCGGGGCGCGCGCTCCGTTTATCCATCCTAGATGAGGAGAATCGCATGGCGCCCTGGACTTCCGCGGACATTCCGGACCAAACCGGTCGCACCGCCGTGATCACCGGAGCCAACACCGGCCTCGGGTACGAGACCGCCCGCGCGCTCGCCGGTCGTGGTGCCCGCGTCGTGCTCGCGGTCCGCAATCTCGACAAGGGCAAGGCCGCCGCGGACCTGATCGCCCGGCGCTACCCCGGCGCCGATGTGGCCGTCCAGGAACTCGACCTCACCTCGCTGGACTCGGTCCGCGCCGCCGCCGACCAACTGCGCGCAGGCCACGACCGCATCGATCTGCTCATCAACAACGCCGGCGTGATGATGACGCCCAAAGCGACCACCAAGGACGGCTTCGAGCTGCAGTTCGGCACCAACCACCTCGGCCATTTCGCACTCACCGGGCTGCTGCTCGACCGGCTGCTGGCCACTCCGGGCTCCCGGGTCGTCACGGTCAGCAGCAACGGTCACCGGTTCGGCCGCATCGACTTCGACGATCTGCAGTCCGAGCGCAGCTATAGCCGTACGGGCGCCTACGGCCAGGCCAAGCTGGCCAACCTGCTGTTCACCTACGAACTCCAGAAGCGACTGGCCGGCACCGACACGATCGCCGCCGCGGCACACCCGGGGAGCTCGGCCACCGAGTTGGGCCGCAACCTCCCGAGAATCGTCGAGTGGGGTTTCGGTCTGACCGTCCAGAGTTCGGAGATGGGCGCACTTCCGCAGTTACGCGCGGCCACCGACCCGACGGTGCGCGGCGGCCAGTACTACGGGCCCGGCGGATTCCTCCAGATGCGCGGATATCCAAAGATCGTCTCGTCCAATCGGCGGTCGCACGACGTCGCGGCGCAGCGCCGGTTGTGGAGTGTGTCCGAAGAGCTGACCGGCGTCACCTACCCGTTGGGCTAACCGGCACACTGGGGCGATGTCGCTGCATGTGCCGCCCTATCCCCCGCCGCGCTACGACGGCGACGGCGAGATCAGCGCCACCCTGCGCAAGGCGGACACCCCGGCCGACTTCGAGGTCGGGCCGGTCAAGTACACCTACCTGGCCACCGAGCAATCCACCGACGGTGACTTCGGCCTGTACCGCGTCGATCTCGGCCCACGCGCCGGTGGGCCGGGACCGCACTTCCACAAGGCGATGTCGGAATCGTTCTTCATCCTCTCCGGCCGGATCCAGCTGTTCGACGGGCGCGACTGGACCGTCGGCGAACAAGGCGACTACCTCTTCGTGCCGCCGGGCGGAATCCACGGCTTCGGCAACCAGTCCGACGAGCCGGCCTCGATCCTCATGTTGTTTACTCCCGGCGCGCCGCGCGAGTTCTACTTCGAGGGGTTGCCCAAGCTCGGCGAGCTGACCGACGACGAACGCCGCGAGTTCTTCATCCGCAACGACAACTTCTTGGTCTGATTACGGCGCCCCAGCGGTCTGCCAGTTGAGGGGCGCGCCGACGCCGGCCACATACCATCTGCCTCCGGGCCCGTTGTATTCCAGGCTCGACTCGCCCGCGTTGTAGATGCTCGGTTCGAAGCGGTATTCAAGCCGCACCCGGGCGACCTCGGCGTTCTTGACGGTGAGGACCAGATCGATCTTTACCGGAGCCGTCTTCAGCTGCTCGGTGTTGACAACGACCAGCGGTCCAAAGCTGCCCTTCGGGTGGTATGCCGTCATATAGTCCTGCCGCAAGCTGGCAACGACGTTCGGATCGGCCGGCGCCAGTGTGACGATCCCTGAACTCCCGTCCGAGCCCCGGACGGCGAGCTGGGTGAACCCGGTTTCAATCTTCCCGTTCGGCGGCGGGTTGGTCAGCGTGTAGGTGACTCCGTTCGCTTGGATGGCGCCGATCTGCAGATAGGTTCGGTTCTCGCGCACAGTGTCCGGCGCATTGAACTTGTCCTTGTAGTTGTCGGTGACCGGCTCCAGGACGGTCAGCGTTTGCACCGCGGGGGCTTTCACATCCAGTGTCACCTTCCCATCGGTCGCCGTGACACTGGTGGCTCCGGTCGAGTCTGCGACGCGATAGATGAACGACGCCGCTCCGACGTAGCCGGCCTCCGGGGTCACCGTCACGCTGCCGTCAGGGTTGAGGACCGCGCTGACGTGATTGCCTCCACCCAGCGAGACGATCGACAGCTTGTCGCCGTAGACCTTGTCCGGATCGACGTCATTGCCCACCAACTGAGCCGCGGTCAACGTCACCGGCGTGTTCTTGGTGACCGTGAACGGACCATCCGCCACCGCCCGCGGAGCATCG
>JAEZIA010000087.1 GCA_023416315.1 Actinomycetes bacterium
GCCGCGGCCAGTGCCGCGCCACCGTTGACCAGCGCCTCCAGGAAGGCCTGCGGGCCATCGATCGAGGCGTTGATGATTGCCTGCAGGGCCAGACCCAGGTTCACGTCGATGTTGCCGAACGCCTGAACCAGAGCGTTGATGAACGCCTCTGGGTTCGGGAACGCCTCGAGCGCCGCCTGGAACGCCGCCGACAAGGCACTCAGCGGATTGCCGAGCGCATCGAGCAGTGCCTCAAAACCGGTGAGCCCAGCGGCAATTCCGGCCTGGATCGTGTCGGCCAGCTGCCCGGTGAACGTGGTGAACGCGTCGGCGATGATACCCAGCGTCGGGTTGACCGCCGCGAACGCGCCGACGAGTGCATTGACGAACGCCTCGGGGCTCGGGAAGTTGGCCAAGGCTGCGTTGAATGCCGCGGCCAGTGCCGCGCCGCCGTTGACCAGCGCCTCCAGGAAGGCCTGCGGGCCATCGATCGAGGCGTTGATGATTGCCTGCAGGGCCAGACCCAGGTTCACGTCGATGTTGCCGAACGCCTGAACCAGAGCGTTGAAGAACGCCGCCGGGTTCGGGAACGCCTCCAGCGCCGCCTGGAACGCCGCGAACAGCGCACTGGCCGGGTTGCCGAGCGCATCGAGCAGCGCCTCAAAACCGGTGAGCCCGGCCGCAATTCCGGCCTGAATCGTCTCCGCCAGCTGACCCGTGAACGTGGTAAGCGCATTCGCGAGCACCCCGAGAGTCGGGTTGATCGCCGTGAACGCGCCGACCAGTGCATTGACGAACGCCTCCGGGCTCGGGAAGTTGGCCAAGGCTGCGTTGAACGCCGCGGCCAGTGCCGCACCACCGTTGACCAGCGCGTCGACGAAGCCGTCCAGCCCGTTGACTCCCAGCTCGAGCGCGGCCTGCAGGGCCAGCCCCAGGTTCACGTCGATGTTGGTGAAGGCCTGAACCAGTGCGTTGAAGAACGCCTCCGGGTTCGGGAACGCCTCGAGTACGGCCTGGAAGGCTGCCGCCAGCGCACTGGCCGGGTTGCCGAGCGCATCGAGCAGCGCCTCAAAACCGGTGAGCCCGGCCGCAATTCCGGCCTGAATGGTGTCGGCCAGCTGACCCGTGAACGTGGTGAACGCGTCGGCCAGGATGCCCAGCGTCGGGTTGATCGCCGCGAACGCGCCGACGAGTGCATCGACGAACGCCTGCGGGCTCGGGAAGTTGGCCAAGGCTGCGTTGAATGCCGCGGCCAGTGCCGCGCCACCGTTGACCAGCGCCTGCAGGAATGCCTGCGGGCCGTCGATCGAGGCGTTGATGATTGCCTGCAGGGCCAGACCCAGGTTCACGTCGATGTTGCCGAACGCCTGAACCAGAGCGTCGATGAACGCCTGCGGGTTCGGGAACGCCTCCAGCGCCGCCTGGAACGCCGCGAACAGCGCGCTGGCCGGGTTGCCGAGCGCATCCAGCAGCGCCTCAAAACCGGTGAGCCCGGCCGCAATTCCGGCCTGGATCGTGTCGGCCAGCTGCCCGGTGAAGGTGGTGAACGCGTCGGCCAACACGCCCAGGGTCGGGTTGATCGCCGCCAGCGCACCGGTGAGTGCGGCCACGAACGCCTCCGGGCTCGGGAATTCGCCCAGAGCCGCGTTGAATGCGGCCGCCAGAGTCACACCCCCGTCGACCAGAGCCTGGAGGAGGTCCCCGACGCTATTGATCTCTGCGCCCAGCGCGAGCGCCAACTGCAGACCCAGTTCGGCGTTGATGTCGGTGAACGCCTGGACCAAGGTGCTGATGAACGCCGCCGGGTTCGGGAACGCCTCCAGAGCCGCCTCGATGGCGAGCGCGAGTGCGCTGCCACTGTCAGCCAGTGCGGTGAGCACCGCCGTAAACATGTCGACCTTGGCCGTGATCGCGGCCTGGAGGACATCACCCAGGGCACCGGTGACATTGGTGATCACGCTGGCCACGATGCCCAGCGTCGGGTTGACCGCGGCGAGCGCAGCTTCGAAGGCCGCCGCGAACTCGGCCGGCGAGGGGAAGCCGGCCACCGCGGCATTGAACGCCGCAGCCAATGCGGCGCCGCCGGCGATCAGGGCGTCGGCCAGGGCCTGTGCGTCGAGATTCAAACCGAGATTCAATGCGGCGTTCAGCGCGGCCTGGATCGCCAGCCCGAGATTGACGTCGACATTGGCGAAAGCCTCGACGACCGCGTTGATGAACGCTTGCGGGGTGGGGAACGCGGCGATGGCGTTGTCGACCGCCTGGGCGAGCGTGCTGGCACCGTCGAGCAGACCGTCGACGACGGACTGCAGAGCGGTGTTGCCTGCACCGATGCCGGCGATCAGGGTCTCCTGAAGGGCGTCACCGAACTCGGTGATCGCGGTGGCCGCAGCGCCATTGAGGGCATTGAGTCCACCACGGACGCCGTTCCAACCCTCGTTGATGGCTTGGATCACGTCTTCGAGTGCGGACAGTGAAACGTCGGCGAGTGCCGACATGGCGCGATCACGCGCCAGGTGCAGATCCGGCGGTGTTACCTGTATGGGCGCCAGCACAATCGCGCTGGCCCCGAAGACTGCCACCCCCGCGGTCAGATACGACCGAACAGCAACGTCCATGACTTCCCCTTCAAAATGGCTGTGCCCCGACATCGGCGAACATACCTGAGAAGAACCTAAGTAGCCAAGCGTTAGCTCTCAGTTTTTTGACGTTGCTGTGGCATTAAACTTGCGTGACCAATTTAAATTAGCTGGATCGAAATTAACCGGACCTATTTGACGTACATGCAGATAATGTTTGAGCAAAGATTGGTACCTCTGCTCTTCCGCGGTCGCCCGCACTGGAGTTGCTACGCCTACGCCGACCGCGAGATACCGCCGTGAACTCGGCAGATTCCACACGAGCCCGCCGCGCTCGACCCGGCGCCGACGCCGGTCTCGGCGCATTGACGCCCGCGAAAAGTCGTGAGCTAGGCGAACGATCAGCAAGTACTTCTAGCCAGCAGGTATCCGATGAGGCAGTTCGCTGTCACCGGCCCGCCACAGCCAGCGGTGCCGAAAAATTTCATCGCGACGCGCGCGTGCGACACGCCGCATGGCCGCCTCCCTGGCCCAGCCCGGCCGTCAGTGCCGTCACCGAGCGCTGGCCCAAGTGAGTTTGCAGACAGAGGTTTGAAACATTCCGCGGCGGGGAACATCGCGGTCTACGCGGTTCGGCGTGAAGTCACAGGTAGGCACGGCGCCGAGGACACAGGTCGCAGGCCTGAAATGCGTGGTCGGCATTACCCATCCGACCCGTCATAGGAATTCGCTGTATTCAGCGTTCCCGCGAAATTCGGCGCACCAATCAAGTTAACTGCAGCGTTTTAATGCGCGAGCAGAGCGCGGCGCAACCTGAGAATTCCTCAGAGCCGCCCGTTGACTGCTGGCATCGACCAGCAAACGGATCGGCACGATGCGCCGGCAGGCTTCCGGCACGTCGGCTCCCCTGAAGTGAGACATCTAATACCCGTCCTGCGCGGGAATTAACCACGGTGCAGAAAGCAGCTCTCACCAGGCATGGCGGCGCGATGGGTCGGTACGGGCAGCACGCAGGCGCGCGCCGCGGCGCACGCGCGCAGATCGAGCCGCTACTTGGAGCGAGGCAGGCCCAGCACCTGCTGGGCGATGATGTTCCGCTGGATCTCCGAGGTACCCCCGGCGATCGTTCCTGAGAAGCTGCGGGCGTGGCGCTCGAACCAGCTCGCGAAGTAGTGGTCCAGGTTCATATGCGCGTACGGGCCGGTGCTGGACGGATGTACCAGTCCATCGGATCCGCTGGCCGACAACGCGTATTCGGACGCCCGCAGTTCGGCCTCCGAGCCGAACAGCTTGACCACCGACACCGAGGCCACGTCGGTTTCCCCGCGGGCGGCCTTGGCCAGTCCGGAGGACCCCATCAGGCGCAGCGCCTGGTAGTCCATGATCATCGACGCATACTGGTCCTTTTCCAGTGGTGTCTTCGGCTCGAAGTCGCCGATCATGTTGGCGATGCGGTCGGCGAAGCCGAGCCACATCATCGTGCGCTCGTGGCCGAGCGATCCGTTGGCCACTCCCCAGCCCCCGCCCAACGGGCCGACCAGGTTTTCGGCCGGGACCCGGACGTCGGTGAAGAACACCTCGTTGAAGTCTTTGTCGTCGATCCCGCAGATCGACGCGAACGGCCGGCAGACCACACCGGGCAGATCGGTCGGGATCAGCAGCACGCTGATGCCCTTGTGCTTGGGGGCATCCGGGTCGGTCCGCACGAACGTCAGCAGGAAGTCGGCATCGTGGGCGCCCGAGGTCCACACCTTCTGGCCGTTGACCACGAAGTGGTCCCCAGCTCGGACGGCGCGGGTGCGCAGGGACGCCAGGTCCGATCCCGCGCTCGGCTCACTCATGCCCAGTGACGCGGTCTTCTCGCCCTTGAGCACCGGCACCGCCCATTGGCGCTTCTGCTCGTCGGATCCGAACGAGATCAGCGACGCGGCAATGATATTCACGCCCTGCGGATTGAAGCTGTGGTAGATCCGCCGCTTGCAGAGCTCCTCGAGGTGGACGAACTGCTGCAGGATCGACGCGTTGCGGCCGCCGAATTCGGGTGGTTGCCCTGGCAGCAGCCAGCCGTTGTCGAACAGCAGCCGCTGCCACCGCCGGGCCCAGGCCGGCATGTGCGACACCGACCGTGGCCGCTCCAGGGTCTCCGCCTCACTGGGCAGGTTGGCGTCGAGGAACGCGCTGAACTCGTCGCGGAACGACTCGACTTCGGGATCGAAGGACAATTGCATCTAGAGCTCCCCGTACTCGTCGGCGATCACGGCGCGGTGTTCGGCGGCGCCGCCCAGCATGAGCTCACCGGCCTTGGCGCGCTTGAGGGCGAATTGGACGTCGTTCTCCCACGTGAAGCCCATGGCGCCGAACAGCTGCAGTCCGTGCCGGAAGACCACCGACTGGCAATCGCCTGCCGCCGCCTTCGCCATCGCTGCCGCCAGCCGGCGACGCGGGTCGTCGGCGCTGATGGTCAGCGCGGCGAAATAGCAAAGGGCACGGGCCCGTTCGATCGCGACGTGCATGTCGACCGCCTTGTGCTGCACGGCCTGGAACGAGCCGATCGGCACCCCAAACTGATGGCGATCCCGCACATGCTGCAGCGCCAGGTCGAGGACCCGCTGACAGGCGCCGACCGTGGTGATCGCGAGCCCGGTCAACGCGACGTGACGGGCCCGCTCGGCGTCGGCGTGGACCCGGTCGTCGTCGGACACCACCACACCGGGGAGCGTGATATCGGCGACGTGCATCACCGGGTCGAAGACCGGCACCCGGGTGATCGTGGCGACGGCGGCGTCGATGAGGAAGACCCCGGCGTCGGTGACCACGGCGAGCTTCTGCGCCCGATCACCGTCGAGCACGTACCGGGAGGTGCCGGTGAGCAGCCAGCCGCCGGCATCGCGGTGCGCGGAGATCCCGTCGTAGACCGCCGTGCCCGCCTGCAGCGGGTCATAGCGATCGCCGGCCAACGGCGCGAACTGGGTCAGGGTGGCCAGGAACGGCGTCGGGTCGGTGGCGCGGCCGAACTCCTCCAGCACGATCGCCAGTTCGACCGCATTCTCCGGTTCGGCCAATTCGGTCCAACCGGCTTCGACGTAGGACTCCCACAGCGGAGTCGGGTCCACGCCATCCTCGGCGATACCGCGGATCAACGAGGCGGGGCACTGCTTGGCCACCGCATCCCGCACGGTGTCTTGCCACAACCGCTGATCAGCATCGAATTCCAGTAGCACCGCTGCCTCCTGCCCGGATGGCAGCAGGATCGAACGGAAATTGAATTCTCCATTCGTGCGCCATCGGTTCTCCCAAGACGGTATCGCACTCTACCGGCTGATTTGCTTGCTGCCTACGGTCGGTTGAGGCAAAGTGGTAACGAGGTTCTACTCTCAGTCGCGAGAACAGTATTCTTGTCGTTGAAGAACTCGGATTTACACTCTGGATCGATCACCGGAAGGCGGTTGTGGTGATAGAGCACCGCGACGGGACCACCACTCCCGTCATCGACGCGAGCGTGCACATCTTCTTCGGGTCGACCCCCGAGTTGCGCGGCGTGATGCGGGAGCCGTTCAAGAGCCGCGGCTTCCCCGACTACGAGATGGACTGGTACGGCGCACCAGGCGGCGAATACCTCGAGGGGACGCGCGGACCGGACCGCCAGTACCCCGGATCCGACCCCGGGTTCGTCGCCAAGCAGCTGTTCGACGATCGCGGCGTTGACGTGGCGGTGCTGCATCCGATGGGCCGGGGCATCATGCCCGACCGGCACCTGGGCACCGCGATCCTGGCCGCCCACAACGAGATGCTGGTGTCGCGCTGGCTGGACCACCCCGAATTCGGTGATCGATTCCGCGGCACCATCCGGGTCAACCCCGACGACATCCGCGGCGCGCTGCGCGAGATCGACAAGTACAAGGACCACCCGCGCGTGGTGCAGATCGGTATCCCGCTGCAGTCCCGGGAGCTGTACGGCAAGCCCCAGTTCTGGGAGCTGTGGCAGGCGGCGGTCGACGCGGGCCTGCCGGTGGCCACCCACATCGAGACCGGCGAAGGTATCGCCTACCCGCCGACCCCGTCCGGACACACCAGGACCTACGAGCAGTACCTGGGCTTCATGTCGCTGAACTACATCTACCACCTGATGAACCTGATCGCCGAAGGCGTCTTTGAGCGGTGGCCGGATCTGAAATTTGTGTTCGCCGACGGCGCCGGCGACATGATGACGCCGTTCATGTGGCGGATGGACTGCTTCGGGCGGCCGCACCTGGAGCAGACGCCGTGGGCGCCGAAGATGCCCAGCGACTACCTGCCCGGGCATGTCCATTTCATCCACAACAGCCTCGACGGACCGGGCGATGCCGAGTTCGCCGACGAATGGCTGTCGTTCACCGGCAAGGAGGACATGCTCATGTTCGGCTCGAGTTATCCGCACTGGCACTGCGGCGATGTCCTCGCCCTGCCCGCCGCGTGGACCCCCGAACAGCGGGAGAAAGTGTGCTGGCGCAATGCTGCGCGGCTCTACGGCATAGACATCCCGGCCGGGCTGGCCGCACAGTAGACGTGAGCTGAGGAGACCACGATGACTCTGACCCATAGCCAGGAGCGGGTCGCTCCCGCCGAACGCGTCGCGATCCGATGCGTCGACGCCGACGTCCACCCGGTGCCCAAGCGCGGCGTGCTGCAGGAATACATCCCAGAGCCGATCCGCACCAAGTACTTCAAGAATCACCGAGTCGGCGAAACGATCTACTACGACGCACCCGATTACGCACACGCTTACGCGATGCGGGTGGACACCTTCCCCGACGACGGCGAGTTCGCCTGCAGCGACCCCGACCTCGCGCTCAAGCAGGCGGTGATGGAGGCCGGCGCCGATGTCTGCATCCTGGAGCCCGCACACGCGCCCTGCCGGATTCCGGAAGCGACCGCTGCGCTGTCGTATGCGCACAACACCTGGCAGGTCGAGCACTGGCTGGATAGCAAGACCAACTGGCACGAGCGGTGGCGCGGGTCGATCTGCGTGGCGATCGAGGACCCCCAGGGCGCAGCCCGCGAGATCGAGAAGTGGGCCGAGCACCCGTATATGGCCCAGGTGATGATCAAGGCCGAGCCGCGCCCGTCGTGGGGCGACCCGCAATACGATCCGATCTGGGCGGCCGCCACCAAGGCGAACAAGCCGGTCAGCTGCCATCTGTCCCGCGGCTTCTACGAGACACTGCCGATTCCCCCGGTGGGCTTCCCCAGCTACAACCACGACTTCATGGTCAGCTACTCACTGCTGGCGGCCAACCAGGTCATGAGCATGATCTTCGACGGGCTCTTCGACCGGTTCCCCACCCTGCGAATCGTGTTCGTGGAGCATGCATTCAGCTGGATCCTGCCGCTGATGTGGCGGATGGACGCCATCTACGAAGCCCGCAAGCCCTGGCTGGACATCAAGCGCAAACCGAGTGAGTACGTCAAGGACCACATCAAGTGGACCACCCAGCCGCTGGATTACCCCGAAGACAAGACCGAGTTGCTGCGGGCGTTCGAATGGATGGAATGCGAGAAGATCCTGCTGTTCAGTTCTGACTACCCGCACTGGACCTATGACGACCCGCGCTGGCTGGTCAAGCACCTGCCCGAGCACGCACGGGAAGCGGTGATGTTCCGCAACGGGATCGAGACCTATGGCCTGCCGGAAACCGTGCCGGCCCTCGAGGGACAGACGCGGGTGTTCTGAGACGTGACTGAACCGAAGAAGCAGCCCCGCCTGGCGCAGGGCCGAGAGCACGTGGTCGCAACCGTGGACGAAATACCGCCCGGCACACACAAATTGGTGCCGATTGGCCGGCACGGCGTCGGGGTCTACAACGTCAACGGCACGTTCTACGCGATCGCCAACTACTGTCCGCACGAGGGCGGACCGTTGTGCTCGGGACGCCCCCGCGGCCGCAACATCGTCGACGAGAGTGTTCCCGGTGACGCGGTAATGGTGCGTGATCTGGAGTACATCTACTGCCCCTGGCATCAGTGGGGTTTCGAGCTGGCCACCGGAACCACCGCGGTCAAGCCGGAGTGGAGCATCCGCACCTATCCCGTCCGCGTGGTGGGCGACGACGTTCTGGTGATGGCATGAGCACCCCGACGGCGACCGGTCCCCAGCTGCGCGACGGCGAACAGGTGATGGAGATCAACGGCGGTAACGTCGTCTATGAAATCCTTGGCTCTAGTGGCGAATTCATCGCGCTGACGCCGGGCGGCCGGTACAGCAAGGATATCGAGGGCCTGCGTCCGCTCGCCGAGGAATTGGTCAAGGGCGGTTACCGGGTGCTGCTGTGGGACCGCCCCAACTGCGGCAAATCGGACCTGCAGTTCTACGGGCAGAGCGAATCCCACATGCGCGCCGAGACGTTGCACGGCCTGATCACCGGCCTGGGCATCGGCCCGTGCGTGATCGCAGGCGGCTCCGGCGGCGCGCGCGATTCGATCCTGACCACGATCCTCTACCCGGAGATCGCCACCAAACTGGTGACCTGGAACATCGTCGGCGGTGTCTACGGCAGCTTCGTGCTCGGCTCGTACTACCTGATTCCCAGCATCCTGGCGGTGCGCGGCCTGGGCATCAAAGGCCTTCTGCACGTGGATGAATGGAAGGAACGCATCGCTGAGAACCCGGCGAACAAAGACCGCATCCTGGCGATGGACCCCGACGAGTTCCTGCGGGTGATCCTGCGTTGGCTGAACGCGTTCGTGCCCAAGCCCGGCCAGGCGATCCCCGGCGTCGACGACGAGTTCTTCGGCGACATCAAGGTGCCCACCCTGATCATTCGCGGCGGCGAGAACGACTGGGACCACCCCAAGCGCACCTCGCTGGAGGTGAACTGCCTGATCAAGGGCTCCACCCTGATCGACCCACCATGGCCGGAGGACGCCTGGGAGCGCGCCGGCGAGGACCGGGCGTCCGGAAAGGTCAAACACTTCAACATGTTCGACACCTGGGTTCAGGCGGCCCCGGCCATTCTGGACTTCCTCGGCCGATGAACATCCGGCTAGATCATGCGGATGACGACCTCGCAGTTGGTGGAGGCTTCCAACGCGGTGTGCACCCGGCTCTCCGGGATGCGCGCCATGTCGGCCTTACTCAGCGTCACGTGCAGGATGTCATAGCCGTCGTCCCCCGCGGTCCGGGTAATCTCACCGCGGAGGCCGAAGCCGGCCAGCACCCCGTGCGCGTCCTCGTCGGTGCCACGGCTGACGTAGGTCACCACGCCGATGACCGGATCGGTGCCGAACGCCTTGGTGCACAGGGCAATTCCAATGCGCTTGAGCTCGTCGGGATCGATGGCCGCGGTATTGCCGATCAACAGCTCGGCCTCCCGACGGCCGCGCGGCATCGCGGCCAGGTTGTTGTCGACAACCGCCACGCCGGCGTCGTCGGCCAGCGCGCGCAATGCGGCCGCGCCCTCGGTCAGTTGGGCCGGTGTCAGCGCACCGAACGGGTCGACATCGACACGCACCACCGCCGTTCTCATGAGCCTCAGCCTAGCGATCGCGCGCCGAGTGCCCGAATCAGAAGAGGTGAGCAATGAACGCGACCGCGCCCGCGGGCACGGCCTTGACCGTCGGCACCGCACCAGGCTGCACCCCCCGGTTGCTTCGGCTGCCCGCGACGGTGGAGACGCACAGCGCGTACGTCTCAGCAGGCGGATACGGGGCGCTGGACAACGCCGAGGCATTGCTCGCCGACGTGGCGGCCTCGGGGCTGCTCGGCCGCGGCGGCGCCGCCTTCCCGCTGGCTGTCAAGTTGCGCACGGTCCGCAGCGCGCACACCCGGGGGCACGACACGGTGGTTCTGGCCAACGGCGAGGAGGGCGAACCGGCCTCGGTGAAGGATCGCTGGCTGCTGCGGCACCGTCCGCACCTGGTGATCGACGGTGTGCGGCTGGCCGCGCGGGTGGTGGGCGCACAGCGGGCGTTCGTCTACGTCTCCGATCGCGAGGCTGCGCGCGCCGTCGACACCGCATTGAGCGATGTCGGCTTCGATACGCTTGGCGGCCTGCAGATCTCGATCGTGACGGTGGACCCGGCCTATGTGGCGGGCGAGGAGACCGCCGCGGTGCGGGCCGTCAACGGCGGCCCCGCCAAGCCGACCGACAAACCGCCGCGGCCGTTCCAGCACGGTGTCGCCGGGCACCCCACCCTGGTCAGCAACGTCGAGACGCTGGCGAATCTGCCCTATCTACAACGCAACGGATCCGCGGCGTTCCGCTCGGCCGGCACGGCGGCATCGCCGGGCACCTTCCTGATGACAATCACCGGCGCGGGCCGCCCTCCGGCCCTCTACGAGGTGCCACACGGCCTGCCGTTCACCGAATTACTTGCCCTCCATGGCGTTTCACCCGACGAGGTGCAAGGTGCGCTGATGGGTGGATATTTCGCCGGCCTGCTGAACCGCGACGTGCTCGGCACCACCCTGGACCACGAGACGTTCCGCGAGCTCGGTTGCGGGCTGGGCTGCGGCGCGATCGCGCTGCTGACCGAGGACTGCCCGGTGGCGGTGGCAGCGGCGGTGCTCGCCTATTTCGACCGGGAGAACGCCGGACAGTGCGGGTCGTGCTTCAACGGCACGGCGGCGATGGCCGCCGCGGCGGGCGCCTTGCGCGACGGCGTCGCGACCGCCGATGACGTCGCCCGGCTGCAGCGATGGTCGGTCGTGCTACGCGGTCGGGGTGCCTGCGCCACCCTGGACGGGGCGGCCAATGTGGCGGGCAGCCTGCTCACGCATTTCCCGGCGATCGTCGATCAGCATCTGGCCGGTGCCTGTGATCCCTGCGGGGCAGGCCGGTTCAGCGCCCAGCGTCCCTACGAGGTGGAGGCGGTGACACAGCCATGAGCGGCGAGATCCGAATCCGGTTGGACCGGACACTCTGCGACGGTTTCGGTGTCTGCGCCAAACATGCGCCGAAGCACTTTTCGCTCGACGATTGGGGCTATGCGTCCCTGATCGGCGACGGCACCGTGACCGAAGCCGACCGCGACGATGTGCTGCGGGCGTTGTTCGACTGCCCGGTGCACGCGATCATCGAGATCAGCGACGACGAGTTCGACGGCGAAAGCCGTTCGGCCGCATCGGTGACCGATGAGTCGCCGGTATTCGAAGCGCGCTGGGGATTCGCCCAGTGACCCGGGCGCCCCTGCCGCAGATCACCGGCGATAACGAGTTCTTCTGGACCTCCGGTGCCGACGGCATCCTGCGCATCCAGGAATGCCAGGGCTGCAGCTCGCTGATCCACCCACCCCAGCCGGTGTGCCGGTACTGCGGCAGCCACGACCTCAAGGCCCGGCCGGTCAGCGGTCGGGCGGTGCTGTCGGCGTTCACGGTCAACGAACGGTTCAGCATCCCCGGCTTGCCTGCACCGTACGTCGTCGCCCAGGTGGCGATCACCGAGGATCCGCGAGTTCGGTTGACCACCAATATCATCGATGCCGATCCCGCCGAGCTGGAGCTGGGTCAGCTGGTCGAGGTCGTCTTCGAGCAGAACGACGACGTATACCTGCCGCTGTTCCGTCCGGTGACGCCTGTTCAGCTCGCCGAGGTGCCCGACGACGAGATCGCGCCGCAGGACTTCGCCCGGCACATCCGGCCACCCCTGACTGCGATGAGGTTCGAGGAACGCTCGGCGATCACCGGCATCGGCGCATCGCGGCTAGGTAGGCGGCTGATGGTCAACCCACTGTCGCTGACCATCGAGGCCTGTGAGGCCGCGGTGGCCGACGCGGGGCTGACGTTCGCCGACATCGACGGGCTGTCCACCTATCCGGGTCTGGACGTCGCAGGCATGGGCGAGGGCGGCGTGACGGCGCTGGAGGGCGCGCTGGGGCTGCGCCCCACGTGGATCAACGGCGGAATGGACACGTTCGGTCCCGGCGGGTCGGTGATCGCGGCGATGATGGCGGTGGCCACCGGGATGGCCCGGCATGTGCTCTGCTTCCGGACGCTGTGGGAGTCGACGTTCCAGGAGCTGCTCAAGCAGGGCAAGACGGCACCGCCCGGTGGTCGGCGCACCACCAGCTGGCAGATGCCGTTCGGCGCCACATCGGCCGCACACACGTTGGCGCTCAACGCCCAACGGCACTTCGCCCGGTACGGGACCACCCGGGAAACGCTGGGGTGGATCGCGATCAACCAGCGAGCCAACGCCGCGCTGAACCCGACCGCCATCTATCGCGACCCGATGACGATGGACGACTACCTGTCGGCCCGACCGATCACCACCCCGTTCGGGCTCTACGATTGCGACGTGCCCTGCGACGGGGCGGTCGCGGTGATCGTCTCGGCGGTGGAGACCGCGCGCGACATGCCCAAGCGGCCGGTGCTGTTCGAGGCGGTCGGCACCCAGATCGTCGAGCGCACCGACTGGGATCAGACGACGCTGACCCACGAACCGCAGGTGCTGGGCCAGTCGGCGCACCTGTGGACCCGAACCTCGTTGCGGCCCAGCGACGTCGACGTCGCCGAACTCTATGACGGATTCACGTTCAACTGCCTGTCCTGGCTGGAGGCATTGGGATTCTGCGGTATCGGTGAGGCCAAGGACTTCCTGGACGGCGGCGCCAACATCGCCCGCGACGGGCTGATCCCGCTCAACACCCACGGCGGCCAGCTCTCCCATGGCCGCACGCACGGTATGGGTCTGATCCACGAGGCGGTCAGCCAGCTGCGCGGTGAAGCCGGCGACCGGCAGGTCAAGGACGCCAAGGTCGCGGTCGCCAGCAGCGGCGGCCTGACGCCGAGCGGGGTTCTGCTGATGCGGGTGGACGGGTGAGCACTCCCGTTCGCCGGATGGTGCCCGTCGACGGGATCCCGATGTCGGGGCTGTTCGCCGAGGCCGACGATCCGCAGGCCGTGATCATCGCCCTGCACGGCGGGGCGTCGTCGGCAGCGTACTTCGATTGCCCCGGCCATCCGGGCCTGTCGCTGGTACGGTCCGCTGCCGCAGCCGGTTTCACCGCGATCGCACTTGACCGGCCCGGTTACGGCGCGTCGGCACCCTATTCGGATGCGATGTGGGACCCGGCGCGCCGGGTGGAGCTGGCCTACGGGGCGGCCGACGCAATGCTCGGCAAGCGGGACCGCGGTGCGGGATTCTTCGTTGTTGCCCACTCCAACGGCTGCGAGCTCGCGTTGCGAATGGCCGTCGCCGACCGCGGCCGACAGCTGCTCGGCCTTGAGCTGGCCGGCACCGGAGTGCGCCAATACTCCGCTGCCAGAGCGATTCTCAAGCAAACCACGCGCACTCATCGGCCGGCCGGGCTGCGCGAGCTGATCTGGGCACCCGAGGAGCTCTATCCTCCTGACGTCATCAACGCGGTCGGATCCGCGGGCGCGCCCCCGCAGGAGGCGAAGATCGCAACCAATTGGGCCAAGCGCGATTTCCCGGCACTCGCCGGTCAGGTCACCGCGCCCGTGCGCTTCACCGCCGCCGAACACGAGCGGGTGTGGGACTCCACGCCCGAAGCGCTGTCCGACATCGCGGCGCTGTTCAGCATGTCGCCGCGGGTCGAGATCCACCACCAAGCCGGCGCGGGTCACAACCTGAGCCTGAGTCTGGCTGCGGCGCAATACCACTCGAGTGTCGTGACCTTCGTAGAACAATGCATCACCGCTGATGTGAACAGAGAGGCTGGTTAATGCGCGTCGGATTCATCGGGCTGGGCAGCCAGGGCGCGCCGATGGCACGCCGGATCGTCGAGGGCGGGTACCCGCTCACCCTGTGGGCCCGCCGCGCGGCGTCGGTGGAGCCGTTCGCCGACACCGCGGCCACCGTCGCCGAGTCGCCACGAGCATTGGCCGAGGCCAGCGATCTGGTGTGCCTGTGCGTGGTCGGCGACGCCGATGTTCTGGAGGTCGCGACCGGCGACGACGGCGTGCTGGCCGGGCTGCAGCCGGGCGGCATCATCGCCGTGCACGCCACCGTGCATCCCGACACCTGTCGGCAACTGGCCGAGCAGGCCGCCGCCAAGGGCGTTTCGGTGGTGGACGCCCCGGTCAGCGGCGGCGGCCCGGCAGCCGAAGCCGGGACGCTGCTGGTGATGGCCGGCGGCGAGGACGCCGTCGTGGAGAAGGTCCGTCCGGTGTTCGCCACCTACGCCGACCCGATCGTGCACCTCGGCGACGTCGGCGCAGGGCAGGTCGCCAAACTGCTCAACAACCTGTTGTTCACCGCGAACATCGCGACCGCCAAGACAGCGCTGGATCTCGGTACGGCACTGGGGGTCGCTCCGGAGAATCTGTCCGAGGTGATCACCCGTGGTTCGGCGAACAGCTTCGCGCTGGGCAGTGTGGCCCGGTTCGGTGGCAGCCTCGACGTCCTCAAGCAGGTCGCGGCCGGCCTGCTGCACAAGGACGTCAGCCTGATCGCGGGCATCGCCGAGAACGCAGGCGCCAAGCCCGGCGCGGTCCTCGACGCCGCCGACGCCGCGTTGAGGTTGATGGACAACCCGCGGTGAAGGTCGGGTTCATCGGTGCCGGGCGGATGGGCGCGCCGATGGTGCGGCGGCTGGTCGACGCGGGCCACGAGGTCACCGCGCTCGGCCGGACACCGGAAAAGCGTGCTGCCGCCTCCGAATTGGGTGCGGCCGCGGTCGGCGATCCGGCGGAGCTGGCGGGTGACGCCGATGCGGTGGTGGTCTGCGTGTTCACCGACGAGCAGGTGCGGCAGATCTGCCTGACCGATGACCTGCTCGGCGCCATGGCGCCGGGCTCGCTGTTGATCCTGCACACAACGGGTAGCCCGCGCACCGCCGAGGCCATCGCGGCACGGGCCGCTGAGTCGGACATCAGCGTGCTCGACGCACCGGTGAGCGGTGGGCCGCATGACATCGCCGCCGGGACGGTGACGGTGTTCGCCGGGGGGTCCGACGCGGCGGTCGAGCGCGCGCACCCATTGCTGTCGAGCTATGCCGATCCGGTGCTGCATGTCGGGCCGACCGGGTTCGGGCAACGAGTCAAACTGGTCAACAACACGTTGTTCGCCTCGCAGATCGGAATCGTGGCCGAAGCGGTCCGGCTGGGAGAGCGCCTCGGTGTCGATGAAGCCACCCTGTTGGACGCGCTGCCGCACGGCAGCGGCACCAGCCGGGCCCTGGACTCGATCGCCCGCATCGGCTCTGCGGCCGGATTCATCGGCGCCGTCGGCGAATTCATCGGCAAGGACGTCGCGGTGGTCCGGGCGACCACCGCTGAGCTGGGCACCGACCTGGGTCTGCTCGCCGACGCCGTCGACGCGGCCCTTTCGCCCGAAAACGTCAGGTAAATCAACCATTTTCCGCTCTCCCGTACGCCCTACTGTTAGCGTTACAATCGAACAGACTTCCGTAACGCTTTTGGCTCAGCTCTCGCCTCTGAGGAGAACGCAATGACCCAGGCCGAACTCGTCTTCGATCCGTTCTCGGAGGAGTACTTCAACAACCCGTTCGACATCTACCGTCGGATGCGGGAAGAAGCACCGCTGTACTACGACGCAGGCGAGGACTTCTACGCTCTCTCGCGCCATGAGGATGTCGCGGCGGCGCTGAAAGACCACGAGAGCTTCTCGTCGTCCCGCGGCTGCGACCTGGCCATGGTGAAGGGCGATGAGCCGCCGCAGAAGTCCATCATCTTCATGGATCCGCCCGAGCATCGGCACATGCGCAGCCTGCTCAACAAGGCCTTCACCCCGCGCGCGGTCCAGTCTCAGCGCGACGTGGTGATCGAACTGGTCGACAAGTACCTGTCCGCCGCCGACCCGGACAACTTCGACGTCGTCCAGGACTTCTCCGGCCCGTTCCCAGTCGAGGTCATCACCCGGATGGCCGGGGTTCCCGAGGAGTACCGCCAGCAGGTCCGGCACTGGATCGACACCAGCCTGAGCCGTGAGCCCGGACAGATCGGCTACAGCGAAGCCGGTATGCAGGCCAACATCGACACCGGAATCTACTACTACGGCCTGGTGCAGCAGCGCCGTGCCGAGCCACAGGACGATATGATCAGCCGACTGATCGCCGCCGAGATCCCCGACGACGACGGCAACATGCGGCGCCTCGACGACATCGAGATCTGCGGTTTCGCAACGCTTCTCGGCGGTGCGGGCGCCGAGACCGTGACCAAGCTGATGGGCACCGCAGCGGTCAACTTCGCACGGTTCCCCGAGCAGTGGCAGAAGTTGCTCGACGACCGGAGCAAGATCGGCGCCGCGGTGGAGGAACTGCTGCGCTACGAAGGCCCGGTGCAGTACAACGTCCGGTTCACGCTGAAGGATACCGAGGTGCCCAGCGGCAAGATTCCGGCAGGCAAACCGGTCTTCCTCTTGATGGCCTCGGCCAACCGCGACTCGGACGCGTTCACCGACGCTGACACCTTCGACATCGACCGCGACCGCACCGAGGCGCAGAATCTGGGCCTCGGCTACGGCATCCACAGCTGCCTCGGCGCGGCCCTGGCGCGCATGGAAAGTGCGATCGCACTGGAGAAGATGCTCGACTTCATGCCGCGCTACGAGGTTCAGTGGGACGGTTTGCGGCGGGTCCAGATGCAGAATGTGGGGGGTTACTCCCACGTCCCGGTGAAGGTGCTGCGATGACGAAGAAGATCGAAGTCGATTTCGGCCTGTGTGAGGCCAATGCGATCTGTATGGGGATCATCCCCGAGGTGTTCCAGGTGGACGACCAGGACTACCTGCATGTGCTGACCGATGAGGTGACCCCGGAGAACGAGGCGCAGGTCCGCGACGCGGTGCGCCAGTGTCCCCGGCAGGCCATCTCCATCAAGGAGTAGCGGGCCGGCTCAGCCGGCCGGGACCAGGTCCGCGCCGATGGGCGGGCAGCTCATCGCGCCACTGTGGAAGGTCTCCGTCGCCGCCACGACGATATCGTCGACGGCCGCGGCGGCCAGCGCCTGCGCCTTGAACACCCGTGCCGCCGAGCTCAATCGGTGCTCAACCGAATCGACGGTGCGGTCGAGATCAGTCGGTTGCGTCTCGCCCCACAGCGCCACCTCGGTCATGCCATAGTCCAGCGCGCGCAGTACGCCCTCGCGGACCCGGGCATCGGCGTCGACGAGGTCGGCAGCCACCGCCAGGGCCTGTGGATGCGGCTGATCGTCACCGGCGGCGAGCACCGATTCGAAGTCGACGGTTTGCGCACCGAGGATCGTCAAGGGGCGGGTGTCGCCGGGCTCCGTGAGCAGCACGTTGACATCCCAGCCGGCCATCACGCGGTCGAAGATCCAGCCACCGGCGTGCCGTACCGCCTCCGCGACACTGGGCGCGACGATGTCGAGCCGGTATCTCATGATCCGGCGGGCCGCATCAGCTGGCTCGCCAGCGACCTCGAGTATTCCCGGAACACATCGATCAGCGGTATCGACGGGTCGAGTAGCCATGAGGTCTCCATTCCATTGACAAATGCCAGGATCTCCACGGCCTTACGGGCCGGGTTCAGGTCTGTTCGGTAGCGGCCTTCGGCCTGACCGCTGCGGATCCGGTCGGCGATGATCTCCACCGCCTGCCGGTAGCGGTCCACCAGCCGGTCGTGCAGCGGCGCGTCGGGCGCGATGTTCTCCACCATCAGCACCGCAAAAGTGCCGACCAGCTGCGGTGACCGGTCGAACCGATCGGCGGCGTTGGCAATGCCTTCGACCAGGTCGCCAGTCAGGTAGTCGGCATGCTCGCTGTCGTCGGCGTCGCGGGCATCGAGAACCGCGTGCAGCAGCTGTTCTTTGGATTCGAAGTGGTGCAGCAGCCCGGCAGCGGTGACGCCGGCCTCTTTGGCGATCTGAGCCAGGGTGGTGTTGCGCCAGCCGTTTCGGGCCAGCAACCGCTGCGCGACGTCGAGAATGCGCTGCTTACGGTCCTCACCTTTGGCGAGAAGAGTGGCGTACGGCCGAGTCGTGGTCACCCGCACTCCCTTCTCGGACCAACCTAGTGAACACACAGTAGGTTGGTTTTGTCGGGTGTGACAAGGGTCTCACTGAAAAAAATTTGAACTGGTCGGATTGCCTCTACAGGCCAAAAGACTTCGCGATGATCACCTTCATCACCTCACTGGTGCCGGCGTAGATCCGGGCCACGCGCGCATCGGTGTACAGCCGCGCGATCGGATACTCCATCATGTAGCCGTAGCCGCCGAACAGCTGCAGGCAGCGATCGACCACCCGCTGCTGCATCTCGGTGCAGAACAGCTTGACCCGGGCGGCGTCGGCACCGCTGAGCTCGCCCTCGACGTGCAGGGCCACTGCCCGGTCGAGCATGGCCTGGGCGGCTTCGACCTCGGTCGAGCAGGCCGCGAGTTCGAACTTGGTGTTCTGAAACGAGGCGACCGGCGTGCCGAAAGCCTTGCGGCTCCGGGTGTATTCGATGGCCGCCGTGATCGCCGAACGGGCCTGCGCCACCGAGCCGACGGCGACGGTCAGGCGCTCCTGAGGCAGGTTGTGCCCGAGGTAGGAGAACGCCTCTCCCTCCTCCCCCAGCACGTTGGCCGCAGGCACGCGCACGTCGACGAACGACAGCTCCGCGGTGTCCTGCACCTTGCAGCCCATCTTCTCCAGCTCGCGACCGCGGGTGAAGCCGGGCATGCCGTCCTCGACCACCAGCAGGGTCAACCCGGCACGACGGTTGTCCGGGTCTGTGGAGGTGCGCGCCACCACGATCACCAGATCGGCCTGCATGCCGCCGGTGATGAACGTCTTGGCGCCGTTGACGATGTAGTCGTCACCGTCACGCACGGCCGTCGTGCGCACCCCGGCCAAATCCGACCCGGTACCCGGTTCGGTCATCGCGACCGCGGTCAGCAGCGTCCCGGCGGCGAGCCCGGGAAACCACCGGGCGCGTTGTTCGTCGTTCGCGTAATGCAGGAAGTACGGCAGGATCACCTCGAGCTGCGTGCGCACCGTCGACAGCGTCACCAGCGCGCGGGCCGCCTCCTCCTGCAGCACCACGTTGTAGCGGTAGTCGTCCTGCCCGCCGCCGCCGTACTCCTCGGGCAGGGTGATGCCCATGATGCCGGTGTCGCCGAGTTTGGCGAACGTCTCACGGGGCATCCGACCCGCCTTCTCCCACTGCGGGTATGCGGGCACGACCTCCTTCTCGATAAAGTCTCGAGCGAGTTCTCGGAACGCCTCGTGGTCGTCGGTGAACAGATCGCGACGCATCGGGTCCCTTACTTGATCAGCTCGACGACGGTGGCGTTGGCGGTGCCCCCGCCTTCACACATCGTCTGCAGACCGTAGCGAATTCCGTTGTCCCGCATGTGATACAGCATCCGGGTCATCAACACCGCGCCCGAGCCGCCCAGGGGGTGGCCCAGCGCGATCGCACCGCCGAGCGGGTTGAGCCGCTCGGCCTTGGCTCCGGTGTCAACCTGCCAGGCCAGCGGCACCGGCGCGAACGCCTCATTGACCTCGAAGACGCCGATGTCGTCGACGCTCAGCCCGGTCTTGCCCAGCACCTTCTCCGTCGCCGGGATGGGACCGGTGAGCATCATCACCGGGTTGGCGCCGGCGACCGCACCCGCGACATACCGCGCCAACGGCGTCCAACCCTGTGCGGCAGCGTATTCCGCGCTGGTCACCAGCAGAGCGGCTGCGCCGTCGGAAATCTGCGAGGAGTTGCCTGCGTGGATGACCCCGTCCTCGGTAAAAGCCGGCTTCAACCCGGCAAGCTTCTCGACGGTGGTTCCACGGCGGATGCCTTCGTCGGCGCTGACCACACCGCCCTCGGTGGCCACCGGAACGATCTGATCATCGAACGCTCCGCGATCCTGCGCGGCGGCGGCAAGTTCATGGCTGCGCGCCGAGAACTCGTCGAGGTCGGTGCGGCCCAAGCCCCACTTCTCGGCGATCATCTCAGCCGAGATGCCCTGGTTGAACGAGAAGTCGTCGTAGCGTGCGAGGACCTTGGGCCCGTACGGCATGCCGGTGGAGCGCGCCGAGCCGAGCGGAACGCGACTCATCACCTCGACACCGCCGGCGACGACCACCTCCTGCTGCCCGGACATGACCGCCTGGGCCGCGAAATCCAATGCCTGCTGGCTGGATCCGCACGCCCGGTTGACCGTCGTGCCGGGAATCGATTCGGGCCAGCCCGCGGCCAGGACCGAGAACCGGCCGATATTGCTGGACTGGTCGCCGACCTGGGACACGCAGCCCCACACCACGTCGTCGACCGTCGTCGGGTCCAGACCAGTGCGCTCGGCGAGCGCGTTCAGCACCACCGCCGACAGGTCGGCGGCGTGCATTTCGGACAGCCCGCCGTTGCGCTTCCCGACCGGGGTCCGCACGGCCTCGACGATCACCGTTTCCCGCATCGCTTCTCCTGCTCTCTAGTTCTGCGACGTTCTCATGCGACAACCCCCTGCTCGCGCAGTCGGCTGATCTCGTTGTCGGACAAACCTAATTCGGCCAGCAGCGCATCGGTGTGCTCACCGAGGCCGGGCACCGGACCCATCGGCTGCTCATAGTCTTCGATGATCGGCGGCGGCAGGATGGCCTGGATCGGACCCGCCGTGGTCTGCACCGTCCGCCAGCGGTCCCGCTCCGACAACTGCGGATGCTCGAGCACCTCGCTCGGCAGGTTGTAGCGGGCGTTGCCGATGCCCGCGGTGTCGGCAGTCTTCTGGATGTGCGCGAGATCATGCTTGGCACACCAGGTTTGGATTACCGCGTTGAGCTCGTCGCGATGAACGCAGCGATCGGCGTTGGTGGCGTACCGTGGGTCGTCGGCCAGGTCGGGCCGCTCGATGATCTCCCGGGCCAGCCGTTGCCACTCCCGGTCGTTCGTGGTGCCCAGCACCACTGTCTGGTGGTCGGCGGTGTCGAAGGAACCGTACGGCGCCACCGCGGGCGAGTTCATCCCCAACGGCTGCTGGTCGATGCCCGAATGCTGGGCATAGGTCAGCGGATAGCCCATCAGGTCCATCATGGTGTCGAAGAGGCTGACAGTAACTGCCGCTCCGCGGCGCTCCCGGTTGGCACGAGAGAGCAGCAGCGCCATGATCGACAGCGCCGAGTACAGCCCGGTGGAGATGTCGGCGATGGGCGGACCCGGTTTAGCCGGCTTGCCGGGATAGCCGGTGACCGCGCACGATCCGGACTCCGACTGTGCCAGCAGGTCGTAGGCGCGTTTGTTCGACAGGGGCCCGCCGGCGCCGTAGCCGTCGATCTCGACGGCGATCACGTCGGGATGGCGCTCGCGCAGCTGCTCGGGCGAGATGCCGAGCCGGGCGGTGGAACCCGGCGCGAGATTGGATACCAGCGCGTCGGCACGATCCAGCAGACGATGCAGGATCTCCAGGCCCTCGGCTGACTTCACGTCCAGCGCAATGGATTCCTTGTTGCGGTTGGCCCAGACAAAGTGGGCGGCCAGGCCGCCGGGCCCGTTGACCACGTCGTCGTAGTGGCGGGCGAAGTCGCCGCCCGCCGGGTTCTCCACCTTGATCACCCGGGCGCCGAAATCGGCAAGCACGCGCGAGCACATGGGCGCCGCGACCGCCTGCTCCAACGCCACGACGGTGATACCGGCCAGCGGGGCTGCCGGTCCCTGCGCAGAAGTCATCAGATCACCATACGGGCGGGCAACGGGCCGGCCACTAGTAGCTCTTAGGCAGGCCCAGCACGTTGGCGCCCAGGAAGTTCAGGATCATCTCCTGGCTGACCGGGGCGATTTTCATCAGCCGCGATTCACGGAAGAACCGGGAGATGTGGTA
>JAEZIA010000141.1 GCA_023416315.1 Actinomycetes bacterium
CCACGTCCGCGAAGCCCGACGTCGACAGCGGGGCCGCTGGCGGCGGGTTCGTTGGTGCGGTGGTCGCGGTGGTCGGAGCGGGTGGCGCCGCGGAGGTCTGGGTGTTTTGCCGCGTCGTCGTCCCACACGCCGCCAGCATCAGTGCTGCGACTCCTACCGCGGCGATCCGTGCCCGCCTCACCCCGGCGGACTACCCACGCCCGCGCGGACCCAACCGTACGAGACCCCGGGCGATTCGGCGGTGGTCAGCGCCGCGCGCAGGCACTGTACGCACGCACAGCTTCGCGGGCGCCGAGTTACGGTGCCCCCAGTCGGACTCGAACCGACACTGTGCGGATTTTAAGTCCGCTGCCTCTGCCAATTGGGCTATGGGGGCGTGGAGGCGCCGGGACAACCGGCCCCTCGACCATCGAACCCTACGATGCACGCCTACCGCGGCGACACCGCGCACGCCGCCCGCCAAAAATCACTGGCCCGCCACCACCTGATCCCGGAGAATGCGCCGGTGACCAGCACTCCCCTGTTCTGCGGCACCGACCTGGCCGCGCGCATCGAAGCCGCCGAGGCCCAGTTCATCGTCGCCGCGACCGAGGCAGCCTGCGAACGCACAGACACCCTGACGATGCCGGTGTCCGGCGGCTACGCGTGCTTCGCCGGGGCGAACTCACCGATGAACAAGGTCGTGGGGCTGGGTTTCCAGGGGGTGCCCGGCGCCGACGCGTGGAACGACGTCGAGCGGGCCTACGCCGAGCGCGGCGCGCCCGTCACCGTCGAGCTCTCCAGCCTCGCCGACCCTGGGATCGCCACCACCCTGTCGCAGCGCGGTTACCAGCTCGTCGGATTCGAGAATGTGCTGGGCCGCAGACTCGACGTGCACACGCCGCAGACCCGAGGCGCGATCGCGGTGCGCGCGTGCCGGACTGACGAAATCGATGCGTGGGTCGACGCCGTCGTCGATGGCTTCGCCCATCCCGATGGCGTGGGAGTGACCGCCCACGAGGACTTCCCCCGCGACGTCGTCGACCACGCCATGCGCGACACCCAGACGGCCGGCGCCACCGCCTACCTCGCGCTGTGCGGTGCAACGATCGCCGGCGGCGGCAGCATGCGCCTCACCGCCGGCATCGCCCAGCTCAACGGTGCCGCCACCGTCCCGTCGTACCGACGTCGCGGCGTGCAAGCCGCCCTCTTGGCGACGAGGCTGGCGGATGCCGCCGCCGCGGGATGCGACGTCGCCGTCGTCACCACCGCACCCGGCTCAACCTCGCAAAAGAACGTGCAGCGCAGCGGGTTTCACCTGCTTTATGCCCGCGCAGTGCTCACGAAGGGCTGACCACAGCACGACACCCCGGGCGAAGGGGTTGCCCGGGGCGTCGCGAGCTCGAATCAGGCAGGCACTGCTTCCTTCTGCGGCGAAGGCGCGTGGTCGGCGTCGAGCATGGTCACCTCGTCGAACGGGTCGCGTCCCGACAACACGTTGTCGACCTTCTCGGAGTCCACCGTCTTAGTCCACGAACCGACCAGTAGGGTGGCCACCGCGTTGCCGGAGAAGTTCGTCACCGCACGCGCCTCGGACATGAACCGGTCGATCCCCACGATCAACCCGACCCCGTCGAGCAGCTCCGGCCGATGCGCCTGCAGGCCGCCTGCCAGCGTCGCCAGCCCGGCACCGCTGACCCCGGCCGCGCCTTTGGACGCCACGATCATGAACACCAGCAGACCGATCTGCTCGCCCACCGACAGCGGGTCGCCCAATGCGTCGGCAATGAACAGCGAGGCCATCGTCAAGTAGATCGCCGTCCCGTCCAGATTGAACGAATATCCGGTCGGCACAACAACACCCACCGTGCTCTGCTGCACACCCAGGTGCTCCATCTTGGCGATCAGCCGCGGCAGCGCCGACTCCGACGACGACGTTGCGAAGATCAGCAGATACTCGCGCGCCAGGTAGCGCACCAGCCGGAAGATCGACACCCCCGCGACCGCGCGCAGCAGCACACCGAGCACCCCGAACACGAACACCACACACGTCAGGTAGAAGCCGAGCATCAGCACCATCAAGTTGGTCACCGCACTCCACCCGGTCTGGCCCACCACATTGGCCATCGCTCCGAAGGCACCAATCGGGGCCAGCCACAACACCATTGCCAGGATCTTGAAGACCAGCCGCTGCAGATGCTCCACGCCGCGCAGGATGGGCTCACCCTTCTCGCCCATCGCCTGGATCGCGAAGCCCACCAGCAGCGCGACGAAAAGTCCTTGCAGCACATTGCCATCCGTCAACGACGAGAACAGCGACGTCGGAATGATGTGCTGGATGAACTCGATCAAGCCACCGGACTCGTGGGCTTGCTCGGCCAGCTGCGCACCCTTGCCTGCCGTCGACTCCGACAGCTTCAGGCTGCTACCCGGATGCAGCATATTGCCCACCAGCAGACCGATGCCGAGCGCGATCGTCGACATCACCAGGAAGTAGCCGAAGGCCAGGCCGCCGACCTTACCTACGGTGGCGGCCTTGCGGACCGACCCGATGCCCAACACGATCGTGCAGAAGATGACCGGAACGATCATCATCTTGATGAGCGCGACGAACATCGTCCCCAGCACGCCGACGTCCTTGCCCACCGCCGGCGCCAGCAGGCCGACGACGACACCGCCGACGACCGCGGCGATCACCGCCAGGTACAGCCAGTGCGTGCGATCCCGCCGCTTGGGCGGCGCGGGTTTGTCGTCGCCGCTGGGACGGTCCACAACCGTGGTCATGATCGGTTTCCTTCCGGTGGGGCAGCAGTGGGTCTGCAAGGATGGTTTACCCCCACGTGACCCACGTCACGCTTTAGTTCATTACGTTCACACCGCGGAGGTGAGCAGTGCCCGCACTCCCCCGCTCCCTGGCCGGCCAGGCGTTCGCACTGCAAGCCGCGGTGATCGTCCTGGTGGTGGTCGCCGGGAGCGCGCTCGCTCTGCTCGACGCCAAACGACACGGCGACGAAGCCGCCCGCCAGCAGGTCACCGCCATCGCCGTCGCGCTGGCCGACGCTCCCTCGACAGCCAATGCCATCGAAACCGGCAATGCCGCACAGGTTCTGCAGCCAGTGACCGAGGCCGTCCGCACCAGCACCGACATCGCCTTCATCACGATCATGGCGCCCGACCGGACCCGCTTTACCCACACCAATCCCGACCAGATCGGCCAGAAGTACATCGGCACCATCGACCCGGCACTGCGCGGCGAAACCTACACCGAGGTCTACACCGGCACTCTCGGGCCTTCGGTGCGCACGATCGCGCCGGTCCGCAACGCCAACGGGCAAGTCATCGGGCTGGTCGCCGCCGGCATCACCACCGAAAGCCTGGCCGCGCGCTGGCGTGCGCAGTGGCCGATGATCGTCGGCGTCGGGCTCGGTGCGCTGGCGTTGTCCTTTGTCGGCATCTGGGCGATCCGCCGGCGCATGCTGCACCAGACCCACGGCCTGGCACCCGACGAACTTCGGGTGATGTACGACCATCACGACGCCATCCTGCACTCGGTGTCCGAGGGCCTGATCGTGTTGGACCGCACGGGTGTGGTCCTGGCCAACGACGAAGCCCGACGCCTGCTGGCGCTGCCCGCCGGCCCCATCACCCGCGCCGATCTTCCAGAGTTCCTGCGCGGCAACGACCCCGGCGTCCGTGACGAGGTCCGCCTCACCGACGAACGGGTGCTGGTGGTCAACCGCTCCCAAGTCAGCGCCTCGGACACCGAAGTGGTCACCATCCGCGATCGCACTGAATTACAAGGCGCCCTCGGTGAATTGAGCTCACTGCAGGGGTTCACCGAGTCACTGCGCGCCCAGGCCCACGAGTCGGCCAACAAGCTGCACACCGTGATCACGCTCGTTGAGATGGGTCGCCCCGATGAAGCGGTCAAGTTCGCCACCCAGGAACTGACGCTGTCCCAGCAGCTCGTCGACCGGGTGTCCGACGCCGTCGGAGAACCCGCTCTCGTGGCGCTGCTGCTCGGCAAGACCGCCGAGGCCGACGAGCGTGGCATCGAGCTGACCATCACCGAGGAGACCCGGCTACCGGCCGACCCGCTGTTGAGCCCGCAGGAGATGGTCACCGTGCTGGGCAACCTGATCGACAACGCGATGGACGCCTGCGACCGCGACAACCCGTGGGTCGAGGTCACCGTCAACCAGGGCGCCGAGGGGCTGCACATCCAGGTCGCCGACAGCGGTCCCGGCATGGACCCCGCCACCTTTGAGCGCGCCATGCAGCGCGGCTATTCGACGAAGTCCGGCAGCGACGCCGGCCACCAAGGCCTCGGGCTGGCTTTGGTCGCGCAAATCGTCCACCGCCACGGCGGCACCCTGAGCGCCGACGTCACCTACGGCTCGGTGGTGACGGTGACCATCTCATGATCACCGTGCTGATCGTCGAAGACGAACCCCTGATCGCGGAAGCGCACCGTACGTATCTTGCTCGGCTGCAAGGCTTTACCGTCGTCGGCGTCGCCAATACCGCACGTGACGCGATGCGGATCGCCGCCGAAGCCGACGCCCCTGTCGATCTGGTGCTGCTCGACATCGGCCTGCCCGACGCCAGCGGGATCGCACTGGCCTCCGCGCTGTCGGGGCTGCGGCCGGCACCCGACATCATCGCGATCACCTCTGAACGCGACCTGGAGATGGTCCGCGCCGCCGTCGCCCACGGCGCCCTGGCCTACCTGCTCAAGCCGTTCACGTTCGCGGCGTTCCGCGACCGCCTCGAGCGCTACCGCCGCTATCGCGAAGCCCTGCCTGCCGGCACCGAAGCGGCCAGCCAGGCCGAGGTCGACCGAGCACTGGCCGAACTGCGAATCACCGATAAATCGACGGCCCCCAAGGGTGCGGCGCCGGGCACCACCGACGAGATCGCCCGCGCGGTGCGCGACCGCGCCGACGGGCTGACCGCCGACGAAGCCGCCAAACTCGTCGGGGTCTCCCGGGTAACCGCCTGGCGCTACCTGGAACGCCTCGCCGACGACGGCACCGTCACCCGGGTGACCGTTTACGGCAAGACCGGGCGGCCGAGCACCCGCTACCAGTGGCGTTAGTCATCGAGTCAGACCACAGAGCGAAGTCTCGCGCGGAAAAGCGATCTGTGTTCTGACTCGATGCGCTAGTCGTCGAAGTCCGTCGACACCGACAGCTCATGCCACGCCTGCTGTTCGGCGGCAACGGCATTCAGCTTGTCGGCGACCGCGGCGAACGCGTCGGTGCCCAGCTGGACCCGCAGCGGCGGATGCGCGGCCGACGCGAGCTCCAGGATCGCCGCCACCGCCTTCACCGGGTCGCCCGGTTGATTGTGATTGGCGGCCGCCGCATGTTCGCGCACCGCGCCTGCGGTCGCGGCGTAGTCCTCGATGACGCCATCTTCAGTGTGCAGGCTGGACGCATCAAGGAAGTCGGTCCGGAAGTAGCCGGGCTCGACGATGGTCACTGAAATCCCCAGCGGCCCAACCTCGTCGGCCAGTGCCTCGGAGATGCCCTCGAGCGCGAACTTGGTCGAGCAGTAGATCCCCCACCCCGCCGAGCTGCGGAAGCCGCCGATCGACGACAGATTGATGATGTGCCCCGACCGTTGCGCCCGCAGCACCGGCAACACCGCGCGTAGCACGTTGAGCACACCGAACACATTCGCGTCGTACACCCCGCGTACGGCCGCGTCGCCGGCTTCCTCGACCGCCGACAGCAGACCGCGCCCGGCGTTGTTGACTACGACATCGATCCGGCCGAACCGCTCGACCGCCGCAGCAACCGCCGCCGACGCCGCGCGCTCGTCGGTCACATCGAGCGCGACCGCGAGCAGCTGATCGCCGGCCTCCGGGAACTGTGCGACGACGCTGCGTGGGTCACGCGCGGTCGCCACCACCTGATGGCCGGCGGCCAGCGCCTGGCCGACGATTTCCGCCCCGAACCCCCGCGACGCCCCGGTCACAAACCACACGCTCATGGCCGGTATCCAACTACATCCGGCCAGCTCACGCAGGACTCTTGCGATCCCCGTCACAGCGTTACTAGGATGTCCTAGTATTCAGCCGCCGGGTCAGCCAAGGGGCAGTCATGAGCACAACCATCCAGCACTTCATCGACGGACAGCGCAGCAACTTGTCCAGCACGCGCACCGTCGACGTCTTCAACCCCAGCACCGGCGAGGTGCAGGCCCAAGTGCTGTTGGCCTCCAAGGCCGACGTCGACACCGCGGTGGCCTCCGCGGTCGAAGCGCAGAAGGAATGGGCCGCCTGGAACCCGCAGCGCCGGGCCCGTGTGCTGATGAAGTTCATCGAGCTGGTCAACGCCAACACCGACGAGCTCGCCGAACTGCTGTCGATCGAGCACGGCAAAACCGTCGCCGACTCCAAGGGCGACATCCAGCGCGGCATCGAGGTCATCGAGTTCGCGATCGGCATCCCGCACCTGCTCAAGGGTGAGTTCACCGAGGGCGCCGGCGGCGGCATCGACGTGTACTCGATCCGCCAGCCGCTCGGCGTCGTCGCCGGGATCACCCCGTTCAACTTCCCGGCGATGATCCCGCTGTGGAAGGCCGGCCCGGCCCTTGCCTGCGGCAACGCGTTCATCCTCAAGCCCTCCGAGCGCGACCCCTCGGTGCCGGTCCGCCTGGCCGAATTGTTCCTCGAAGCCGGCCTTCCTGCCGGCGTGTTCCAGGTGGTGCAGGGCGACAAGGAAGCCGTCGACGCCATCCTCGAACACCCCGACATCAAGGCCGTCGGCTTCGTCGGCAGCTCCGACATCGCGCAGTACATCTATGCCACCGCCGCGGCCAACGGCAAACGCTCGCAGTGCTTCGGCGGCGCCAAGAACCACATGATCGTGATGCCGGACGCCGACCTCGACCAGGCCGTCGACGCCCTCATCGGCGCCGGCTACGGCAGCGCCGGTGAGCGCTGCATGGCCATCAGCGTCGCGGTGCCCGTCGGCGAAGAGACCGCAAACCGGTTGCGCGGCAGGCTCGTCGAGCGGATCAACGAGCTGCGCGTCGGGCACAGCCTGGACCCGAAGGCCGACTACGGCCCACTGGTCACCGCCGCCGCGCTGCAGCGGGTCCGCGACTACATCGACGCCGGCGTCGCGGCGGGAGCCGAGATCGTCGTCGACGGTCGCGAGAAGGCCAGCGACGAGCTGACTTTCGACGAAGCCGACCTGTCGGGCGGGTTCTTCATCGGCCCCACCCTGTTCGATCACGTCACCACCGACATGTCGATCTACACCGACGAGATCTTCGGGCCCGTGCTGTGCATCGTGCGCGCCCACGACTACGAAGAGGCGCTGCGGCTGCCCACCGAGCACGAGTACGGCAATGGCGTGGCGGTGTTCACCCGCGACGGCGACACCGCCCGTGACTTCGTCTCCCGGGTTCAGGTCGGCATGGTCGGCGTCAACGTGCCGATCCCGGTTCCGGTGTCTTACCACACCTTCGGTGGCTGGAAGCGCTCCGGATTCGGCGACCTCAACCAGCACGGGCCGCACTCGATCCTGTTCTACACCAAGACCAAGACCGTCACCGAGCGGTGGCCGTCGGGTATCAAGGACGGCGCCGAGTTCGTCATCCCGACAATGAAATGAACTTCCTGACGCTCGACGACGACGAACGCGTGATCGCCGAAACGGCGGCCGCGTTCGCCGCCAAACGCCTTGCGCCGCATGCCTTGGAGTGGGACCACTCCAAGGAGTTCCCGGTGGACGTGCTGCGGGCGGCCGCCGAACTGGGGATGGCCGCCATCTACTGCGCCGAGGACGTCGGCGGCAGCGGGTTGCGACGCCTGGACGCGGTGCGGATCTTCGAGCAGCTCTCGGCCGCCGATCCCGCGCTGGCGGCGTTCCTGTCGATCCACAACATGTGTGCGTGGATGGTCGACACGTACGGTACCGACGACCAACGCAAGTCGTGGATCCCCCGGCTGGCGTCGATGGAGGCCATCGCCAGCTACTGCCTCACCGAGCCCGGCGCCGGTTCGGATGCCTCCGCATTGCGCACCAAGGCCGTCCGCGACGGTGACAGCTACGTGCTCGACGGCGTCAAGCAGTTCATTTCCGGCGCAGGCAGCTCCGATGTGTACGTCGTGATGGCCCGCACCGGCGCCGACGGCCCACGCGGCATCTCGGCGTTCATCATCGAAAAGGACACGCCCGGGCTGAGTTTCGGTGCCCAGGAAGAGAAGATGGGCTGGAACGTGCAGCCCACCGCCCAGGTGATCCTCGAAGGTGTGCGGGTGCCGAGCTCGGCGATGCTCGGCGGCGCCGAAGGTGAAGGCACCGGTTTCGCGATCGCCATGAACGGCCTCAACGGCGGGCGGCTCAACATCGCGGCGTGCTCACTGGGCGGCGCGCAAGCCGCCTACGAGAAGGCGGCAGGCTATCTCGCCGACCGCCAAGCCTTCGGCGGTGCGCTGCTCGACGAGCCGACCATCCGGTTCACGTTGGCCGACATGGCCACCGCCCTGGAGACCTCTCGGCTGATGTTGTGGCGCGCCGCGATCGCGCTGGACAACGGCGAGCCGGACAAGGTGGCGCTGTGCGCGATGGCCAAACGCTATGTCACCGACGCCTGCTTCGGGGTGGCCGACCAGGCACTGCAATTGCACGGCGGCTATGGCTATCTGCGGGAGTACGGGCTGGAGAAGATCGTTCGCGATCTGCGGGTGCACCGAATCCTGGAGGGCACCAACGAAATCATGCGCGTGGTCATCGGGCGGGCTGAAGCCGCCCGAGCACGCGCAACGGCAAGAGGCAAAGGAGCCTGCACATGACGACGATCGCGTTCCTCGGACTGGGCCACATGGGTGGGCCGATGGCAGCCAACCTGGTCAACGCCGGCTACACCGTGCGCGGCTTCGACCCGGTGCCCGACTTGCGGGCGGCCGCCGAGCAGAAGGGCGCGACGGTGTTCGACGCCGGTGCCGCAGCGGTGGCCGAGGCGGACGTCGTCATCACCTCACTGCCCAACGGCGCGATCGTGAAATCCTGCTACGCCGAAGCGCTTCCGGCGGCCAAGCCCGGCACACTGTTCATCGACACCTCGACGATCTCGGTCGCCGACGCCCGCGAGGTCAACGCCCAGGCGTCCGCGGCGGGCATGGCACAGCTCGACGCCCCGGTCTCCGGTGGCATCAAGGGCGCGACCGCGGGCACGTTGGCATTCATGGTCGGCGGCGAGGCCGACGCGCTGGACAAGGCCCGTGCGGTCCTGGATCCCATGGCGAGCAAGGTGATTCACTGCGGAGCTTCCGGCGCCGGCCAGGCCGCCAAGTTGTGCAACAACATGGTGCTGGCCGTGCAGCAGATCGCCGTGGGTGAGGCGTTCGTGCTGGCCGAGAAGCTCGGCCTCTCGGCACAGTCCCTGTTCGACGTGATCACCGGCGCCACCGGCAACTGCTGGGCTGTGCACACCAATTGCCCTGTGCCCGGCCCGGTTTCGACCTCCCCCGCCAACAACGACTTCAAGCCGGGGTTCGCCACCGCGCTGATGAACAAGGATCTCGGTCTGGCCATGGATGCGGTGTCCTCGACCGGCGCGACCGCCCCGCTGGGCAGCCACGCCGCCGAGATCTACGCCAAGTTCGCGCTAGAGCACGCCGACCTCGACTTCAGCGCGATCATCGAGACCCTGCGCTAGAAGTCGCCCGCGTGGTGGCGCAGCGTTTCGATCGACGCCACCAGCGCACGGGCTTCCGGCGCCGCCATCCCGATATCGGCGAACACCTGCTCGTTGAGTGTGGCGGTGGCGTCCTCAACCGTCGACCGGCCCAGTTCAGTGATCTCCACCAGCGTGGTGCGCCCGTCGGTGGGATGCGGCACCCGCTTGACCAGTCCGTCGGCCTCCAACCGCCGGATGGCGTGCGTGACACTGGTGACGTGCACCTGCAGCCGGTCGGAAGCCTTGGTGATCGGTAGCGCGCCGGTACGACTGAACGCCAGCAGCCGCAACAGCTCGAACCGCGAAAAGCTCAGATCGTAAGGGCGCAGCGCGGTCTCCACTCGGGCCAGCAGAATCTGGTGGGCCCGCATCACCGAGGTCACCGCGACCATGCCGTCGGCGACATCACCCCACCCGGCGCGCTCCCAATTGCGCCGCGCCGCGGCGATCGGGTCCGGCTTCGAAGACGGAATTGATTCGGGCATCCGCCCATTCATACCGCATT